>JBNMOF010000112.1:0-7018 GCA_051277175.1 Polaribacter sp.
CTATCTTTACTTGTTTATGGGAAGGCATGGCATCCATAGTTTGCATATTATGCAACCTATCTGCAATTTTTATTAAAATAACTCGAACATCATCATGTAACGTTAAGAGCATTTTTCTAAAATTTTCTGCTTGTATAGAAGCGTCTTGTTCTTTATTTAAGCGTGATATTTTTGTAAGTCCGTTTACAATTCTAGCAATGGTTTCTCCAAACAATTGCTCCATATCATCTATGGTGTATTTTGTATCTTCTACAACGTCATGCAATAGCGCTGCAGCAATAGAAGTTGCACCTAAACCAATTTCCATAGCAACAATTTTCGCCACTGCAATTGGATGAAAAATATAAGGTTCTCCAGTTTTTCTTCTTTGCTCAGAATGTGCATCTACAGCAATTTCAAAAGCTTTTCTTATTAGTTTCTTATCTTCTAAAGATAAAATTTCATAGGTACCTTTTAGCAAATCTTTATATCTGCTAGCAATTTCCTTATTTTCCTCTTCTATGGTTGCCGTGTATTGCATAAATTACCTTGTAGGGTTGAAGTTTTTAATCTATTGTGAAGTTAGGAATAAGTAATTTAACAAACAAGAATTTCGTTTTCTAAATTTAAAAAAATATAATAATATTCAGCGTAAAGCTTACCCTAAAAAAAGGCAATTAATCTTCTTCCATTTTTGACTTAAGTGCGCACTATTTTGCTAAATTTTTAATCCTTTCTAACAAAGTTGGATGCGAATAATGCATAAAAACATATGCAGAATGTGGTGTTAAATTACTCAAACTATTTTTAGATAATTTTTTAAGTGAAGTTATGAGTGGTTTTGAAGCAAAAGTTTCTTTGGCAAAATTATCGGCTTGATATTCAAATTGTCGAGACACATAATTCATAAATAAACCTGTGATTTCTGATATTGGTGAATATAGGATTCCGAACACAATCAAACCGATATGAAAACTAGAAACTGCAACATTTAAAGCTTCAGAAAATATAGAATTATTAATAAAAAGTGATAAAATAAATAATGTAAAACCTGTCAACAGGACGGAAAAGATTAAATTAAAAAGGACATGTTTTTTTTTATAATGACCAACTTCGTGCGCTACAACGGCAACAATTTCATCGGTCTCTAAATCGTTTATAAGCGTATCAAAAAGTGTGATTCTCTTTTGGGAACCAAAACCAGAAAAATAGGCATTTGCTTTTGTAGAACGTTTAGAACCGTCAATTACAAAGATGTTATTCAGTCTAAAACCAACGTTACCAGCATATTTTTCGATGGCAGTTTTTAATTCTCCATTTTCTAACGGAGTTTGTTTGTTAAATAACGGAACAATTAATTTTGCATAAAAGAGATTTATAAATAATGAAAAGACAGCTATTAAAATCCAAGCATATATCCAGAAGTTTTTACCTGTTTGTTGATAAAACCACATAATAATTGCTAAAACACCACCACCAATTAAAATGCTTATCAACCAACCTTTTAATTTATCTAACCAAAATATTTTCTTTGTGGATTTATTGAATCCGAATTTTTTTTCAATCACAAATGTCTGATAATAGGAGAAAGGTGTTGTTAAAAAATCTGAACCTAACATGATAATTCCGAAAAAAATAAGCGCGACCAAAATGGAATTGTCTGTAAAATTTCTTGCGAAATAATCGATGTATTTAAATCCATCTGCAAAAAAGAAGACGAGTGTTACTACAAATGAGAAAGTGGATGTTATCTTAGAAAATTGTCCATTTGCTTTTTTATAGTCTTGAGATTTCCTGTATTCGTTTGTATCGTAAATGTCTGCCAACTCAGTTGGAATTTCATCATTAAAATGTCTGGCATTTAACGTTTCTAGAATTTTATCAATAATAAAACTAATAACTAAAACTGATATTAAAATGTAGAATAGTGTTGTTGAGCTCATTTTTTTTTTAAACGAAAGGTGTATTTTAGTATTTAATAAGTAATAATAGTACTTGACGAGCTCTTGCTTTTTTAAATACAGGTCTAGGTCAATTAAAAAACTTATTTACATTTTTTACTAGCATATATTGCAGCACCAATTATGCCTGCATTATTTTTAAATTCCGCCACTTTAACTTTAACATCTGTAGTTAAGTATTGTTTAAAACCGTCGTATCTCTTGCTAATTCCACCGCCTAAAATAACTAAACTTGGTGTGTACACAATTTTTAGATATGCTAATAACAAATTAAATCGTTTTGCCCATTCATCCATCGATAAATGTTCTTTTTTACGAACGGAATCTGCGGTATACAACTCAATAATTTCACCATCGGTATGCAACATTCTTCCAACTTCTAAATTAGGAATTAATTTTCCGTTATAATAGAGTCCAGAACCAATTCCTGTGCCAATTGTAACAACAATTACAAGCCCTTTTTCATTTTTTGCAGCTCCAAAACTTACTTCTGCCAAGCCCGCCAAGTCGGCATCATTGCTCACGTAAAAAGGTAGTTTACAGTTTTTTTTAAATAACTTATCTACTTTTACATGCAACCATTTTTCACTTAAATTGCCAGAGTGAATACACCTGCCGTCTACAATTGTTGTAGGAAAACTGCAACCAACGGCTTTTTTCCATCCGAAATGTGTAATCATTTCGTTGATTATTTTGGACACAGCCTCTGGAGTTGCGGGTTTTGGTGTGGCAATTCTGTACCTTTCAGATAGTAGTGCTCCTGTTTTGGTATTTACAATAGCTCCTTTAATTCCAGAACCACCAATATCTATCCCTAACATTTTCATAGCTTAATTTTTAAATGCTCTTTGTCTTTTTGCTTCAAACAAAACAATAGCAGCAGCAACAGAAACGTTCATAGAATCTATTTTTCCCTGCATTGGTATGTTAATGTTTTGCGTTGCGTTCTCTCTAAATAGTTCCGTTAAGCCATTGGCTTCTGTCCCAACTGCAATTGCGCAAGCTTCTGTGTAATTTTCTTTGTGATATTCGTTCGAATTTTGCAGCGTGGTTGCATATATTTTTATATTCTTTCCTTGTAGAAAAGCAATAATTTCTTCAGAAGTTCCTATTGCAATTTGAGTGGTGAAAACGCAACCGATACTCGCGCGAATGATATTAGAATTGTACAAATCACTTTTAGGATTTGCAATCAGTACAGCTGCTACATTTGCGGCATCTGCAGTTCTTAAAATAGCACCGATATTTCCAGGTTTTTCAACACCTTCTGCAACTAATATTAAAGGATTCTTAGTTTTAAAGGTAATATTTTCTAAAGAGAAACTTTTTGATTTTGCAACAGCAATTATACCTTCTGTAGAATCTCGATACGCTAATTTTTGATATACTTCTTTCGAAATTTGAATTCTATGTATATTTTCATTAAAAAGATGCAGAACCTCTTGATCAGAAATTAATTCTTCAAAATATAAAATAGTATCAAATTTATAATTTGTAGCTACAGCCAAAGATATTTCTCTTTTGCCTTCAATAATAAAAAGTCCTGTTTTTTTACGTTCACGAGATTTCTCCTGCAGTTTTATAAGGTCTTTAACGTAAGAATTTTGAATACTAGTAATTTCTTTCATTAAGACAAAGATACCTTTTTGTAGGTATTGTGGAAACAATCAATTTAAACAATTTTTGCAAGTGTAATGAAATAGGGACGTTTTATTTATGCTGTCTATTATTTGAGACGATATTGCTATCTAAAGAAGATTTAGGGAATTTTTTTTTGAGGAAAAAAGGCCCGCAAATAGCGAGCCTTTTAAATAGTATAAATTTATATTATTTTGTTTTGTATTTTTCTGCATACCGTTTCCAAAGTTCTGTTTGGTGGGTCTCTAAGCTAATTTTTCTACCTTGAATAAAAGCATCAGTTAAAATATTACTGCGCATTTCTAATGCATCTCCTTCAGAAATAAATAAGGTAGCATCTTTACCAACCTCTAAAGAACCAGTAAAAGAATCGATTCCTAAAATCTTAGCCGCATTTAAAGTAATTAGCTGCAATGCCACTTCTTTATCCAGACCAAAGGCAGCAAAAGTACCAGCATAAAAAGGTAGATTTCTAGTATTCATGCGCTCCATTTGTCCTTCCATTCCAATACTTACCAAAACACCTTTATCAATTAAAGTTTTTGCAATGGTATAGGTGGCATCATAAGAATCATCTTCGCTATTCGGATTTCTGTGAGGTCTTTCTAAAATTACCGACACCTTATTTTTTACTAATAAATCAGCTACCTTTTCTGCGTGTCCTCCATTTACAATTGTCAGATTATTGATGCCTAATTTTTTAGAAATTGTAATTGCATCTGTAATTTCTTTCTGACCGCTCACATGAAGAAAAAACCGTTTAGAACCGTCAAATAAACCTGACGTCGCTTGATAAGGTAAATGTATTTTTACTTTATTACCAGCTAAATAATTCTTAGCATTCATAAAGTAATCCTTTATTTGGCTAATGTTTTCGATATATTTTGGATTGGGTTTCAAAGCTGGGTCTTCTCCTAACCACCATTTTCCAGCAGTAAAACTAGAGGGCCAATTCATGTGAATACCGCCATCTGTTTTAATGGCAGCATCTTCCCAGTTCCAAGCGTCTAATTGTACAACAGACGATGTTCCCGAAAGTGCGCCTCCTCTTGGAGTTATTTGTGCTATAAACACACCATTTGGTCGCATAGATTCAACCACTTTACTTTCTGCATTATAAGCGATTAAACTTCTAATATGCGGATTCATAAGACCAATTTCATCTTTGTCATCAGTGGCTCTTACTGCGTCTATTTCTACCAAACCTAAAGTAGTATTTGAAGCAATAAAACCAGGATATACATGTTTCCCTTTGGCACTTATAACGGTTCCTAATCTGGCTGTTTTTACCGTTGCGCTGCCAACAAAAGTAATTTTACCATCACTAAACGTTAGTAGTGAGTTTTCAATAATTTCTCCATTTCCTATATGTGCAGTTGCACCTTCAATGGAAAAAGTATTGGTCTGTTTGTCTGCAGGTGTTTGTTGTGCGATGCTATTTCCTACTAAGAAGAAAAATAGCAAGCTATATATTGTTTTTTTCATCATTTTTAGTTTTTAAGTGCTTCTAAAGTATCACAGTGAAAATTAATATCACCTCTTTTCATAGGTGCTTTTGTTTTGCCACCCTTCATTTTTTCATTTAGCATCATGGTAATCAATTTACTTTTCTCTTGTTTGATTGCTGCCCGCTTTTTCAAGTCTTCGTTTCTATCAAAGAAAATTTTACCATCTACAATTGTCTTTTCTGCTTTTGCGTAGATAGACATTGGATGATGGCTCCATAAAACAACATCCGCATCTTTTCCTGCTTTAATGCTTCCTACTTTGTCATCAATATGTAAGAGCTTTGCAGGATTTATAGTGACTGTTTTCCAAGCTTCTAATTCAGACATTCCACCATATTTAATTGTTTTAGCAGCTTCTTGATTCAAACGTCTTGACATTTCTCTATCGTCAGAATTTATAGCTACCGTTACCCCAGCATTGTGCATAATTGCGGCATTGTATGGGATTGCATCATTTACTTCATATTTATATGCCCACCAATCTGAAAAAGTAGAACCTCCAACACCATGTTCTGCCATTTTATCAGCAACTTTATAACCTTCTAAAATATGTGTAAATGTGTTGATTCTAAAATTGAATTTCTCAGCAACTTTTAGTAACATATTTATCTCTGACTGCACATAAGAGTGACAAGAAATAAAACGTTCTCCATTTAAAATTTCAACCAACGTTTCCATTTCATCATCTTTTCGATACGGATTACCACTTTTCTTTAAAACTTCATATTCTTGCGCTCTTGTAAAGTAATCTGTAAACAATTGTTCAACACCCATTCTTGTCTGGGGAAAACGTGTTCCATTAGGACTTCTAGATTGCTTAACATTTTCACCCAATGCAAATTTTATGAATTTTGGTGAATTGTCATAAATCATAGCATCTGCACTTTCTCCCCATTTTAGTTTGATAATTGCAGAGCGCCCACCAATTGGATTTGCAGAACCATGCAAAATTTGAGCAGAAGTAGTTCCACCAGAAAGATTTCTGTAAATATTGATATCATTCGGATCAATTACATCTTCTATCGTAACTTCAGCAGACGAATTTTGTGCACCTTCATTAATTGCAGAAGCAGCAATATGAGAATGTTCATCTACAATACCCGCAGTTAGATGTTTCCCTGTTCCATCAATTTCTTTTGCGCTTCTAGCTTTTAAATTGGTGCCAATTTTAGCAATCTTACCATCCTTTAGTAATACATCTGTATTTTTTAAAATTCCAGCGGCTTCACTTGTCCAAACAGTAACGTTTTTGATTAAAATAGTTTCTGTTACTGGGATTTTATAATTTCCAAAACCAAGATTAGGATAACTAACTGGAAGTACAACAATGGCAGCTTCTTTTTCTTCCTGCTTTTTTTTCTTTTCCTTCTTGCTGTCTTTCTGCACCTGCTGGCTTGCAGACCAATACGTTTCATTTCCTTGGGTGTCAAATGCAGTTCCCTGCATTACGTTAGAAACGTTTATAATTTTACCCAACATTCTTGTGTATACCTTATCTTCATTCAAGGTAATCGAGATCCAATCTTCTTTGTAAGAAAATTTAGATTTCACTTTTTCATCCCCCATTTTAATAACGGCAGTTTGTTTTGCAGCCTTACCAGAAATGATTAATTCGTAATTTTTATCATTTACAGACAACATGTAATTTCCTGTAATATCTTTAATATACATGTCATTCACTACATTTTTGTCTCCTTGCACCCAGTTTTCATAAATGGTGGTTTTCGCATCAAAAATATCTCCTGAAGTAACAATAAAATTGGCATAACTTCCTGTTCTTAAGTTTCCAATAGTACTATTTCCAATAATAGTTGCAGGAATTGTTGTGAGAGCAGCAAGCGCCTTCTCTTTATCAAAACCGTATTTTATGGCTTTTTGTAAGTTTTTATGAAAAGACTTAACAGATTTTAAAGAACGCGTAGTCAATGCAAA
>JBNMOF010000113.1:0-6933 GCA_051277175.1 Polaribacter sp.
TTGTTTCCTGTTAAAGTAGTACTATTTCTAATTTCAGACGCAATTGCATCTACACCAATACCTAATGTTGAAATTGGCTTTGGAATCTCAAAAAACCCATCTCTGGCTCTAGAATAATAATTTCCTCCTGCTCTTGCTACGAGATCTATTTTGTGCTGATCTATTGCACCATTTTCATCTAAAATATCGGTAGCAATATGAATTTTTACAACTTCACAAACAATCAAATTTCCTGCTCCCCCTCCAGCACCAGTAAATATAACATCATTTACCTTACACTCAAACTGTACAGGAGATTCTGCAACTCTAAAAGGTTTTATTTTATCTGATGGTAACATTGTAAAACCTGCTTTATCAAACTCATTTACACCATCTGGATATTCTGAAGAACTCAAAGACATTTGTTGAACAATATCATAATTCACCATATTTATAACCACTTCTTTTGTTGCTAAAACATTTTCTAAAGTGTGTTTTGTTGTATTATCTCTAACTCTTCTTGCTGGAGAAAATATCATAATTGGCGGATTAGAACCAAACACATTAAAATAGCTAAAAGGTGATAAATTCGGGTTGCCATCTGCATCAATTGTGCTTGCAAATGCAATAGGTCTTGGTGCTACTGCGCCTAATAAATAACCATGTAATTTTTGGGTAGAAATTTCTTTTGGGTCTATACTTAACATACGTATTTGATTTATAGTAAGTTGTCTGCTTGAGGACTCTCGAAAGTTAATGAGAAATATTTTTTCAGTTCCAAGTTTGCCAAAACCGACAAATTTTTTTCTACGACAAAGATACTATCAAAATCACAAATGAGTTATATAAGGAAACCTTTATATTTGTTTTCATGAATTTTCTAACCAATACCTTTTTATTTAAAAGAATCGCTGTTTTAGTTTCCTTGATTCTTGTTTCCTTAATCTTATGGAATACCTATGTCTTTTTTCAGAAATTTAAAAATGAAGAAAGAGTTAAAATGGAAATTCTTGCTGCTGCGCAAAAAGAGTTAAATACGGGAGATTTGGATGTAAGTGTTGATTTGTCTTTAAAAGTAATAGAAAATAATAGGAGTATTCCGATGATTTTGGTAGCTGAAAACGGCGCAATTGAAACCTATCAAAATTTAGATTCAGTAAAAGCATTAAATAAAAAATATGTTCAGGATCAGTTACAAAAAATGAAGTCTGAAAATGAACCTATAGAAGTAAGTTACAAAGGAAAAAATAAAAAATTTATTTATTATAGAAATTCAGATTTATTAAATAAACTCACCTACTATCCGATTGCCTTAGTACTTATTTTACTACTTTTCTTAAGTGTTATTTATTTATTTTATAGTTCCAACAAAGCAGCAGAGACCAATAAATTATGGACAGGAATGGCAAAGGAAACTGCCCATCAAATTGGCACACCTTTGTCTTCTCTTTTAGGTTGGATTGCTATTTTAAAAATGGAAAAAGTAGAAGATAAATATGTCGAAGAAATACAGAAAGATGTAAATCGATTAAACACAATTGCAAATCGTTTTTCTAAAATTGGTTCTGCTCCAGAGTTAAAAAAAGAAAACATTGTCACCGTCACAAAGCAGGCTTTCGATTATTTAGAGTCTAGAAGTTCTAAACAAATTACATTTTCTTTTGCTACTTCAGATACAGAAATTCTTACAAACCTAAACACAGAATTGTTTGGTTGGGTCATAGAAAACCTCATCAAAAATGCAATCGATGCCATGCTAGGAAAAGGAGCTTTGCAATTGCACATAAAAAACACAGCTAAAAAAGTAAAAATTACGGTTTCTGATACCGGAAAAGGAATGTCTAAAAAACTATTTAAACAAATTTTTAAACCGGGTTTTACAACAAAAAAAAGAGGTTGGGGTCTAGGCTTGTCGCTTTCAAAACGAATTGTAGTAGATTACCACAGCGGAAGAATATTTGTGCAAAAATCTGAAATTGGTAAAGGAACTACCTTTGAAATTTCAATGGATAAGGCATAAACTAAACGTTCTTCAAATTAAAAACAAAAAGAAATTTCATTAGAAATTCTTAGAAATACTGCCAGCTAAAGCAATAAATTCGTCATTTGACAACGTTACTTTCTGTATAAATTGAATGTCTGCCATTTCATTTAACGGAATTAAGTGCACATGTACATGCGGAACTTCCAAACCAACAACACTCATCCCTACTCTTTTACAAGGAAGTGTTTTTTCAAGTGCTTTCGCAACGGTATAAGAAAAGTCCATTAATTTTTGATATTCACCTCTAGATAAATCGAAAAGCTTATTTACTTCTTTTTTAGGAACTACTAAAGTATGCCCTTTCGCATTCGGATTGATGTCTAAGAAAGCAATAAAATCGTCATTTTCTGCTACTTTATAACTTGGTATTTCTCCTGAAATTATCTTTGTAAATATGCTCATTTTTCGACTGTCTTTTTGTTGTTCGTAAATATAAAAAAGAATTCGGATTTTGACTTCGTCAAAATCCGAATTTATAATAAGCTCCTGCATATGCAGAAATAACAAACCGTTTCTTATCTAGAAATAGCAATAATTTCAAACTTCATAATTCCACTAGGAACTTGAATTTCTGCAATATCACCAACTACTTTACCTAATAAACCTTTTCCAATTGGAGAGTTTACCGACAATTTACCATTTTTAACATCTGTTTCTGAATCTGCCACCAAGCGGTAGCTGAACTCCATTCCATTTGCTGCATTTTTAATAACAACATTAGAATGTATCAGAACTTTAGAGGTGTCTAATTGAGATTCATCTAAAATACGTGCACTAGAAATTACATTTTTTAATTTTGCAATCTTAAATTCTAAGTGAGATTGTTCTTCTTTTGCAGCATGGTATTCTGCATTTTCACTTAAATCCCCCTTATCTCTAGCATCTGCAATTTCTACAGTTACTCTTGGTCTTTCTACTTGTTCTAATTGAACTAATTCTGCTTTTAATTTCTTTAATCCTTCGGCAGAATAATATGATATTTCACTCATCTTATCTAAATTTAAAAATCCCATTACCCTTTCAGGAATGAGATATAGCTACAAAGGTACAAAAAAATATTTGTAACTTGCAATCGTAATTAAAATAACAAAATACATATTATGATAAAAAAAGTAATCTTTTTTGTTTGTACACTTGTTTTTTTTAGCTGTGAAGGGAATATTTTACCTGCAAATTGTTTGCGCGAATTTCCAGTAAACATAAACACAGATTTAAACAACCCACAATTAAATAATGCCCAAACTCCTGGTGGTTTCGCAGATCTTAATGACGGTTCAAAAGGCATATTACTTCTCAATATTAATGGGAGTCAGTTTGTTGCTTTCGATAAATTGTGTCCACAAAATGATTGCGATGCACCAATGACTTTCGAAAACGGATTGGTTTTAAAGTGTTCCTGTGACGCCAGCGAGTATAGTGTTAATTTTGGTGGTGCTCCCCAAACAGAAGGTTTTGAATGCCCTGCAATAGAATATAAAGTTTCAAAAAATGGTTCTGCAATTAGAATCAGTAATTTTTAGTGAAAACGATTTGAGTTGTGTATTTTTGCTGAAACACAACAACTTTTAAAGTGAAAAACTATTATTCTTCAGATTTTAAATTAGGCGTTCTTGGTGGTGGTCAACTCGGAAGAATGCTCTTAGCCGAAACTCAAAAATTCGACATTCATACTTCTATTTTAGAAAGCAATAAAAAAGCACCCTGCGCAGAAATTTGCAACAGATTCGTAGTAGGAGATCTCTTAGATTTTGATACCGTTTACAAGTTTGGAAAAACTGTAGATTTACTTACCATAGAAATAGAAAATGTAAATTTAGATGCCTTAGATAAATTGGAAGTTGAAGGACTAACAATTTACCCAAAACCGAAAGATTTACGAATTATTCAAAGCAAGGCGAGACAGAAAAACTTCTATATCGATCATCAAATTCCTACCGCAGCATTTTCTCATTATGCCTATTTAGAAGAGTTAAAACATTCCTACGAAAACAATATTATAAATTTTCCGTTTGTTTGGAAAGCTGCGCGTTTTGGATATGATGGTAATGGCGTAAAAATTGTTAGAAATATCGAAGATTTAGAAAATTTACCAAATGTTGAATGTATTACTGAAAAACTGATTCCTTTTAAAAACGAATTGGCAGTAATTGTAGCAAGGAATGCGGCAGGTGAAGTAAAAACGTATCCTGTGGTAGAAATGGAGTTTCACCCAGAAGCGAATCAGGTTGAATATGTAATTTGCCCTGCAAGAATTGATTTTAAAGTTGCTGAAAAAGCAAGAGAACTTGCTTTAAAAGTAGTGAGTGCTTTTGATTTTGTTGGTCTATTAGCTGTAGAAATGTTTCAAACAATAGATGATAAAATCTTGGTAAATGAAGTAGCTCCAAGGCCCCATAATTCTGGACATTATTCTATTGAAGCAAGTTATACCAATCAATTTGAGCAACATTTACGGAGTATTTTAAATCTCCCTTTGGGAAACACAGATAATAAAGTTGCCGGAATTATGGTAAACTTAGTGGGTGAAGAGGGATTTTCTGGTGATGTAATTTATCAAAATATAGAAGAAATTTTAAAAATTGATGGAGTCACTCCACATATTTATGGTAAAAAAGAAACACGTCCATTTAGAAAAATGGGGCATGTAACTATTGTGAATACAGACATCGATATAGCAAGAGCAATCGCACAAAAAGTAAAAGAAATAATAAGGGTAATCAGCAAATAATTATGGTAGGAATAATAATGGGAAGCGATTCTGATCTTCCAATAATGAAAGATGCAATAGAAATTTTAGAGAGTTTTGATATTCAAATAGAAGTTGATATTGTTTCTGCTCACAGAACTCCAGAAAAATTATATGACTATTCTCAAAACGCACATAAAAGAGGTATAAAAGTAATTATTGCCGGTGCTGGTGGCGCTGCACATTTACCAGGAATGGTGGCATCTATGAGTCCTTTGCCTATTATTGGCGTTCCTGTAAAGAGTAGTAACTCTATAGACGGTTGGGATTCTGTTTTATCAATTTTACAAATGCCTGGTGGTGTTCCTGTTGCAACAGTTGCCTTGAATGGCGCAAAAAATGCAGGAATTTTAGCTGCTCAAATTATTGGTGCTTCAGACAAATGTGTTCAAGATAGAATTATTGCTTACAAAGAAGGTTTAAAACTAAAGGTTGAACAAGCTTCAAAAAAAGTAAGAAAATAACACTGCATTCTTGAATGCAATCGAAAGCTTAAATTTAGGCCTCGACTGCGCTCGACCAAACAATAATTAATGATACCAATGAATCCACTTTTACAAGACTTTAATACTGCCCCTTTTTCTAAAATTTCTAACGAACATTACAAACCTGCCATTAAAAAAGGGATTGAGATTGCAAAAGCAGAAATTGATGAAATTATACACAATACTGAAACACCAACTTTTAAAAATACAACGGTTGCTTTAGATTTTACAGGTGAAAAACTAAATAGAATTACGAGTATTTTTTTTAACCTAAATTCTGCAGAAACCAATGATGAAATTCAGAAAATTGCCCAAGAAGTTTCTCCTTGGTTAAGTGAATTTGGAAATGACATCACTTTAAATGAGGCTTTGTTTAAAAGAGTGAAAACTGTTTTTGATACCAGAGAATCCTTAGATTTAACATCAGAACAAGCAATGCTTTTAGAAAAGCAATACAAGAGTTTTGCAAGGAATGGTGCTAATTTAAAAGAAGATGCTAAGATTAAACTTCGTAAAATTGATGCAACTCTTTCTAAGTTATCTTTAAAATTTGGGGAAAACGTATTGGCAGAAACCAATGCTTTTGAAATGCATATAACCACTGAAAGTGATTTGGCAGGCTTGCCTGACAGTGAAAAGGAGGCTGCAAGAGAAGTTGCAAAATCTACAAATAAAGAAGGTTGGATTTTTACCTTAGATTACCCAAGTTACATTCCGTTTTTAACCTATGTAGACAGTAGAGAGCTACGTAAAAAAATGGCAATTGCTGCTGGTAAAAAAGGATTTCAAGAGAATGAATTCAATAATGAAAAAATAGTTTTAGAAATTGTAAACCTTCGCCACCAAAGAGCTAATTTACTTGGTTATAAGACACATGCGCATTTTGTCTTAGAAGAGCGGATGGCAGAAACTCCTGAAAAAGTGATTGAATTTTCTAACAACCTTTTAGAAAAAGCAAAACCGGCTGCACTTAAAGAGTTTGAAAATTTAGAAAATTATGCTAAAAAGTTAGACGGAATAGATCAACTTCAGAAATGGGATGGCGCTTATTATTCAGAAAAATTAAAGAAAGAACTGTTTAGTCTAGACCAAGAATTGTTAAAACCTTACTTCAAATTAGAAAATGTAATTGGGGGTGTTTTTGAAATTGCCAATAGATTATTTGATTTGCAGTTTGAAGAAGTTTTTAACATCGACAAATACCATGAAGATGTTAAAACATATAATGTAACCGATCTAAATGGAAATTTTATTGCTGTTTTTTACGCAGATTTTCATCCCAGAAAAGGGAAGCGCAATGGTGCATGGATGACCTCTTACAAATCGCAACAAGTTAAAAACCATATAAACGAAAGACCGCATATTTCTATTGTTTGTAATTTCACAAAACCAACCGAAACAAAACCCTCTCTTTTGACTTTTAACGAAGTCACCACCTTGTTTCATGAGTTTGGTCATGCGTTGCACGGAATGTCAGCAAACACAACGTACAACAGTTTATCAGGAACCTCTGTTTCTTGGGATTTCGTAGAATTACCAAGTCAGATTTTAGAGAATTGGTGTTTTGAAAAAGAAGCCTTAGCGCTGTTTGCAAAACATTACGAAACCGGAGAAATTATTCCGATAAAATATGTAGAAAAGATTAAAGAGTCTGCAAGTTTTCATGAAGGCATGCAAAC
>JBNMOF010000114.1:0-6861 GCA_051277175.1 Polaribacter sp.
TTAACAGGTAGATTACAAGCAGCACAAGCTGCAGACCCTAAAGCAGACCAATGGGAACTTGTAGAATTTCCTGCAATCCTTCCAAGCAATAAACCCGTGTGGCCTGAGTACTGGGAACTAGAACAATTATTAAATGTAAAAGCATCCGTTGCACTTCCAAAATGGAATGCACAGTATATGCAGAATCCTACTTCTGAGGAAGGGGCTTTATTAAAAAGAGAGTGGTGGAAGAAGTGGCCAGAAGACAGAGGCATCCCTTCCTGTGATCATGTCATACAATCTTATGATACTGCATTTTTAAAAAAAGAAACTGCCGATTACTCAGCTATTACTACCTGGGGTATTTTTAGGGAGTCTGAAGACAGTCCGCAGCAAATGATTTTATTAGATGCTGTTAAAGATCGTTTTGAATTTCCAGAGCTTAGACGTGAGGCATTAAAATTATATAAATATTGGGATCCTGAAACAGTGTTGATAGAAGCAAAAGCATCCGGACTACCTCTAACTTACGAGCTTCGCGCCATGGGTATACCCGTTATTAACTTTACACCATCGCGAGGTAATGATAAACATTCTAGAGTAAACTCTGTTGCACCGATTTTTGAGAGTGGACAGGTTTGGGCGCCTACACATTTACAGTTTGCCCAAGAAGTCATAGAGGAATGCGCTGCTTTTCCTTTTGGTGATAACGATGACTTAGTGGATAGTACAACACAAGCAGTAATGAGGTTTAGACAAGGTGGGTTTATCAACCACCCAGAAGATTATAAGGATCAAATTATGCCAATCGTTAACAAATCATATTATTAATGAAAGTTTTAATAGAAATTTATAAAATTCTAGCAAGACTAGGAATTAAACCTAAAGATATTTTAGGTATTGGTGGCAATATCCAAAAAATGGGTAAAAGTTTGTACACCAATCCTATTTCTCAAGAAGCTTTATTGTGGATTGCAAAAAATCGTAAACTCCCTGCAAAATTTATAGAAGAAATTAAGCTAACGGCTAGAACTTTAAAAAATTCTAAACCAAAAGAGCAAGAAAAATTTTTACAAAATTTAAAAGAGATAGAAAAATCAAAAAACCCTGCACCCTTAAAGTCTGCACAAGTTATTAAACTAACAAAAGACTCCAAGTCGCCTGTTCCTAGCGTCAAGAGACCAGAATCTGTTAGTCCATTGATAGATAAAATACTTCAGAACATAGAAATTGCAAAAACAATGTCTGATGCTAAGAAAGCTAAAGACATGGCCTTTGCTAAAGGAGAAATTACACCAAAAATTACCGACAAAGACGCTTTAGACTCCGAGTCTGTTTTAAAAATGAACTATAATGAAAATAACGAGTTTGCTAACGCTAAAGGAGTGGCTCGTTACATTATTATGAACTCAGATTACTTATCAGAGAAGCAAGCACAGGATTTATCAGTAGGTAAAGACCCTATAATGGTTTTTGAAGAAATTTATGGAACTAAAGCTACTAAAAATATTCCAAATGAAAATAGTACTAAGGTTGCTACCGCTTATGCAAATTATTTAAATGGTATTAAAGATAATAGAGGCCGTGGCAGTGAAGACCCGGAGTTTGACAGAGAAACAATTGATATTGACTTTAACAAAGACGATTTTTTATTTGCTCAAGGTGGTATTGCTAATCATTTTAGAAAAAGATAATGAAAAACCCTACGTTAGTTAAAAACATGAAACATGTTAAATGGAAAGAGATCCCTCCATTAAGGGGACCAGAGCCTAGAGGCTTGATTAATGAACCAAAACAAGATAAACCAGAAAGATTGGAGAAAACAACATATGGCAGACGTAGATAAATCTTTACCGAACGTAAGGCAAAATATAACTATACCTTCACAAGAAGAGCAGACAGAAGTTGTTGCAGAAATGCAAGAATCAATGCCGTCTTCGGAAAATACTGAAGTTACAGAAAATCCAGATGGATCGGTTGATGTAGATTTTGATCCTGGTGCTGCAGCTCCTTCACAAGGAAACGAGCATTATGCCAACTTAGCCGATATTTTACCAGACTCTATTCTACAACCTTTGGGTTCAGAACTTTATGGTAACTATACTGATTACAGAGAATCAAGAAGAGAATGGGAAAGATCTTATTCAAAAGGTTTAGATCTTTTAGGTTTTCAGTTCGAACAACGTACACAACCTTTCCAAGGAGCAAGTGGTGCAACGCATCCAGTTCTAGCAGAAGCCGTTACACAATTTCAAGCGCAAGCTTACAAAGAGTTATTACCAGCCGATGGCCCAATCAGAACTCAAATTTTAGGAGCCTCAACTCCCGAAAAAGAATCTCAGTCACAACGGGTTAGTGATTTTATGAATTATCAAATCATGAACGTTATGAAAGAATATGAGCCTGAGTTTGATCAGATGTTATTTTATTTGCCATTAGCTGGTTCGACGTTTAAAAAAGTTTATTATGATGACCTATTGGGTAGAGCGGTATCAAAGTTTATCCCAGCGGATGATTTAGTAGTGCCTTACACAGCAACTTCATTAGAGGATGCCGAAGCAATTTGTCATACAATAAAAATTTCAGAAAATGATTTACGTAAACAACAAGTAGCAGGTTTTTATAGAGATGTAGAAATATTTGCACCTTACGCAGAAGAAACTGAAGTTAAGAAAAAAGAACGAGAGTTAGAAGGTACACAAATGAACGGCCAACAAAAAAACGATAAGATGTATACGTTGGTTGAATTTCATACTGATCTTGACCTTGAAGGTTTTGAGGACAGAGCACAGGATGGTACACCCACAGGAATTAAAATTCCTTACATTATAACTGTCGATAGTGGTTCAAGAAAAATTTTATCAATCAGAAGAAACTATAAAGTAGATGATCCAAAGAAACTTAAAATTGATTATTTTGTTCATTTTAAATTTTTACCAGGATTAGGTTTTTATGGGTTTGGATTAATTCACATGATTGGTGGTTTAACAAGAGCAGCAACTTCTGCCCTACGTCAACTAATAGATGCTGGTACACTCTCCAATTTACCGGCAGGATTTAAGATGAGAGGTATTCGTGTTAACAACGATGCACAATCATTACAACCCGGTGAGTTTAGAGATGTAGATGCACCTGGTGGAAATCTTAGAGATGCTTTTATGACTTTGCCTTACAAAGAACCTTCGCAAACATTATTACAACTGATGGGGATTTGTGTTCAGGCCGGACAGAGATTCGCGTCAATTGCTGATATGCAGGTTGGCGACGGGAACCAACAAGCAGCTGTTGGTACAACTGTAGCTCTTTTAGAACGTGGTTCAAGAGTCATGTCAGCAATCCATAAAAGACTTTATTCTTCGATGAAGAATGAGTTTAATTTATTGTCGGATGTTTTTTCAACTTACCTCCCTGCGGTTTATCCGTATGAAGTTGTCGGTGCTGATAAACAAATTAAACAAGCTGATTTTGATGACAGAGTAGATATCCTACCCGTTGCTGATCCAAATATATTTTCATCAACTCAAAGAGTATCTATTGCTCAAACAGAATTACAATTAGCTCAATCAAATCCAGAAATGCATGATTTATATGCAGCTTATAGAGATATGTATCACGCGATTGGTGTAAAGAATATTGATCAGATATTACCACCACCGCCAGAGCCAGCTCCAAAAAACCCAGCACTAGAACATATTGATGCTTTAGCGGGTACACCTTTTGAAGCATTTACTGGACAAGATCACCAAGCTCATATTGCATCGCACCTTTCTTTTATGTCAACGACAATGGCACAGAATAGTCCGATAATTATGGGAGCTTTAGAAAAAAATATTTTTGAACACATTTCGTTAATGTCTGATGAACAGGTACAAATGGAAATGCAAGAAAAAATAATGCAAGTACAACAACTACAACAAATGATGCAAAATCCTGAAGCACAACAAAATCCAGAATTTAAACAAGAGATGGATCGATTGATAATGGAAATTGAATCTAGAAAAGCGGTATTAATTTCTGAAATGACTGAAGAGTTTGTTAAAGAACAAAATAAACTTATGGGTGATTTTGGTAATGATCCGATTGCTAAATTAAGAGCAAGAGAACTAGATATTAAAGCCCAAGACAATTTAAGAAAACAAAAAGAAGACGATGCAAGGTTGAACTTAGATAAAATGAAAGCTATGATGAACCAAAGCTATCAACAAGAAAAAATGGACCAAACAGAAGATTTAGCAGAACTTAGAGCTGAAACTTCAATAACTAAACAAAAAATGTCTAATCAAGCAAAAGCAAAAGCCGATGCAACAAAAAGATTTGACGTAAGTACATTAAAAGGACCAAGGAGATAATTATGGCAAGACAAGGACTATACGCGAACATTAATGCTAAGAAAAAAGCCGGTACTTCAAAAAGTAAAGCTAAAAGTACTATCACACCTAAAGCTTATGCTAATATGAAAGCAGGGTTTCCAAACAGTAAAAAAAACAAGGCTAAGGCGTAATGGCTACGGCAGCATGGACTCGAAAAGAAGGTAAGAATCCTTCCGGTGGATTAAATGCTAAAGGCCGTGCTTCTTACAACAAAGCTAATCCTGGATCTAAACTGAAGGCACCACAGCCCGAAGGTGGATCTAGAAAAAAATCTTTCTGCGCTCGTATGGGTGGCATGAAAAAAAAATTAACATCATCTAAAACAGCTAATGATCCTAATTCAAGAATTAATAAGTCATTAAGAAAGTGGAAGTGCTAATGGCAGGTTTAGATGAATTATTTGTAGAAAAAGAAGTTAGAGATCCAAATTACGAAGGTTGGAAAAAAATTTACGAAAGCAATCCTGATCTAGCTGAAATGAATGAAAATCATGCCGAGTATTTAAAAAGATACACTTTAGAAATGTCTACATCGGATGCAAGTGAAGCAGGTATTTTAGGAACTGAAGAAGCTGACATGAAATTTTCTGAAGATATGGAAGGTCATGATGCTATTGTTGATGAAAGAATTAATTTAATGGCGGCTGCACCAGAGTCACAACCTTTTTTATCGGGTGAGCAATCTGCAACAACTTTGTTTATGAGTGAAGGTGGTAGAATAGGATTTCAAGGTGGTGGTGGTCAAATTGGTGGCACAGCAGACATGTCTGGTGGTAAAACTGGTGGTGGGTTTGGTGATAAAGATGATAATCGTCAAAATTATACTTCTAGAACTACAACTGCACCTTCAACTAAAACTGATAATACACCTGATGCAAGAGAAGATTATAGAACTAAGCAATATACAACTGGACCAAAAACTAGAACAGTAGATGTAGAAACACCAAAACTTCATAAAATAACAGGTAAAAAAGTTCCCACTTATAAAACTAAGACTACATTTAGTCCAAAAACTAAAACTGGTTTTGGACCAAAAGGAAAAGATACTTGGCACGAGGCCGCTACTAAAAATATGAAAAAAAGTATTAAAGAAGTGGATAAAACCCTTAATCCTTCACCATTTAGCTTATTGGATGTTGTTTTAACCATTGGTTCATTGGGAGTACTTAACCCTGCGACTACAAAAGCTTTTAAAACAATTTCTAATATAAAAACTGGTTTAACGGTTGCAAATTTAGTCTCTGATCCAACTAAAACTAAATCAGTTAAAGATATGGTAAAAGATGTTTTAACAAGTACTGCAAAAAAAGAAATATCTAAAAAAACAGGAATTGATGTTGATGTTACTTTAGATACTATTCAAAAAGCATTAGACACTAAACTAGGTAAAAGTGTTGTAAATAAATTTAATAGCTTAAATACGACAAATAAAAATACTACTAAAACAACAACATTTAATGGTGGAGATAATAATGGACCTGATAACGCTATTGTCCCTGTGGTTCCTGAACTTATTCCAGAAGAAGTAATAATAGAAGAACCAACATCATCGCTATCAAATATGGCTACATTGGACCTACTTAGATCTAGACAGAACAGACGTAGGTCTTTTTTTAATGCAAATAGTGGTGGACTTGCCGGATTATTTAAAGTAAAAAAACAATAGGAGAAAATATTATGAGAAATGACTTTGGAAATAGACCTTATGTTGAAAGATACCCTAACTCTAGTAAAGCTAGTGGATCTAAGAAACAAGGCGCGAACGATAGACTTGACGAATCTTTAGGAATGAGAGATGGCAAAGAATCTACAAAAACTCAAAGCTATAAAGATAGAAGAGACGAATCTAGAGGAGCAGAATAATGAATTCATCTAGAATGAATAAACTGGAAGAACTTGGAAGAGTTGATTCAGAAAAAGCTTTTACTAAAAAAGGTAAAAGAAATTTAAAAGACGAAAAGAAAAGAATCGTCAGAGAACTTAAAGGTGGCGGCATTGCTCAAAGAGGAATGGGAAGAGCCTTTAAAGGTGGAGGATTAGTATAATGAAAAATTGGCAAATAGGATCTGGTTTTGTTAAAGAACCAAAAGTTACTGTAGGACCTGGAATTACAAAAGACGGTTGTGCTACAGGTGGTGTTGTAATTGAAACTACAAACCCTACAGAATCTCAAACAGTAGATGTTAGAGGTACTAAAAGAATGAGACCTGACAAAAAACCAGTTAAAGCTACTTGGTATTAAGCTATGTGGTTAAGTGCTATTAAATTAGCCGTTTCCGCTGGCAGTAAAATTTACGCTAACAAACAAAGAACGAAGATGGCTATGTCAGATGCACAGCTTATGCATGCATCAAAAATGGCTCGAGGTGAGGAAGCTTACCAAGGAAAACTTTTAGAATCTAGACAATCAGATTGGAAAGACGAATTTATTTTGCTTTTACTTTCGGTCCCGATCGTAATGTTGGGATGGTCTGTATGGTCAGATAATCCTGTACACATGGAAAAAATGGAGT
>JBNMOF010000115.1:0-6821 GCA_051277175.1 Polaribacter sp.
AGTTGTGCTAACTCTACTTCTTCATCTGCAGTAATTAAATCTACTTTTCCAATTTCTTGTAAATATTTGTCTAAAGAAGCTGTTTCTCTGTTAGTAACCTGCTTGGTAATTTTTAGTTGTCTCATCTAAATTATCGGTAACAGTTTAAGGATTAATACTCGTGTTACAATTACTTATACGCATGAAAAGATACTTATGTTACAAAAAAGTTTTCTTTTTTATAAAAATAAAATTTGTTAGTATTTATTGATGAAAAGCACGAACTTAAATTGTGCCAGTTTCTATGGCAATTTGTGTTTATTTTATAGTATAATGATGCAAAAAGAGTAAAATAAAATAGTGTAGACTAGCTTTATTCAAAAGAGGTGTAGCGCAAAATTAATCGGTGCTTTTAATTGTAAACGTATTGCCTTCTAAAAAGTAATTTGCTCTCACTTTTAATTCTTCCTTGTAGTAGATAATATTTTCTGGTAATTCTTTGCGTAAGTAATTTCCGGTATCCCATTTTTTATTATTGTTATCGTCTACAACAGCTCTTACAACATAGGTATTGGGTACTAATAAATTAAAAACAAGGATATCCGAAGTCGAAATATATCTTCGTTCAATAATTTGATCATTATTTTTTCCGGATAACAAATCAATAATTAAGTTTTTAGAGGCTGTATTTACGATGTTTAAGGTGATTTTGCCGTAATCTTCTAATTCTATTGTTTTAAAACTGTAATTAAGGGTGTCATTTTTGATAGTATAGATGTCTGTGAAGCTGCCAGGAAAAGCACTGATACTGTACTTTTCTTTTTGTTTTTTATCAAAAATAAAACCTATTTTATTTTCTTTTTTAGAACTATAACTGGAATACTTTACGCGGATCGTATCTTTATTTACAAAGACAATTTTACTCGTATCAATTTTTACAATCGGATTATTACTTTTAATGAAAAAGGTATCTCTTAGGTGCAATGTTCCGTTTGTAGAAGGTGTCATTTTTAGAGAATCTATTTTGTTTTTTCTAAATTTCACAGTGACGGTATCTAGAAAAATATCGTTAGAAACGATAAAATTTAAAGAGTCTAAAGCTATAGGAGTGTGCCAATAATTTAAAGTGTCTTTGTCTATTTCAAACCTAGAAACACTTTTAAAACTATCTGAGACTTTAGATAGTAATTCAACTTTTAAATCTTTTATTTCGCCCTCATAACCAAATTCAATTTTACCTTTAAAAACTTCTTTGGCTCTTTTAAATTGATACGGTAGTATTTCTTTAAATAATTTAATTGGTTTTGTTAAGATACTATCTTGAGGTAACGATATGGTGTCACTATAAAAACCAATTTTATCAGTTTGTGGATTGAAAATATAGTCACTTGAATTTTCCTCTAAAGCTAACAAAAGATATTTTCCTTTTTTTAAATTGGTAAAGTTAAACTTTGTGGTGTCTAAAGCCGTAGTAACATAATTTGGCTTTTCTTTATAGATAATGGAATCTGTAAATATGCTGTCTAAGCGGTATAAAACGATGTTTGTTTTTTTAGGTTTTTTATCCAAGAAAGCATCGGTAACAGTGCCCGTAGTTTCTAAAGAATCTATATAAGATCCTGTAGAGAAAACGTATTTAAAACCTTCTAGTTTATTGCTTTCATTATTGTCTTCGATCGCATTTCCAAAATTGAAAATATAGGTAGTATTTAAGGCTAAAGTATCTAATATTTCGATTTTTAAAAACTTACTGGCAGTTCCTTGAGGTGTTACTAATAAAGGGTTTTTTAAAGGTGGAGAAACAACCAATTGCTTGTTTAAATCTTTTAATTTAATAAACTCATTAAATCTAAGTTCTATCTCTTTACTGGTGAAGTTAATGGTTTCATAGGGAGGTTTTGATGTTACAAAAAGAGGTGCAAGTTCATCTTTTGGTCCACCGTCTGGTCTTCCTGTTTTTGCACAACTAGAAATTAACGGAATAAAAAGTAGTAAAAAAAAGGATTTATAAATGAATTTCACAAACAATAAATTTTATACAAATTAACAATTTATTTTTCACACATGAATCACAAATTTTAGTCGGTATAGGCCATTGTTAAAATACTTATTTTTAGTCCAGAAGTTTTTAAAAGAGCCATAGAACACGCTTCTAAGGTAGCACCTGTTGTAATTACATCATCAATAATTAAAACGTGTTTATTTTTAAAGATTGCGTTATCTGTTAAAGAAAACTTTGTTTCGGCATCATTAAATCTTTCAAAGCGAGCTTTTAAGGTTTGTGTTTTTGTAGACGATTTTCGCACTAAAACATCCTCAATAAAAGGAATCTGTAGGTGCCTACTTAAACATTGCCCAAATTTAGTTACTTGATTGTAACCTCTAATTTCTTTTTTTTTGGAATGTATGGGTACAGGAATAATAAAATCTACACTAGAAAACTCTTTATTTTCATAAAGCATTTCTCCAAGCCAATTCCCAAAGAAAACACCAATTTCTTCATTTCCTTTATATTTTAGCTCGTGAATTATATTTTTAGTGCTGCTTTTTTTTCTGAAAAATAAAAGAGAATAGGCTTTTTCTATAGAAACCCTCCCTAAGAAAATAGAAGTAATTTTATTTTTTGTGTAGCTTTTAAAATTGGTTAGTGGTAGATCATGTCTACAAAATGTACAAATTACTTTTTCGTTTCGTAATAATTGCTCCTCGCAATTAGCACAAATTTTGGGGTAGAATAGATAAAAAAAGTCTTTTAAAAAGTGCATCTTTGTCATAATTAGTAACAATATAAAGAAACTAAATAGACATCCCCAATTGACGAATAAGATATTTTTTTTTAAAGAAGTCGTAAAAAACTTAAAAACATTAGGAACTGTAACCCCAAGTTCTCGTTTTTTAGCCAGCAGGATGCTTAAAGAAATTAATTTTTCCGAGGTAGATGTTCTGGTTGAATTAGGTCCTGGAAATGGAATTATTACAAAACATATTTTAGAGCGATTGCCTCCAAAAGCAATTTTAATCTGTTTTGAAATCAATGATAATTTTTATTCACAATTACTAAAAGTTAAGAATCCACAACTGGTTGTAATTAAGTCCTCTGCTGAAAAAATAAAAGACGAGTTGAATTTGTTGGGTTTCAAAAAAACAAATCATATTATTTCGAGTTTGCCGTTAACGATTATACCAAATAAAATTTCAAAAAAAATTTTAGACAAATCATTCGAAGTTTTAGAAAACGGTGGCACTTACATACAATTTCAATACAGTTTGTCTTATTTTAAAAAATTAAAAACTGTTTTTAACAAATCTATTTCTCTAGATTTTGAACCGTTAAATTTTCCGCCAGCTTTTGTTTATCGCTGTAAAAAAGTCCACTAAATTTTTATGGAAAAATCTATGTAAACGTTTATCTTTGTCGTCATTATGGCAAAACAAGAAGATCACTTTAAAAAAGTACTATCGCACGCAAAAGAATACGGTTATGTATTTCAATCGTCAGAAATTTATGACGGTTTAAGTGCGGTATATGATTATGCTCAAAACGGAGTAGAGTTAAAGAAAAATATTAGAGATTATTGGTGGAAAGCAATGGTGCAAATGCACGAAAACATTGTAGGTATTGATGCCTCTATTTTAATGCATCCAAAAACTTGGAAAGCTTCTGGGCACGTAGATGCATTTAATGATCCTTTAATTGATAATAAAGATTCTAAAAAACGATATAGAGCAGATGTTTTAATTGAAGATTATTGTGCTAAAATTGAAGGAAAAATAGATAAAGAAGTTTCAAAAGCAGCAAAACGTTTTGGAGAATCTTTTAATAAAGAAGAGTTTCTTGCTACAAATGGAAGAGTTTTAGGGTATCAAGAAAAAATTAAAAGTATTCTAGCTAGAATGGGTTCTTCTCTACAGAATGAAGATTTAGCAGATGTGAAGTTGTTAATTGAAGAATTAGAAATTGCAGATCCTTTAACTGGTTCGAGAAACTGGACAGAAGTCAAGCAATTTAATCTAATGTTTGGAACACAAATTGGCGCTTCTGCAGAGAGTTCTACACAAGTTTACCTGAGACCCGAAACAGCACAAGGTATTTTTGTAAATTTCTTGAATGTTCAGAAAACGGGGAGAATGAAAATTCCTTTCGGAATTGCACAAACAGGAAAAGCTTTTAGAAATGAGATTGTTGCAAGACAATTTATTTTTAGAATGCGCGAGTTTGAACAAATGGAAATGCAATTTTTTGTAAAACCAGGAACGCAAAAAGAATGGTATGATCAATGGAAAGCAACCCGTTTAAAATGGCATTTAAGTTTAGGCATGGGAGCAGAGAATTATCGTTTTCATGACCATGATAAGCTAGCACATTATGCAGATGCAGCAGCAGACATTGAGTTTAAATTTCCTTTCGGTTTTAAAGAATTAGAAGGAATTCACTCAAGAACAGATTTCGATTTAAAAGCACATGAAGAACATTCTGGGAAGAAATTACAATATTTTGACCATGAAGAAAATAAAAGTTACACACCTTATGTCGTAGAAACATCGATTGGTTTAGATAGAATGTTTTTAGCCGTTTTTTCTAATTCTTTACAAGAAGAAGCCCTAGAAAACGGAACTACAAGAACTGTTTTAAAATTACCGGCAGTGTTAGCACCCTACAAAGCGGCAATTTTTCCGTTAGTAAAAAAAGATGGTTTGCCAGAAGTAGCTCGTGAAATTATGGAGACTCTTAAATGGGATTTCAACGTTTTTTATGATGAAAAAGATGCCGTTGGTAAACGCTACAGAAGACAGGATGCAGCAGGAACTCCATTTTGTATTACAGTAGATCATGCTTCTTTAGAAGATGCTTCTGTTACCATTCGTCATAGAGATACAATGGAGCAAAAACGAGTTAAAATTTCTGATTTAAAAGGAATTATTGAAAAAGAGGTGGCTGTGAAAACTTGGTTACAAAAAATAGAGGCTTAATTATTTAATGAGGCTAACAAGATGTTAGAAACCTTTCAGGATTCTTAACAACCCTCGTATTTATAAAAAAAAGTAGACCTCACAGATTTTAAAACTTGTGAGGTCTTTTCTTATAAAATAAGGTACGTATTTAATAGTATAAGTTCGCATAAAAAATCCGTTAGAAAATTTTCTAACGGATTTTTATTTGAAATATATTTTATTTATATGAATGAGATTTTTGCAAACCTACACTTCGAATTACATCATTCCTGGCATTCCACCACCACCCATTGGAGGCATTCCACCAGCAGTATCTTCTTTAATATCTATCAAAGCACATTCAGTTGTAAGAATCATACCTGAAACAGAAGCAGCATTTTCTAATGCAACACGTGTTACTTTTTTAGGATCTATAATTCCAGCTTCTAACATATCTACATAGACATCATTTTTAGCATCATACCCAAAGTCTTTCTTCCCTTCTAAAACTTTATTTAATACTACAGAACCTTCACCACCGGCGTTTTCTACAATAATTCTTAATGGAGCTTCAATTGCTTTATTAATAATTTGTACCCCAGTAGATTCGTCTAAGTTTTCAGTAGTAATTTTTTCTAACACTTTTTTAGCACGCACTAGAGCAACACCACCACCAGCAACAATACCTTCTTCAACTGCAGCTCTTGTAGCATTTAAAGCATCATCAACTCTGTCTTTCTTTTCTTTCATTTCTACTTCAGAAGCAGCACCAACATATAAAACGGCAACACCGCCAGCTAACTTCGCTAAACGCTCTTGTAATTTTTCTTTGTCGTAATCTGAAGTTGTTGTTTTTATTTGTGCTTTTATCTGATTTACTCTTGTTTTAATAGCTTCTGCATTTCCAGCACCATTTACAATAGTAGTATTGTCCTTATCAACAGTAATTGTTTCTGCAGTTCCTAGTAAATCTAGAGTGGCATTTTCTAATGAAAAACCTCTTTCTTCAGAAATTACGGTTCCACCAGTTAAAATAGCGATGTCTTCTAGCATTGCTTTTCTTCTGTCTCCAAAACCAGGTGCTTTTACAGCAGCAATTTTTAAACCACCACGTAATTTATTAACTACTAAAGTTGCCAATGCTTGACCATCTACATCTTCAGCAATAATTAATAAAGGGCGTCCGGCTTGAGAAACTGGTTCTAATATTGGAAGAATTTCTTGTAAGTTAGAAATCTTTTTATCGAATAATAAAATATATGGATTTTCTAAATCTGCAATCATTTTGTCTGCATCAGTAACAAAGTAAGGAGATAAATAACCTCTATCAAATTGCATTCCTTCAACAACGTCAACATAGGTTTCCATTCCTTTGGCTTCTTCAACAGTAATAACACCTTCTTTACCTACTTTAGAAAAAGCAGTAGCGATTAATTCGCCAATTGTATTGTCATTATTTGCAGAAATTGCAGCAATTTGTTTTATTTTTTCCGATGAATTACCAACTTTTTTAGCTTGTTTTTCTAAATCAGCAACGATTGCAGCAACTGCTTTATCTATTCCTCGTTTCAAATCCATAGGATTTGCACCTGCAGCAACATTCTTTAATCCTTCTTTTACAATTGCTTGTGCAAGAACGGTTGCAGTAGTTGTTCCATCACCTGCCAAGTCATTGGTTTTAGAAGCAACTTCTTTTACCATTTGAGCTCCCATATTTTCTAGCTCATTCTCTAGCTCAATTTCTTTAGCCACAGAAACACCATCTTTGGTTACTGTTGGCGCTCCAAAAGATTTAGAAATAATTACGTTTCTTCCTTTGGGTCCTAAAGTTACTTTTACTGCATTTGCTAAAGCATCTACTCCACGTTTTAATCCGTCTCTAGCTTCTATATCAAATTTTATATCTTTTG
>JBNMOF010000116.1:0-6803 GCA_051277175.1 Polaribacter sp.
AGTCAAGTTATTGTAGCAATACCGATACTTATTTTATATGAAATAAGTATTAAAGTCTCTAAAATAGTTATTAAAAAACAACAAAAAGATGCACAAAAAAGTACAAGAGTTTAACGACTATCGTTCTAAAATGAATGAAAAGATCTTAGATTCGGATAATAAAGTAATAAAAAGAATATTTAATTTAGATACC
This sequence comes from Polaribacter sp., assembly GCA_051277175.1. Classification (GTDB taxonomy): domain Bacteria; phylum Bacteroidota; class Bacteroidia; order Flavobacteriales; family Flavobacteriaceae; genus Polaribacter. The sequence continues at coordinate 194 of JBNMOF010000116.1, forward strand.
AACGCATTTAAAGAGGGGCATTTACCAGTAAAAACAAAAGAATTGTTAGGTTTAGTGGCCTCTGCAGTTTTAAGATGTGACGATTGTGTGCAATATCATCTAGAAGCTTCAAAAAAAAATGGAGTTACTAAAGAAGAGATGATGGAAACCATGTCTATTGCGAACTTAATTGGCGGTACCATTGTAATTCCTCATTTAAGAAAAGCTTTAGAGTACTGGGAAGCCCTCGAAGAAGAGGAGGTCTAGTCATTATTAATTTAAACGTCTCATTGTTAAAGAGGCGTTTAAATAATTTGTCACAAGTTTCACTTTAAGATTTCGTCTTTATTTGTATCCTTTAATCCTTTCAATTAAGAAGGCTTTAAGCTTCTTTAAAAAGTTATTTTATTACATTTACAAAAATCTATAAGCTACATTTTAAAAAAAACATGATTTTAAAGGCAGAAAATATTCAAAAAATCTACGGAAGTAGAAAAGTAGTACAAGGAATTTCTTTGGAAGTTCAGCAAGGTGAAATAATTGGTTTGTTAGGACCAAATGGTGCTGGAAAAACCACTTCTTTCTATATGATTGTTGGTATGATAAAACCAAATGCTGGAAAAATTTTTTTAAATGATGAAGACATAACAAAAGATGCCATGTACAAACGTGCACAAAAAGGTATCGGTTATTTGGCGCAAGAAGCATCTGTTTTCAGAAAACTATCTGTAGAAGATAATATTATGTCTGTTTTGCAATTTACAGGTCTTTCTAAAAAAGCACAGAAAATAAAATTAGAATCTTTAATTGAAGAATTTAATATTGGGCATGTTCGTAAAAATAGAGGAGATTTATTGTCTGGAGGAGAAAGAAGAAGAACAGAAATTGCACGTTGTTTAGCTTCAGATCCTAATTTTATTCTATTAGACGAACCTTTTGCAGGAGTAGATCCAATTGCGGTGGAAGACATACAGAGTATTGTTGCACAATTGAAAAATAAAAATATTGGCATACTAATTACAGATCACGATGTACAAGCAACCTTAGCGATTACAGATAAAACATATTTAATGTATAATGGAAGTATTTTAAAAGAAGGAACCCCAGAAGAACTAGCTGCCGATGAGATGGTACGTAAAGTATATCTTGGTGCCGATTTTGAATTAAAAAAGAAAAAAAAATTTAACCTTTTATAATCGGAAATTTCATACAAAATTCAACTCCAGATTTTTTTTCTTTTGAACCTACAATAACAATACTACCTCCCAATCTTTCTATTAAAGATTTAACAGTAGACAAGCCAATTCCAGTGCTATTTTCTGTGCCTAATGTTTCAAAAAAATTAAATACTTTTTTGTGATATTTTTCTTCAATTCCAGCACCATTATCCTTGTACGTTATTTTATAAAAATCTGATTCTACTTCTAAAGAAATAGAAATAATAGGTTTTGATTCGTGAACATATTTTATACTATTAGATAATAGATTCTGAAATATTTGAATAAAAGCTATTTTTGACTGTTTCATCAAAACAGCAAAATTAGTATATTTAATTTCACATGCATCTTCCCAATTGCAGGAGAATTTGACTTTATCAAGTAATTCTTCGAATTTAAATGTTTCATAGACTATCTCAGTATTAATAACCTTTGTAAATCTCAACATTCCTTCTACTAAAGAGTATAGATAAGAACTTCGAGTGGAAATTAGTTCAAGTAAATTAATTCCTTCTGCATCTAATTTATCTGCGAAATCTTCTTGCAGTATTTCAGAGAGATACTTTATACCACTGATTGGTGTTTTAATGTCATGTGAAAGTCTATAAGCAAACTCACTTAATTGTTTGTTCAATCTTAGAACTTCCTCATTAGCATTTAATAACTCTTGATTCTTTTTCCTTAATTCAAAAAGCAAAGTAACCTGTCTTGATAATAACTTTAAACTTTCTTTTTGGTTTTCGTTCAAATCTTTTGGTTCATTATCAATAACACACAAAGTACCCAGAGAATGGCCTTCTAAGCTATTTAACGGCGCTCCTGCATAAAAAACAACATTAGGATCCCCTACTGTTAGCGGGTTGTCATGAAAACGATCATCTTTTCTAGCATCATTTATAATTAATAATTCATCGGGGTTTAAAATACTGTGTGCACAAAAAGCAAAATCTCTTGCGGTTTCTTTTGTCTCTAATCCATGCCGAGACTTAAACCATTGTCTGTTTTCATCGATAATAGAAATAAGTGCAATTGGAGTGTTGCAAATAGCCGCCGCAATTTTTGTAATTGCGTCATAGTCTTCATCAGGTAAGGTATCTAAAAGATTATAAGTTTTTAAAACTTTTAATCTTTCTATTTCATTTTCAGGAATATCAGCTGGTTTCATAGAAATTTATTTACGGTTATAAAGTTCTTGCGCCACAGATAAAAGCACATATACTATAATAATAATTGGTACGGAAATAAAATTTAAAATGATTAATAGTGCAAGTGAGGTAGCTAAAAAGAAATATTTCAATGAATTATTCTTTAAAGAATACTCTTTAAATTTTAAAGAAAACAAAGGAATTTCCGCATTCATTAAATAGGTTAATACTAAGGTAACTGCTATCAAAAAATAATTATTTGAAATTAAACTCTGTACCCAAACATTGGTAGCATATTCTTGAATTAACGGCAATGAAATCACAAACAAACTCATTGCGGGTGTTGGCAAACCAATAAAGGATTCTGATTGTCTCGTATCTATATTAAACTTTGCGAGTCTGTAACCAGCACCTAAAGTAAGTAGTAAACCGATGTAAGGAACCCAACTAGATATATAGTCGTTGCTCATAATAATAGTATTCGGGGGTATTCCGCTGTCAACCAATTGCGTGTCTAAATTTTTAAAACTACTTTGATATAGTAAATTAAACATAATAATACCAGGAACCACCCCACTTGTTACCATATCTGCCAATGAATCTAATTGTTTTCCTAATTCTCCAGAAACCTTTAGTAAGCGTGCTACAAATCCATCAAAAAAATCGAGAAAGATTCCTATTACAACAAATAGACCTGCGGTAACAAAATCGCTTTGAACTGCCAGAATTGTCGCAATTGTTCCGCAAAAAAGATTACCAAGCGTTAATAGATTGGGAATTTGTTTTTTCATACATTTTGTTATTAAATGGCTAAAATACCAAATCCAATTTTGTTAATTTTCTAAAACTATTTATTTTTTATGTATTTTTAAAAATTATCTTTAAAAAAAAAATAATGCCACTCTTAAAATCGGACTTCCACCCTACTTTGCCTTTTAAAAACGGCCATTTTAACACGATGTACAGACCTCTTTTCATGAAAGATATTTGTACATATAGTAGAAAAAGAATACCCACTTGGGATGCTGATTTTATAGATTTAGATTTCTCTTTTGTTGGTTCAAAGACGCTGGTTCTTTTAATTCACGGTTTAGAAGGGAATTCTGAATCTAAGTACATAGCATCTAACTCTAATTACTTAAATAAAAACGGTTTAGATACCGTTTGTTTTAATTTGAGAAGTTGTAGTGGAGAAGATAATTTATTATTAGCAACCTATCATAGTGGAAAAACAGAAGATGTAGATTTTGTGGTACAACATCTTTTAGATGCTTATAACTATGATGCTATTATAATTGTTGGTTTTAGTTTGGGCGGAAATTTAACTTTAAAATATTTAGGAGAGTACGAACCAAAATTATCTACCAAAATTAAAGGTGGAATTGCGATTTCTGTTCCCGTCGATATTACATCTGCAGAATCAGAGCTCGATAAATTTAAAAATAAATTATACATCGAGATATTTTTTAAAACGTTAAAAAACAAAATTTTAGAAAAATCTCACAAATTTCCAGATTATAATTTAGATAAAGACAAATTATTTAAAGCAACCACATTCAAACATTTAGAAGCTTTATATACCGTTCCTGTTTTTGGCTTTAAAAACCCTGAAGATTATTGGAAAAAAGCAAGTTCTAAACCCTACCTGTCAAGTATTAAAAAGCCTACTTTATTAATAAATGCAAAAGATGATACTTTTTTATCTGCGGAATGTTATCCCATAAAAGAAGCAATACAATCTAAAAATTTTTATTTAGAAGTAGCCGATTACGGAGGCCATTGTGGTTTTATGAGTTCATTTAAGCCGCAAGAAAATAGGTGGTTAGAACAAAGAATTATGAGATTTATCGCAGAAAAAATTCTTATTCCATTTTCTTAAACAATAATCTACTAAAACTAATGTTATTTTAATAGTATTTAGGATATTTGTTGTAGAAAACTATGATGCTTTTGAAATTCAAAATTTTACTTTTATTTTTATTTTTTTCAACTTTTTTAAGTGCTCAAGCATTTAGAAATTACTCCAATGAATTTTTAAATATTGGGGTAGATGCTGCCGCTTTAGGAATGAGTAAAGCAGTTGTTGCTACTTCAAATAACGTCAATTCAATCTATTGGAATCCTGCGGGTTTAGTGGGAATAGAAGATTATCAAGGATCTTTAATGCATGCTTCTTACTTTGCAGGAATTGCAAATTATAATCATGCCGCATTTGCGATGCCCATCGACCAAAAAAGTGCATTGGGCATCTCTATCATTCGTTTTGGAGTTGATGATATTCTAAATACAACAGAATTAATTGATAGCGAAGGAAACATAGATTTTAACAGAATTAGTCTTTTTTCTGCCGCAGATTATGCATTTAACGTTGCCTATGCTAGAAATCTTCTTCTTAAGGATGTAAAGTTTGGCGTAAATGCTAAAATAGTGAGAAGAACCATTGGTAATTTTGCCTCTTCTTGGGGTTTTGGTTTTGATGTTGGTATTCAATTTGAAAGAAATGATTGGAAATTCGGATTAATGGCAAGAGATATCACAACAACGTTTAATAGTTGGGCGATAAATAAAAATGAATTTGATAAAATTAAGGATGCAATTCCTGGACAAAATCAAGAATTACCAGCAACTACAGAAATAACAAAACCAAAATTGCAATTAGGTGTTGCGAGAGCATTTAAGATTGGTCGTTTTTTAAACTTGCTTACAGAAGTAGATTTAAATGTTCGTTTTGCGAAAACAAATGATATATTCTCTTCTGATGCGGGAAGTATAGATCCTGCAATTGGTTTTCAATTAGATTATGACAACATTGTTTACGTAAGAGCAGGAGTTGGTAACTTTCAACATATAATGCAGTATGACGACTCTAAATCACTGTCTTTGCAACCTAACTTTGGCGTTGGTTTTAATTATAAAGGAATTCAAGTAGATTATGCACTCACAAATATTGGTAGTGTAGGAAATGCTTTATTTTCTAATATCTTTTCAATTACTTTCGATTACAACTTTCTTAGACCTTAATTTAATATGAAGAAAAAACTATGCTTTCTTTTGTTGATTTGTTTATGCTATGTCATAAAAAATACTGCGCAAGTAAATCTTTCTGTCTACTCTGAGATTTCCATAGTTACTGCTGGTCCGGGTAAAGAACTATATGAAAAATTTGGACATACAGCGCTTAGAATTAAAGACCCCGTTTTAAATTTAGATCTTATATATAATTATGGTGTTTTTGATTTTAATGCACCTAACTTCTACGCTAATTTTGCAGAGGGTAAAATGTACTATTTATTGTCTAGATACGATTTTAAGTATTTTTTAGCAAGTTATAAAAAAGATAAACGTTGGCTGAAACAGCAGGTATTAAACTTAAATCAAGCTGAAAAACAACAATTTTTCAATTATTTAGAAAACAATGCACGGCCAGAAAATGCAACATATCTGTACGATCCTTTTTTTGACAATTGTGCCACTAAAATTAGAGATATTTCAAAAGTGATTTTAAAGGATGCTGTTACTTTAACTTCAGACAGCATCGACAATAATAAAACGCTAAGAACTTTAATGAACCAAGAAATTAATTGGAACACTTGGGGTAATTTTGGAATTAATTTAATTGCGGGAACTATTTTAGATGTAAAAAGGAATCAATTAGCATACACGTATTTACCAGATTATATCTTTAAAACTTTTGAAAACGGAAAAATTGAAAGGCAAGGTCAATCACAATCTTTGGTAAAAAGAGAAGATGTTTTATTAGATTTCGATGAAAATTTCAACACTACAACTTTTCTTAGTCCGCTGTATATATTTATATTCCTTTTGTTCATTGTAATTTTTATTACTTTTAAAGATGTGAAAAATAATCGCAGAACCAAATTTTTAGATTTTATCCTTCTATTTACCACAGGGATAGTGGGTTTAATTCTCGCTTATTTATGGTTATTTTCTTCGCACAGCACCGCACCGAAAAACTTTAATGTTTTATGGGCTTTTTTACCAAATCTAATTGTTGCTTTTTTTATGCTCAAAACGAGTACTCAAAAGTGGTTGCAAAAATATATTTTTGTGCTTTTAATCTTTTTAAGTGTACTTCCATTCTTATGGTTTTCAGAAATTCAGGTATTTCCTGTAGCGGCTATTCCACTGTTACTATTACTTTTTACGAGGTATTTATTTCTATATAAATATTTACTAATCTCTCAAAAATAGCATCGCCTTTAAAATAGTAATAGATCTTAAAACGTTACATAAAATAGTTTCATTTAC
>JBNMOF010000117.1:0-6792 GCA_051277175.1 Polaribacter sp.
ACACCAGGTTGGGATTACTATCAAAGTGGCGCTTCAGGTTCTGGTAATTTTTCTTTGGGTACAGGGTATTCTATAAAACTAACAGCAGCGAGCACACTTAATTATAGCGGTACAATGGCTACCATAAATAAGGATGTAACCATAAACAATGCAGACAATGCTTTTAATTTAGTGGGGAATCCTTACCCTTCTTTTATTGCTATTAATGCAAATGCAATAAATGCTACAGAAAATTTATTAACTGTAAATAAAGCACTACCAGATGCAGCAGCTGTTTTAGAAGAGGCTACACTTTGGTTTTGGGATCAAAGTAATGGGTATAAGGCTGTAAATTTAGCGTCTACAGATGTAACATACATTGCTCCAGGACAAGGGTTTTTTGTAAAAACTTCTGCAACTACTGGTAATACTACTTCGTTGAGTTTTACAAAAGCAATGCAATCGCATCAAACTACAGATACTTTTTTAAAGGCTACAAACAACCGAACAGAAGTTAAACTGAAGGTTTCACAGAATGGATCAGCTAAAGAAACAGAAATATTTTATATAAAAGAAACTACAACAGATTTTGATAATGGTTATGACAGTAGCATTTTTGAAGGTGTTAGTGCTTCTTTAGAACTCTTTACAGGTGCAGTAACTGGTAGTGTAGATAAAAAGTTAGCCATACAATCTTTACCAGACAGTAATTATGATGCGATGGTAATCCCTATTGGTCTTATTGCACCTGCTGGAGAAGTTACTTTTTCTGCTAACGCAACCAATTTACCTTCCGAGGCAAATAAAGTATTTATAGAAGATAAAGCATTGGGTGTTTTTAAACGTTTAGATGATGCAAGCATGTATACAGTAACACTAACAGAAGCCAGTACAACTTCAGGAAGATTCTTTTTACATGTTAGATCAGCTGTATTAAGTGTGCCTAATGAAAACGTAACAGCGCTAAACATGTATTATGTAGCCAACTCAAAAGAGCTGCATATAAAAGGTTTATTAGAAGAGGAAGGTATAGTAGAGGTATATAATGTAATGGGAAAAAACGTTTTCTCAACAAAATTTACTCCCAAAGCAAATACTAGTTTAGTGTTACCAAACTTAAGTACAGGCGTTTATATTGTTCAGCTTCGAGATAAGTCTAATGGAAATTGGACTAAAAAAATAGTTGTTGAATAGTATCTATAAACCGAAAAGCAAAAAAAATGAAACCTCAAGATAAAAAACAAGTACCTACAATAAATAGAAAAGAAGCAATAAAAAAAATAGGAAACTATGGTAAATATGCAGCCTTAACAGCATTGGGTACTTACCTAATTTTAAACCCTCAAAAAGCCCAAGCTGCTAGCCCCGAAGGTCCAGGTAGTGGGTTTTAAAAAACAACAAAAATGCTTTTGATAAATTTAAAAGAGAAGTAATCTTTACTTCTCTTTTTTTTTTTGCGGTTGTTTTAAGTAAAACAGGTTACTTCTTTCACTTCACCAACGCCCAAGGGTTCTAATTTTATTTCACCAATTCTTACTCTAATTAAACGCAAAGTAGGCAAACCTACTGCGGCAGTCATTTTACGCACCTGCCGAAACTTTCCTTCTCTAATAATGATAGCAATCCAACTTGTTGGCCCATGTCTGTCATCTCTAATTTTCATGCTTCTTAATGGAAATTTAGGATCTTCAATTATAAAAGCGTGTCCAGGTTTTGTCATGTATTTTTTACCGTTAAAGCCAATTTCTACACCTGTTTTTAACCTTTCTATAGCTTCAGTTGTAATCATTCCATCAACTTGTACATAGTATTCTTTTTCATATTTATTACTTCTAATTTCGGCAGAAACTTTTCCATCTGTTGTTAGTAAAAGCAACCCTTCAGAAGGGACGTCTAAACGCCCAATTGCCATGGTTCCGTCAGGAAAATCATATAAATCTCCTAATAAACTTTTCTTTCTTTTAGCAGGATTTACAAATTGAGAAATCATTCCCCAAGGTTTATGAATTATAAAATGACGGTGTTTTTTTATCAAATTATAAAACTTTAATGTGAAAAGAAAAATTGTTCTTTCCTTCGGACAAACGCATGTTTTTCTCTGAGAATTTTTCGTTTGTATAAGAGGTGTATTGGGTAATTGGCTCTATACAAAGCATATTGTTTACAGGAGACCAAATCATAAAATTATGAAAGCCTGTTGTTGTTATTTCTAGGTGTTTTCTGCCAATATTTTCTAATGTAATTTGATTACAATCTAAGAAAGGAAAAGCATTATCTCCTACTTTTTGAATTTCAGATAAGCTCGCTTTTTTATTAGGAGATGTTAAAACCTCTTTGCCTGTATCGGATAACAAAAAAGCAGGATGATACCCTAACATAAAAGGCATTCCTTCTTCAGAAGTAAGTATAAAATCAATTTTTAAAACATTATTTTCTAAATGAAATTGTTTTTCAAACGTAAAATTATAAGGCCAAGAGAGCTGAGCCTCTGAAGACTTTTTAGGAAATTTACTATTGATTATGGGTGTATTTTCTTTATAATTTTTAATAAATTTTGCGGTGTTTTCATCCGAAGAAACTAAGGTGTAGTCGAGCTCCCTTAACAAACCGTGCTGATCTTGAATAGCATCTCCTTTTTGGGTATGCACTCTAAAATTATTTTTAGAGATGGGTCCAATTATAGGAAACATTTCAATGTCAGAGTTTCGCCAACCTTTACTCCCTTTTTGATGAATATATTCTAGATTGCCCTTTTGAAAACTAATTAATTCTCCTTCTTCAATGGCAACTTTACACTCTTTATTTTTTAAATAGACTATTGAACTCATGGAATCTAATTTTTTACAAAAATACTGCAAATTTCAATGTTATTTTTTAGGAAATTAATTTTAGATTTTCGTAACTTGTAACCATTATTTTAAAAACACATAAAGCACGATTAATGGCGACAGATAAAGAAAAACAAGCAAAATTAAAAGCACTTCAACTTACTTTAGACAAACTAGATAAGACATATGGTAAAGGTGCTGTAATGAAATTAGGTGATGTAGTTACAGAAGAAATCGATGCAATTTCATCTGGTTCTTTAGGTTTAGATTTAGCTTTAGGCGTTGGTGGGTATCCAAGAGGAAGGGTTATTGAAATTTATGGACCAGAATCTTCGGGTAAAACAACCTTAACATTACATGCAATTGCGGAAGCTCAAAAGGCGGGTGGAATCGCAGCATTTATTGACGCAGAGCACGCGTTTGATAAATTTTATGCAGAAAATTTAGGAGTAGATATTGATAATTTAATTATTTCTCAACCAGATCACGGTGAGCAAGCATTAGAAATTGCAGAAAACTTAATTCGTTCTGGTGCAATAGATATTGTTGTAATAGATTCTGTTGCCGCATTAACTCCAAAAGCAGAAATTGAAGGAGAAATGGGAGATTCTAAAATGGGTCTTCACGCACGTTTAATGTCTCAAGCATTGCGTAAATTAACAGGGACTATTTCTAAAACAAAATGTACTGTTATTTTCATTAACCAGTTGAGAGAGAAAATTGGTGTAATGTTCGGGAATCCAGAAACAACAACTGGTGGAAATGCATTAAAATTTTATGCCTCTGTTCGTTTAGATATTAGAAGAAGAACACAAATTAAAGATGGTGATAAGGTTATTGGAAACAGTACCAAGGTTAAAGTTGTAAAAAATAAAGTAGCGCCACCGTTTCAAATTGCAGAATTTGATATTATGTACGGTTTAGGAATTTCTAAAGTTGGTGAAATTTTAGACATTGGTGTAGAATTAGGTATTGTTAAGAAAAGTGGTTCTTGGTTTAGTTACGGAGAGACTAAATTAGGTCAAGGTAGAGATGCTGTTAAGGGCTTAATTAAAGACAATCCTGAATTAGCAGACGAATTGGAAGGAAAAATTAAAGATGCGATTGAAAATCAAGAATAATTTTTAAAAGCTTACATTATTATAAACTGCTGTGGAAGTAATTATCTATAGCAGTTTTTTATTTTTATAGGATGATTAAAATAACAGAAGACATACAGTTAAGAGCTGTTTTAAGTTCAGATACAGCGACTCTTTTTGCAGTAATGAAAGAAATATATGAGTCTGCTTACAGTCATTTTTGGACTGATAAAGGAGATTGGTATGTGAACACACAATATTCTAAAGAGCCTATTTTAAAGGAATTATCAGAAGAAAATTCAGAAAATTATTTTATCCTTTTTAAGGGTGAAATAATTGGTAATTTTAGAATTATTTGGGACGAAAAATTAGCGGGTTTGTCTGAAGAAAAACAAGTAAAATTACATCGAATTTATGTATACCAAAAAACACAAGGGAATGGTATTGGAAAAAAACTACTTGCTTGGTTAGATGAAAAGGCTATAAAAAAAGACTATAATATTATTTGGTTAGACGCTATGAATGAACAGCAACAGTCTTTTCAATTTTATGAAAAACTGGGGTACACCTATCATTCTCATGTTTTTTTAACTTTTGATTTTTTGCACGAATCCGTGCGTAAAATGAGCCAGCTATATAAAAGACTTTAGTTTTTGTAATTCAAAAAATTAAACACCTGTACTTCCAAAACCACCAGCACCACGCTCCGTTTCGCTTAAAACCTCAACCTCTTTCCACTGCACACGTTCGTGTTTTGCAATAATTAATTGAGCGATGCGTTCACCATCATTTATCACAAATGCTGCATTAGAAAGATTTACTAGAATTACGCCAATTTCGCCCCTATAATCTGCATCTACAGTTCCCGGAGAATTTAAAACAGTAATTCCTTTTTTAGCAGCCAAACCACTTCTTGGTCTTACTTGTGCTTCAAAACCAACGGGTAAAGCGATAAATAAACCTGTTTTTACAATGGCTCTCTCCAAGGGTTTCAATATAATTGCTTCTTCTATATTGGCTCTTAAATCCATTCCTGCAGCACCTTCAGTTTCGTAATTAGGAGTTGCGTGTTTAGATTTGTTTATGATTTGGACCTTCATTTTGTATCTGATGTTTTGCTACAAATATAATAATTCATACAAGCATTCACCATTAGATACTAATTTACTTACTTTTGAGACTTAAAAATGAAGGAATGATGAGTGATCAGAAAAAAATTGCAGTTATAGGTGGTGGAAGTTGGGCAACTGCGATTGTAAAAATACTATCAGAGAATATAGAAACTGTGGGTTGGTATATGCGGAATAGGGCTGCCATAGAGCATATAAAGAAAAACAATCACAATCCTAATTACCTGAGAGCTGCAGACGTATATGCGAGTCAACTAGATTTATCTAGTGATATTAATAGAATTGTTGCAAATTATGATGTGCTTATTTTTGCAATCCCTTCCGCTTTTTTAATGAGCGAACTTGAAAAGTTAAAAAAACCACTAAAAAATAAAATTGTTTTTTCTGCAATTAAAGGAATTGTTCCAGAAACAGGTTTAATAGTGGGCGAACACTTTCACAAAGAATACGGAATTCCTTTCGATAATATTGGTGTAATAACAGGTCCTTGTCACGCCGAGGAGGTTGCTATGGAGCGTTTATCCTATTTAACAATTGCTTGTCAGAATGAAGACAATGCAAAGTTAATGAGTAGTTCTTTGAAAAGTTGGTACATAAAAACAAAAATATCTGATGATATTATTGGAACAGAATACGCAGCAATGTTAAAAAATATTTACGCTGTAGCTGCTGGTATAGCGCATGGTTTGGGGTACGGTGATAATTTCCAGGCAGTATTAATGAGCAATGCAATTCGTGAGATGAAACGATTTATTAAGAAAGTACATCAAATGAAAAGGAACATTAATAATTCTGCTTATTTAGGCGATCTGTTAGTAACAGGTTATTCTACTTTTAGTCGAAATAGACAATTTGGTAGCATGGTAGGTAAAGGGTACACTGTAAAATCTGCTCAAATGGAAATGAGTATGGTTGCAGAGGGCTACTACGCTACAAAAAGCGCTTTTAAAATGAAAGAAAAAAATGGTGCAAATACCCCGATAATTAATGCTGTTTTTAATGTTTTGTATAACAACAAGGATGCAAAAAAAGAATTTAAAAAGTTGACGAATAAACTAGATTAATTGTTTAATTTTGAACATTAATGTGTTTTATTAAACAAGTAACATGAAAACAATACAAGAAGTTGTAGAGAGTACAATCCGGAAAACACCATTTATAGAGGAGGCTTTAAATGAAAAGTTAATAAATGTATCTTCTTTAGCAAGAGTAATTCTCTCAGAGGTTTCAACAGCTTTAAAGAAAGACGTTAAGGTGGGGGCGGTAATGATGGCAATTAACAGATTGTCTCCCGCAAGTGAACTTCGCATAAGAAAGAACATAAAAAAGTTAGCTTTAGATTTAGGAGATGTAATTGTTCGGTCAGATTTGTGTGATTTTACATTTAAAAATACACCGTCACTTTTAAAAGAAATTGCAAAGATTTTAACCAAGACATCAGAAAATTCTGATTATTTTTTAACCGTTTCTCAAGGTATTTTTGAAACAAATATTGTTACAAGTAAAAACTTGCAACCTTTTGTAAATGAAATTTTTGAAAAAGAAACTTTAATTTCTAATGTATTAGAATTAGCTTCTATCACTATAAAACTTCCGAAAGAAAACTTAGAGCAATCGGGTATCTATTATTTTATTTTAAAGCAGTTAGCTTGGGCAGATATTTCTTTACAAGAAATTATTTCTACTACAAATGAAATGACAATTGTTGTAAAAGAGAAAGACATTAACCAAACTTTTGCGTTGCTAATGGATATGAAATTGACTTAATACATGGGC
>JBNMOF010000118.1:0-6774 GCA_051277175.1 Polaribacter sp.
GATACCTTTAAAACAAAATATACTTTTGATTCTATTACTTCTGATATTGTAGAGGTAATTGATAGTCTGAAAATCGAGAAATCCCATTTTATTGGAATTTCTTTAGGCACAATTTTGATTCGGAATTTAGCCGAAAAAAGACCAGAATTGGTAAAAAGTATGATTATGGGTGGTGCTATTATAAAGATGAATTTTCGTTCTCAAGTATTAATGAAAGTCGGTAATATCTTTAAATCTGTAGTTCCATATATGATGTTGTACAAGCTCTTTGCATTTATTATAATGCCAAAGAAAAATCATAAGAAATCGAGATTGTTGTTTGTAAACGAAGCAAAGAAATTATACCAAAAAGAATTTTTACGTTGGTTTAAGTTAACATCAGAAATTAATCCACTTTTACGTTTTTTTAGAACCAAAGATATTAACATTCCTACGCTATATGTAATGGGAGCAGAAGATCATTTATTTCTACCTTCTATAAAAAATATTGTTGCAAAACATGTTACCTCTTCACTTTTTGTGATTGATAATTGTGGCCATGTTGTAAACGTAGAGCAACCAGAGGCGTTTAACAACCAAACAATTGGTTTTATAAATTCTTTGGCATAAAAAAAGCGCGTTTTTCAACCCGCTTTTTTAACTATATAATTCAACTATCTTAAGAATTCATAATATCTTCAATTTCATCTGCATCAATAGGAATGTTTCCCATTAAATTAATTGGTGCTCCTTTTTCTTGAACCACAACATCGTCTTCTAAACGAATTCCAAAACCTTCTTTAGGAAGGTAAATTCCGGGTTCTACCGTAAATACATTGTTTGCTTGCATTGGTTCGTGTAAAAGGCCATAATCATGGGTGTCTAAACCAATGTGGTGCGAAGTTCCATGCATGAAGTATTTCTTGTAGGCAGGCCAGTTTTTGTCTTCATTTTGAACATCAGCTTTGTCTAATAAACCTAATTTCAGTAATTCTGAAGTCATTAATTGTCCCACTTCTACATGATATTCTTTCCATAAAGTTCCTGGAAGTAACATTTTTGTAGCTTCTTTTTTCACGTGATTTACAGCATTATAAACTGCTTTTTGTCTCTTCGTGAATTTACCAGAAACAGGCACTGTTCTAGATAAATCACTTTTATAATTGGCATATTCTGCAGCAACATCAAACAAAATTAAATCGCCAGCTTTACATTCTTGATTGTTCTCTACATAATGCAAAACATTGGCGTTATTTCCCGATGCAATAATTGGCGTATATGAAAACCCTTTAGAACGGTTTCTTACAAATTCATGTAACAATTCTGCTTCAATTTCATATTCAAAAACACCTGGTTTTATAAAGTCTAAAATTCTACGGAAACCTTTTCCAGTAATATCACAAGCTTGTTGCATTAGTGCTAATTCAATAGGATCTTTTACAGATCGCAGTCTTTGTAATATAGGGTTACTCTTTGCAACAGCATGTGCAGGATATTTTGCTAATAACCTTTTTGTGAAACGGTCTTCACGCGTTTCTGTTTCTGTATTTGCTCTGTAGTGTTCGTTTGTATTGATGTAAAAAGTATCGCAATACGTAGTCATTTCAAATAAAACTTTTTCTAAATCTTGCAACCAATAAACTGTTTTGATTCCAGAAGTTTCCAAAGCCATTTCTTTGGTTAGTTTTGCACCTTCCCAAACAGCAATGTGATCATTGGTTTCTGTAACAAATAAAATTTCTCTCAAGTTTTTATTTGGACAATCAGGAAACAACATTAAAACACTTTCTTCTTGATCTACGCCACTTAAATAAAAGATATCTCTATGTTGTTCAAATGGCATTGTACTATCTGCACTTATTGGATACGTATCGTTTGAGTTGAAAATAGCTAAACTATTCGGCTTCATTTCTGAAGCAAAGTTTTTACGGTTTTTTATAAATAATTGGGAGTCTATTTTATGGTATTTCATTCGTGTAAATTTTATTGAAATACAAAGGTAGGAATAATTATAGCGCTATTAAACGATCACCTGTTTTCTTGCAAGAGCCCTTAAGATCTTGTAGGAATAAAAAAAATCCTGTAAGGTTTTGAAAACCAAACAGGATGTAATTAAATCTGTGTATTCTTTATTAGTAACGTTTCTTTTTAGGGGCGTTAGCTCTTCCTCTTCCAGAAGGCTCAGAAGGTTTATTCCCTTTAAAATGAGGTTTACTTTTTGGTTTATTTCCTTGAGAAGTCGAACCTTTATTTTTTTTACCAAAAGAACCTTTGCTTTGCGAAGCTGCTCTTTTTGGAGGATCTGTATCTGTTGGCTCAAAACCTTCTACGATGGTAGATTCCAATTTTTCTTTAAGTAATTTTTCTATTTCACTTTGATATTCGCTTTCTTCACTACACACCAAAGAAATAGCTTTTCCTGCTGCTCCTGCCCTTCCTGTTCTACCAATTCTATGTACATAATCTTCAGGTACATTTGGCAATTCGAAATTAACAACGTGTGGCAATAAAGGAATGTCTAATCCACGCGCTGCAATATCAGTAGCAACTAAAATCTTGATACTATTGTCTTTAAAATTCTTCAATGCTTTTGTTCTAGCACCTTGACTCTTATTCCCGTGAATGGCCGCTGCAGAAATTCCAGCTTTTATCAATTTTTCAGTTAATTTATTAGCACCATGTTTTGTTCTTGTAAAGACTAAAACTTGATTCCAATTTCCGTCTTTTATTAATTTTATTGTAAACTCTGTTTTTTTGTTTTTATCAACCTTGTAAACCTTGTGGGTTACTTTTTTTGCTGTTGAATTTTGCGGAGCAGTTTCTACCGAAACAGGATCTCTTAAAATTCCTGAAGCTAATTTTTTAATATCATTAGAAAAAGTTGCCGAAAACATTAAGTTCTGACGCTTTGCAGGCATAAAACTAATGATTTTGTTAATGTCTCTAACAAAACCCATGTCTAACATTCTGTCAGCTTCGTCTAAAATTAAAACTTCAATACGTTTAAAGGAGAGCGCTTTTCGATCGTGTAAATCTAGTAATCGACCAGGAGTTGCTACTAAAATATCTACACCACTTCTTAAGGTTGCAATTTGTGGTTTTGCATTTACACCACCAAAAACTACGGCAGATTTTATATCCACATATTTACTGTATTCTCTTACATTATCGTGCACCTGAGCAGCTAATTCTCTTGTTGGCGTTAAAACCAATACACGTAAAGGTCTGTATTTTGG
Organism: Polaribacter sp.; assembly: GCA_051277175.1. Taxonomy (GTDB): domain Bacteria; phylum Bacteroidota; class Bacteroidia; order Flavobacteriales; family Flavobacteriaceae; genus Polaribacter. Next base: position 3,216 of record JBNMOF010000118.1, read on the forward strand.
GTGTCTAGTTGCTACTAAATGCTGTAAAACGGGCAATGTAAAGCCAGCCGTTTTTCCGGTTCCTGTTTGTGCCGAAGCTAAAATATCTTTTCCTTCTAATATATGTGGAATTGCTTTTTCTTGTATTGGTGATGGTTTGGTGTATCCTTTTTCTTCAACCGCTTTTACCAGCGCTGGAGATAAACCTAAATCTTTAAATGTCATAGAAAATATTTATGAAAGTAACTTTATGTACTTATTTCAGCCTACAAAGATACATTGTTTAAAATTGGAGACGAATATTTCCTAGCAATCCTTTTTATGTTAATTTTTTTGATGTGTAGATTACAAGTAGTAATTTCATCCTCTCAAAACCAAAAACCGAATTCTTATGAAATCTATTTTTCAATTTTTAGTGTTGTGTTTCTCAGTATCAGTAGCAGCACAAAATCCCACAAAATCAGAAGTGATTCAAAAGTCTCTAGAGAAGAAGTCTCAAATGATGCAATCTTCGCTAGTAAAGAATGTTGTTTTTACCAATATAGGGCCCACAGTAATGAGTGGTCGTGTTGCAGATGTTGCTGTAAATCCAGAGGATACGGCAGAATTTTATGTGGGGTATGCGTCTGGTGGTTTGTGGTATACTAAGAATAATGGAACCTCTTTTATACCTGTTTTAGACAATTCTCCAACTCAAAATATCGGTGATATTGCGGTAGATTGGAACTCTGGAACTATTTGGGTAGGTACTGGGGAAAAAAATTCATCAAGATCTAGTTATGCTGGAATAGGAATGTTAAAGTCTACCGATAAAGGAGCAACTTGGACAAATGTTGGTCTGCCAGATTCGCACCACGTAAGTAGAATTTTGATAAATCCTAACAATACAGCTGAAGTAATTGTGGGTGTTATTGGTCATTTATATTCTGCAAACTTAGAAAGAGGAGTTTTTAAAACGATAGATGCCGGGAAAACTTGGACAAAATCGTTATTCATAAACGAAAATACTGGAATTATAGATGTTGCTGCTGCGCCAGAAAATTTTAATGTAATGTATGCTGCTTCATGGGAAAGAGAGCGTAAAGCTTGGAATTTTGATGGAGATGGAAATAATTCAGCTATTTATAAAAGTACAGATGCAGGTAGTTCTTGGATAAAAATTGCAGATAATAGTGGATTTCCAACAGGAAATGGAGTTGGTAGAATTGGATTGGCTGTTTATAATGAAAATACAGTGTATGCTTTGCATGATAGTCAGTTTAGAAGACCAAAAGACACCAATAAAAAAAAGTCAGATGAATTAACGAAAGAAGATTTTAAAACAATGTCTTCTGCTGGATTTCTTGACATATCAGACAAAAAGTTAAACACCTATTTGAAAAATAATGGATTTCAAGAGAAGTACAGAGCACAAAATGTGAAGCAAATGGTGCGCGTTGGTTCTGTGAAGCCAATTGATTTAGCGAAATACCTAGAAGATGCGAACTCAATGCTTTTTGACACTCAGGTAATAGGCGCAGAAGTGTTTAAAACTATAAATGGCGGACAATCTTGGAAAAAAACACATGATAATTTTTTAGACGGAGTGTATAGTTCTTATGGGTATTATTTTGGTGAAATTAGGGTCGATTTGCAAGACGAAAACGGAATCTATGTTTTAGGAGTTCCGATTATTAAATCGAAAGATGGTGGAAAAACATTTGCATCTATAGGAAAAGAAAATGTGCATTCAGATCATCAAGCATTGTGGGTAAACCCTAAAAAATCAGGACATATTTTAAACGGAAATGATGGTGGTTTAAATCTTTCTTATGACGATGGTGAAAATTGGATAAAACTAAATGATCCCGCAGTTGGTCAATTTTACGCTGTATATGCAGACAATCAAAAAAATTATAAAGTGTATGGTGGTTTGCAAGATAATGGTGTTTGGATGGCACCAAATAATGCAAAAATAGATAAACGTTGGAAACATACAGGTCAAAATCCATATGAGTCAATTATGGGTGGAGACGGAATGCAAGTGCAGGTTGATGACAGAAATCCGAACATTATATATACTGGGTATCAATTTGGAAACTACTACAGAGTAAATAGAGCGTCTAAGAAGAATACATACATTCAGCCAAAACATATTTTAGGCGAAAATCCATATCGATTTAATTGGCAAACACCAATTCATTTATCAAAACACAACCAAGATATTCTCTATTTAGGAGGCAATAAAGTACACCGTTCTTTAAATCAAGGTGACAATTGGGAAACTATTTCCGGAGATTTAACCACGGGTGGAAAGAAAGGGAATGTTGCTTATGGAACTTTAACTTCAATTTCTGAAAGTCCGTTTCAATTTGGATTCATTTATGTGGGTTCAGATGACGGTTATATTAATGTAACTAAAAATGGAGGAGGAACATGGTCGCGCATTTCTAATAACTTGCCAGCAAATTTGTGGGTTTCTAGAGTCATTGCTTCAAAATTTAAAAAAGAACGAGTGTATGCAACTTTAAACGGTTACAGATTTGATGATTTTACTTCTTATGTGTATGTTTCTGAAGATGCTGGACAAACTTGGAAAAGCATTCATAATAACATTCCAACTTCACCAGTAAACGTAATTAAAGAAGATTCGGTAAATGAAAATATTTTATATCTAGGTACAGATAATGGTTTGTATGTTTCTTTTAACAAAGGAGATTCTTGGCAAGCATTTGCTAATAATTTACCAAATGTTGCTGTACATGATTTGGTACTTCAACCAACAGCAAAAGAGTTAATAGTTGCTACGCATGGTAGAAGTTTATATAAAGCGAATGTTGCTTCACTTCAAAAAATGACAAAGGATATTTTATTAAAAAACACGCATATTTTTACGATTGATGCCATCAAAAAAAACAGCTCTTGGGGGCGTTCTTGGAGTCAATGGAGAACTGCTTACACGCCAGAAATAAAAATTCCCTTTTATTCAAATGCGGATAAAAAAACAACGATTGGTATTTATTTAGGAGATGTGAAGGTAAATTCGATTGATATCGACGTAAACACTGGTTTTAACGAAGCAATGTTTGATGCTTCTTTTTCTGAAAAAGGAAAAAAAATGTATAAAAAAGCAACTAAAAAGGTGGAGTTAAAAGCAGCTAAAAATGGTATTTTCTATTTACCAAAAGGAAAATACATCGTAAAAATTGGAAACGCTGAAAATGAGTTTGAAATAAAGTAAAAGAGCATAGTAAACCTCATGGGTTTTAAACCTCATGAGGTCTTAAATCTTAATAATGAAAAAAATAGTTGGAATTTTATTTTTTTCGATGGCTATTTCTATAAGTGCGCAGTCAGACGTTAAAAGGTTTTTAAAATTATCGAGCCCTTTGAAAAAATGGGTTTTATTGCATCCTTTTAAGGCAAAGCTTTCTTTAAATATTTCGAACGAAACAAAAAGAGTCGCAGATTCTGTTAGAAAATCACATTTGTTAGATAAAAATGCTGCTGGCGGACAAGTAGATGCTTTTAGACATGCATATTGGATGGCAAGATTGTGTCAAGAAGTTGGAGAAAGTGCGGCGCGTTCTTTAGGAAAAGC
>JBNMOF010000119.1:0-6638 GCA_051277175.1 Polaribacter sp.
GTTAATAGCACAGGCTCTGCGCTAAAACCAGTATTTTTTAAATGGTTTTCAAATAATAATTCTCTTTTTCTAAGGGTCCCTTCGTGTTTTTTAATAATATTATTATGATAATCAGCAACAGAAGTTGCAGCAATTATTCCACAGAAAGATTTTGTTGGCGTTATTTTCTGATAAATATAAAAAGCGGGTGCTTCGTCTTGCGTAAGGATTTCGTTCTCTTTAAATTCTAAATAGCGATTATGCACCAATTTAAACCGCAATTCACCCGTTAAATCTTGTTTATGGTATTTATAACCAGGATTAATTACATGTAAAAAGGTATATGGATTAAAAGCCAATTTAGAGTCCAGCATTTCAGGAGTATAAACGTCATATGATTTAGACGAAACCATAGCCACTTTATCTCTTGTTGCTCTAACTGCTTTAAAAGGTTTTATACTTGCCATAAATTATCTTAAGAGCTGAATGATTTGTTGCGCTAATTCTACTCCAATTCTTTCCTGTGCTTCTTTTGTACCTGCTCCGATGTGCGGTGTCAAAGAGATTTCTGGATTCATTAATAATTGCACGGCAGGTGTTGGCTCTGTTTCAAAAACATCTAAACCAGCAAATTGTACTTTACCTTTTTCTATTGCTTTTACTAGGTCTACTTCATGTAAAATACCACCTCTAGCTGTATTTACAATTCCCACACCATCTTTCATTTGTTCGATTTCCTTAGCTGTTATAATGTAGTCATCTTGTTCCGATACATGTAAAGTAACAAAATCTGCTTCTTTTAACAATTCTTCTTTTGGAATGGTGTTGATATTAATAGTTATTTTTTGCCCGTTAAAAAAGTCAACTGAAATTGGAACACTGGTAATTACTTTATCTGAAGCTACTACATTCATTCCGAGACCTAAGCCTATTTTTGCAACGGTTTGTCCAACTTTTCCAAAGCCAATAATACCAATTGTTTTTCCTCTTAACTCTATGCCCTGAGAATAGGCTTTTTTCAATTCTTTAAAACGAGAATCTCCTTCTAAAGGCATTTCTCTATTAGACGAATGAAGAAATCTTGCCATTCCAAACAAATGCGCAAAGACCAGCTCAGCAACAGAATTAGAAGAAGCTAACGGTGTATTTATAACATGTAAACCTTGCTCTTGTGCATATTCAGCGTCAATATTATCCATGTCAACTCCGCCACAACCAATTAATTTTATGCTTGGACAGGCATCTATCAAGTCTTGCGTAACTTGGGTCGCACTTTTTACTAAAAGGGCATCAATAGTATGTTCATTTATGTAATTTTCTAACTGATTTTGTGCAACCTTTGTTGTTATTACTTCAAAACCTCTTTTTTCTAAAGCATCAATTCCGCTTTGAGAAATTCCATCGTTTGCTAATATTTTCATTTTATCTTCTTTGAGTTTCAAAGTGCAACCTTTGTAACTTTATTATTTTATTTTTTAAAGTATCAAAGCACAGCTTGTGCATCTTTGTTACTCTTTCACTTTAAATTCTTTCCAATTCTTGCATCACATCTACTAAAACCTGCACACTGTAAAGTGGCAAAGCATTGTACATACTAGCTCTGTAGCCACCCACACTTCGGTGACCATTTAAACCATTAATTCCTGCTGCTATCCATAATGTATCAAACTTTTCTGTGAGAGAAGCATCTGTTAATATAAAAGTAGCATTCATGGTGCTTCTGTCTTCCTTGGCAACAATTCCTTTAAAAAGCGGATTTCTATCTATTTCAGCATACAAAAGCGCCGCTTTTTTATTGTTTACTTCTTCAATAAATTTAATACCACCAATATCCTTTAACCATTGTAAATTCAACATTGAAACGTATACTGCAAAAACAGACGGCGTATTCGCCATACTTTCTTTTTTGATATGCACTTGGTAATCTAACATTGTAGGAATTTGTCTGGACACTTTTCCTAAGATTTCTTCTTTAACAATGACTAAAGTGGTTCCTGCGGGACCCATATTTTTTTGGGCACCTGCATAAATTAAATCGAATTTTTCGAAATTTAATTGTCGTGAAAAGATATCTGAGCTCATATCACACACCAAAGAAACTGTCGTTTCTGGAAAACTTTTCATTTGTGTTCCAACAATTGTATTGTTACTAGTGCAATGAAAGTAATCTACATCTTCTGGAATTTCAAATCCTTTAGGGATGTAATTGTACCCTTTGTCTTTTGAAGAGCCTACTTCAATTACTTCACCAAAAACTTTGGCTTCTTTTACGGCATTGTCTGCCCAAGTTCCTGTATTTAAATAAGCTGCTTTTTTATGCAATAAATTATAGGCAACCATTAAAAATTCTAAACTAGCACCACCATGCAAGAAAAGCGCTTGATACCCTTTGTTTTCTAAACCTAATAATTCTAAAGCCAAAGATCTTGCTTTTTCCATAACAGCGACAAAAGACTCGCTTCTGTGAGATATTTCGATTAATGATAAATCATCACCATTAAAGTTGAGCATCGCTTCAGATGCCTTCAATAAAACTTCTTGCGGCAGAATACAAGGTCCTGCACTAAAATTATGTTTCTTCATTTTTGTTCCGCGTGATAAAATTTTAGAGTAACAGAGCTCCAAGGCTTAGCTTTTGCTACTTTATTATTTTTTTAAATGCTCCCTAAAAACTCCAAGGTATTCACACCATCTGCATAGTCCTCTAATTTTGGATGTTGAGTTTCTCCAAAAGCAACTTCATTTTCTATAAAGTCTTTTGCAACAATACATTGGATTTTTTCTTTGTCTTGGTGTAATTTTATTTTTAAATCGATTTCATTGTCATAATATTCGTAAAAAATAGTAGCAATGGGAGAAGCATAACTTGCATCTTGTTTTATCATTAGAAAACCATTCTCTAATAAATCAAACAAACTCATTAAATATACAGCCTTGTTATAATCGTAATTGTTGGCATATTTTGCATTGTTGATGATGTCTTTTTTGACAAACATCCCATTAAAGAAATTATTAAAATCATAGTCTTTTGGGACATATAATTTAGAGACAGATCTACAACCTAGCCCGAAATAGGTAAAAACATCATCAGCTAATTTTTGTAAATCTTCTTCTGTTTCTTTTCCTGTAATAACCGCCACAGAATTTCTGCTTTTTCGTATTATATTAGGTTTATTCTTAAAATAATATTCAAAATAACGAGCTGTATTGTCACTTCCAGTAGCAATTACAGCATCAAAATTTTCTAACTTCTGTTCCGTAAAAGTGATGTTTCCTTTAAAACTCTCCTCAACATATTCGATATACTTTGCTAAAAATGGCAGTAAATGTCTGTCATTAGACGATTGTTTGATCAGTACAGAATGCCCCGAAATTAAAACAGATAAGAAATCATGAAAACCAACTAAAGGAATATTTCCTGCCATTACAATAGCAATTGTTTTGGGCGTTTTTATTGGAAATTTGTTTTTAGATGTCCAGATTTCTAAATTATTTTCTGTGAGTGCCGCAGACCAACTCTGTATTGCCAATAAGATATTATCTTTTGTAAACCAAGAATTTTTTTCTTGTGCTATTTTCATCTGATGTTTAAAACCCTCAAAAAATAAGTCATTGTGATCTATGCCTGCTATTTTCTCAATTTTGTCTTGAGAAAACTGACTTAAAAAAGTTCCTAACTTTACAAAAGCATTGATTCTATTTTGAATACTATTCATTTATTTTGGTTGTGACTATTTTTGGTGTTATTTTTGCAATTGCAAAGGTACAAAACAGAAAAGAAAGTTATGGCAATTATAATAACAGATGAATGTATAAATTGTGGGGCATGTGAACCAGAATGTCCAAATACAGCAATTTATGAAGGAGCAGATGATTGGAAATATTCAGAAGGAACAGATTTAAAAGGAAAGGCGGTATTGCCAGACGGTAAATCTGTAAATGCCGATGAGACGCAAGAACCCGTTTCAGATGAAATTTATTACATTGTGCCAGATAAATGTACGGAGTGTAAAGGATTTCATGATGAGCCACAATGTGCCGCAGTTTGTCCTGTAGATTGTTGTGTGCCAGATGATGATAATGTGGAAACAGAAGAAGTTTTGTTAGAAAAACAACGCTTTTTACACAATGAATAAGACGTACTAATTAAGCGTCTGATAATTAAGAAGAAAACCTCGAATTTATTCGAGGTTTTTTTATGAATAAAAATATATATTTGCACTCGAAAATCTAAAGAAATGAAAGCTGGAATTGTAGGATTACCAAACGTAGGAAAATCGACTTTATTTAATTGTTTGTCAAATGCAAAAGCGCAAAGTGCCAACTTTCCTTTTTGTACGATAGAACCAAATATAGGAGTTGTAAATGTACCCGATAAAAGAATTGAAAAATTAGAAGAATTGGTAAATCCAGAACGTGTAATGCCTGCAACTGTTGAGATTGTAGATATTGCTGGTTTGGTAAAAGGAGCAAGTAAAGGAGAAGGATTAGGAAATCAGTTTCTGGCAAATATTAGAGAAACAGATGCTATTTTACATGTAATTCGTTGTTTTGACAACGATAATATTATTCATGTAGATGAATCTGTAGATCCTGTAAGAGATAAAGAAACAATCGATATTGAATTGCAGTTAAAAGATTTAGAAACTGTTGAAAAGAGATTGGAACGCGTAAAAAGGACGGCAAAAACAGGAAACAAAGATGCCCAATCAGAATTGGTTGTTTTATTGAAAATTGAAGAAACCTTACTAAAAGGAATCTCTGTAAGAGCTTTGTCTTTTAACGAAAAAGAGCAAGAGTTTGTGCAATCTTTGCAATTTATTACCGCGAAGCCAGTATTATATGTTTGTAATGTTGATGAAGGTGCTGCCGTTTCAGGAAATGACTATGTAGAAAAAATAAGAGCAGCTGTAAAAGATGAAAATGCGGAAGTAATTGTTTTGGCAGTGGGAACAGAAGCAGATATTACAGAATTAGACGATTATGAAGAGCGCCAAATGTTTTTAGCAGATATAGGCTTAGAAGAGGCGGGTGTTGCGAGATTGGTGCGTTCTGCATACAAATTATTAAATTTACAAACGTATTTTACAGCAGGTGTTAAAGAAGTAAGAGCTTGGACAATTCCTATCGGATCTACTGCGCCACAGGCTGCAGGAGTGATTCATACAGATTTTGAAAAAGGTTTTATTAGAGCTGAAACAATTGCGTATGCAGATTTTGTTTCGTTTGGTAGTGAGGCGAAAGTAAAAGAAGCTGGTAAAATGAGAGTTGAAGGAAAGGAGTACATTGTAAAAGATGGTGATGTAATGCACTTTCGTTTTAACGTGTAACTCTCTTTGAAAATAAACTATAAAAATCCCGATGAGAAATTATCGGGATTTTTTATTTAAAAAAAAGTATCTTTAGCTAGTGAGAGGAGAGAGTTAAAGTTTAATGCATATTTATAACATTCAATAACAAGACTTATTATGAAAAAAATTATACTTTTTACAGCATTTATCTTTTTGATAACTTCTTGTAGTAGTGTCAAAAATACACAAGAGGCTATTAGTAATGGAAATTACGACAGTGCAATTAATACTGCGATTGACAACCTAAAAAGAAATAAAACTAAAAAAAGGAATCAGCCTTATATTTTACTTTTAGAAGAGGCTTTTATAAAAGCAACTGCGAAAGATTTAGCACGTATCAATTTTTTAAAAAAAGAGAACAACCCTGAAAAAATAGAAACTGTTTTTGTTTTATATGAGAATTTAAAAAGGAGGCAAGAAACCTTAAAACCGGTATTGCCATTATTTATTTTAGCAGAAAAAAGAGATGCTGTGTTTCAGTTTACCAATTATGACGATGAAATTATTTCAAATAAAAATCAACTGTCAGCGTATTTATATTCAAAAGCAATAAAACTTTTCGATGCAAATAATAAATTTGACTACAGAGCTGCGTATAACGATTTAGATTATATCGAAAAGATAAATCCTAACTTTAAAGATGTTCGTAATTTAATAGATATTTCTCGTGAAAGGGGATTAGACTTTGTGTTGGTTTCTATGAAAAATGAAACACAGCAAGTACTACCTGAAAGATTAGAAGAAGATTTATTAAATTTTGACACCTATGGTTTAAATGAATTATGGACGGTTTATCATGGTGCTAAGGATGCACAAATAACGTACGATTTTGGTTTGGAATTAAACTTGAGAAAAATTGAGGTTTCGCCAGAACAAGTGAGAGAAAAGGAAATTATTAAAGAAAAAGAGGTCAAAGACGGCTTTGAATATCTTTTGGATGAAAATGGGGATCAAGTTTTAGATGAAGAAGGAGATAAAATCAAGGTAGATAAGTTTGTAAGTGTCCGCTGTGAATTATACCAGTTTACACAATTTAAATCAGCAAAAGTAACAGGACAAGTGAAGTATGTAAATTTAAATTCAAAGCAAACGATACAAACGTTTCCAATAGTGAGTGCATTTGCATTTCAACATGCGTATGCGAACTTTAAAGGCGACAAAAGAGCCTTAGAATCGTCGTACATCGATTTAATTAGATCGCGTGTGGTTTCTTTTCCTAAGAACGAACAAATGATCTATGATGCCGGCCAGGGTTTAAAACAAAAATTAAAAACTATTATTACTCGAAACACGTTTAGAAATTAAACA
>JBNMOF010000120.1:0-6589 GCA_051277175.1 Polaribacter sp.
ATTTCTTTTGGAATTATTTCCTTTACATACGTTGTAATTTGGTTTTTTATCGGACTTTTTATAACAGGAAGATTTGTAAAAAAGACGGACAATTTATATACTGAAACAGGCAAAGTTAGAGACATCTTTCGTCAATACCACCAACTATTAAATGAAATTGAAAACACAGAATTTAATTCAAAAATATTAAAAGAGAAACAACAAGTTATAGCCTCTGAAGATAAAAAAGCAGGAACTATTTTTAAAGAATTTGTGCGTATTTTAGATGCGTTTGATCAAAGAAATAATATTGTAATTGCTGTTTTTGGTAATGGACTTTTTCTTTATGAAGTGTACAATGTCTACAGGGTAGAAAAATGGATTTTTAAGTATAAGCATACCGTAAATAAATGGTTTGAAGTGGTTGCTTTTTTTGATGCTGAAAACTCATTAGCTAATTTTTATTTCAACCACCCAAAATTTGTCTTTCCAGAAATTACTTCAGAAAAAGGGACAATGCAAGGGGTTAATTTAGGGCATCCATTATTAAAAGTTGACAAGAGAATTGACAATGATTTCGGTATTAAAAAAGAGGAATTTTTTATTATTACTGGAGCCAATATGGCAGGGAAAAGCACCTTTTTAAGAACAGTTTCTTTAGCGATAGTTATGGCAAATACTGGTTTGCCCGTTTGTGCAACATCATTTAAATATGCGCCAATAAAACTAATTACAAGTATGAGAACTTCAGATTCTTTATCTGAAGAGGCATCGTATTTTTATTCAGAATTAAAACGCTTGAAATTTATTGTAGATCAAATTAATCAGGAAGATTACTTTATCATTTTAGATGAAATCTTAAAAGGAACAAACAGTAAAGACAAGGCAATGGGTTCTAAGAAGTTTATTGAAAAACTTTCAAAATCTAAATCTACAGGAATTATTGCAACGCACGATGTGAGTTTGTGCGAATTAGAAAACGAATTTTCAGCCATTAAAAATTATTATTTTGACGCAGAAATTATAGCAAATGAATTGTATTTCGATTACACGCTAACAGCTGGAGTTTGTAAAAATATGAATGCTTCTTTTTTACTGGAGAAAATGGAGATTATTTAGGACGGAATAGAGAAGCGTGAAGAGCTCAAATTTAGTTTAGAAGATTTTCGAAGGAAAAGGTTGAGGCAGGGGTCTTATTTTTATAGTAGTATTTTTACCTTTGAGGAATTAAAGGGTTTTTTTTCACCCATTCTAAAGTTTCCATCAAATACAAAATATCTTCTTTTATATAGTTTACAGCGGGTAAAATAGAATCATAATTTGGTTTTGCGTAAAAATACAAGGCGCCTTTTATAAAGTTTTTAGTGCTATCTGTAACATGAAATTGAATTTGAGAGGCGGCATTCCCTGTAATTTCAAAAATACTACCAAAAACCCTATTTTTTTTGTTGATAAAATCTTTTGGGATAATTTGTTCTGCTTTTGCAGTGTGTTTAAAAACTAGTTTTTCTGCTTCGGTAAGCAGTTCTTTTATGTTATTATTTATAGGTCTGTATGTAATATCTATAGATGCTTTTAGCTTTGGATACCTAATTGTTAGCCAATTATTTTTATCATTAATAACAGTAGCTGTTTTTAAAACTTTAAAACGATATGGTCTCTTAAGTTCTAAATATTCGTAGGTTTTTTCTGGATATGTTAAACTTAAATATGCTTTTGGTTTTGGTAAAACATCGTTTTTACACGAAAAGAAAAATGATAAAAAAAAGAGGAATAAAATGTTACGCATTTCTAGTTGCTTTTACTTGTTTAATACGTTTCTTATCTACCGTTTCTACTGTAAACGTATAATTCTTAAATGTTATTTTTTCTCCTCTTTTTGGGAATTTCCCAGAAATTTCTAAAATAAAACCCGCCAAAGTCTCACTTTCGCCTTTTTCTTCCTCAAAAATGGCTTCATCTTCCGCATCTAAAATTTTACAGAAATCTTTAATAGAGGTTTTACCTTCAAAAATATAATTATTCTCGTCAATTTTAGAATAGGATAAATCGTCATCATCAAATTCGTCATTAATGTCTCCTACAATTTCTTCGATTACGTCTTCTAAAGTTACCAATCCACTAGTTCCACCGTATTCATCGACAACAATTGCTAAGTGGTTTTTTTTAGCTCTAAAATCTCCTAACAAATCGTCTAATTTTTTATTTTCTGGCACAAAAAATGGTTCTCTTAGTAAAGTTTGCCATTTAAAAGATTTCTTATTTAGATGTGCTAATAAATCTTTTGCATATAATACACCGATAATATTGTCGATACTTTCTTTATAAACAGGATTTCTAGAATAGCCATTTGTTAAAATTTTATTAAGCACTTCTTCATAAGGTTCATCATCTGAAATGGCAAAAAGGTCTATTCTCGGTTTCATTATTTGTACCGTTTCTGTATTTCCGAAATTTACAATTCCCTGTAAAATTTTTTGCTCGTTTTTATTCGTTGCATCTTGAGATGTTAATTCTAGGGCTTGAGACAGTATTTCTACTGAAAAGTTTCTTGCTTTATTACCAAATTTTTTCTCAATCCATTTTGTTATTGCAATTAATGGCATGCTAAAAGGCGATAATAAAATATTCACCGAATGAATAAATTTAGACATTTTCTTCGCAAAACGCAATGCATTTCTAGAAGCATATACTTTTGGTAAAACTTCTCCAAATAAGAGAATTAAGAAGGTTATTAAGATTATTTCTAATAGAAAACGAATCGGGACTATAACAAAATATAGGCTTAATGTAAAATCAAAATCGCCAAATAGAGTCTCTGCTAAGGAAGCAAATAGTAAAACGATTAAAATATTTATAAAATTATTAGTGATTAAAATTGTAGCTAATAATTTCCGAGGCTTTTCGAGCAAGGTAACTACGATATTTTCTTCTTTTCCGTTGTTAGAGAGTTCGTTTATATCAGTTTGGTTTAAAGAGAAAAAAGCAATTTCAGAACCAGAAATTAAGGCAGAGCTAATAAGCAGTAGAATTAAGATAATTCCGTTTAACACAAGAATAAAATCGAAAGAAGCGAATAGTAAAAATAAAGGTTCGGGATCTGGGTCCAAGTTTTAAAATTTTATAATTATTAAAAGGGTAAATCGTCGTTTTCTTCTGGCGCTATCGTTTTTGGTGCAGCAATAGTAGGTGGGTTTTGTTGTTGAACAGGAGCGTTATTTTCAGAATTCTTTTTTGTAGAAAGCATGGTCATTTCTGTAACAACAACCTCGGTAGCATAGCGCTTTACGCCATCTTGTTCCCATTGTTTGTTTTTTAATTTTCCTTCTAAATAGACTTTATCTCCTTTCGATAAATATTTTTCGCATATTTCTGCTAATTTATTACGAACAACAATATTATGCCAATCTGTATTGGTTACTTTTTCTCCGGTTTGTTTACTGGTGTAACTTTCTGAAGTTGCAATTGGAAAACGACCCACACTATTTTTATCATCGAAGTAATGCATTTTTACATCATCGCCTAAGTTTCCAATCAGTATTACTTTGTTTATTGATCCTGCCATAACTCAATTTATTTCTATTCAAATGTACTAAAAAAATCAATCACTTTTCAGCTTTAAAAGTCTCTAAAAAGTTTGCAATTAAAACAGGAACTGGGAAATCTTGAATGTTTTTCCAAAGAACATTTGCACTTCTAAGGGTTTTGGTTTCTACAATCCAAAAATGAGTGTATAAATGTTGATGCGATAATTTGTGCACAATCTCTTTTGTATTGAAAAGTGAAAGAGTGGTTTCATCAGGAAATAAATCTTTAAATTCTTCTGAGGACGTAAGCGCTTCTTTGGAGATCGTTTTTTCACTTTCAATGAGCGGAAATTGATACAAACCTTGCCAAATTCCTTTTCCTTTTCTTTCTGCTAAAATAGTTTTTTGATTTGCTGTTTTTATGACCAAGAAATTAAAATACCGTTTTCTGACTTTTATTTTTTTCTCTTTTACAGGCAATTCTTTTGTCAGTTTTTTTTCTAAAGCAACACAGCTATCAGAAAAAGGACAGCTGTCACATAACGGATTTTGTGGTTTGCAATGCAGTGCGCCAAAATCCATAAGTGCTTGGTTATAGGTTCCTGGTTGCGAAGTATCTATAAGTGTTTGTGCCAATGCTTTAAACTCTTTAATTCCAGTAGTTGAGTTTGTAGGTGTCTGGATACCAAAATAGCGAGAAAGTACCCTGTAAACGTTTCCGTCTACAACCGCTGTTGGTTCCTTAAAACAAATAGACGCAATTGCAGATGCGGTATAATCTCCAATTCCTTTCAATTTTATAATTTCTTGATATGTTGACGGGAATACGCCATTTAACTCGGTTGCTATTTGTTTTGCAGAAAAATGCAAGTTTCGTGCACGTGAATAATAACCTAGGCCTTGCCACATTTTTAAAACGGTGCTTTCTTCTGCTTTAGCAAGGTCGAAAACTGTGGGGAAAGTGGTTGTAAATTTCTGATAATAAGACAAACCTTGTGCAACTCTAGTTTGTTGTAACATGATTTCGCTGAGCCAAATAAAATATGGATTCTTGGTTTTTCGCCAAGGCAGATCTCTGTTGTTTTGTAAGTACCAGTATATTAATGTGTTAGAAAATTTCATTGTCAATAAATAGAATTGCAATAATACATCATAAAATTAGAATAATTTTAAGTGTTTAAATTCTTGGAATTGATTAATTATCATATATTTGCATCCGCATTTTTAGAGATAAATTAATAAAAATATAGTAAAAATAGAGACATGACGAAAGCAGATATCGTATCTAAAATTTCAGATAAATCGGGAATTGAAAAAACAGATGTTTTGGCAACTGTAGAAGCATTTATGACTGAAGTTAAGGGTGCATTAGAAAATGGCGATAACGTTTATTTAAGAGGTTTTGGTAGTTTTATTATCAAGACAAGAGCAGAGAAAACTGGTAGAAATATTTCTAAGAACACTACCATAAAGATTCCTTCTCATAACATCCCAGCATTTAAACCAGCAAAAACTTTTACTGAAGGAGTAAAAAGTAAAGTAGCTGTTAAATAACACAACACTAATCTAAATCTTAACAGATTTAAAAAAATCGAAACATTATGCCAAGCGGTAAAAAAAGAAAAAGAGCCAAGATCTCTACACACAAAAGAAAGAAAAGAGCTAGAGCGAATAGACACAAGAAGAAAAAGTAAGCTAATGCTTACTTTTTCGTTTGTTTTTTAGCGAAAAAAGATCAATCAAAACAAAAAAGTTCATTGACATTCGAAGGTTTACGCGCTGTGTAAAGCAGTAAATCTTCTCACGGTATTACAAATACCTGACAATATTAAACCATCTACACAATTAAGTGTAGTTTAAAACCAAGTTCAGCATGAAAACAGAATTAATAATTCGTACAAATTCATCTGATATTGATTTTGCCTTATTAAGAGATGGAAAACTTATTGAATTAAATAATGAAACAACTGGTAATAAATTTTCTGTTGGCGATATATTTTTAGCCAAAATAGGAAAAGTATTAACAGGTTTAAATGCAGCCTTTGTAAATGTAGGGTACCCAAAAGACGGGTTTCTACATTATCATGATTTAGGTGCGCAGGTAAACACATTAAATGCATTCATTAAGAAAGTAAGCACAGGTAAGTATAAAGAATTCACTTTAAAAAACTTCCGATTTTTGGAAGATATTAATAAAGACGGTAGTATAAATAATGCATTAAAAACAGGGCAAAACCTATTAGTGCAAATTGTAAAAGAACCAATTTCTACAAAAGGACCTAGATTAAGCTCAGAGCTTTCTATAGCGGGTAGATTTTTGGTATTAGTTCCTTTTTCTAATAGAGTGTCAGTTTCTCAAAAAATTGAAGATCCTAAGGAAAAAGAACGCTTAAAAAGATTAGCAAAAAGCATAAAACCCAAAGGGTTTGGTGTTATTCTAAGAACTGTAGCCGAAGGAAAAAAGGTGGCAGAACTAGATAAAGATTTGCAAAACTCATTAGAACGTTGGAAAACAATGTGTAAAAGCATTGCAAATACAAATACACCAACGAAAATTTTGAGCGAATTGAACAGAGCATCTTCTATTTTAAGAGATGTTATGAACGAAAGCTTTACAAGTATAGTAACCAATGATGAAACGTTGCAAGTAGAAATTAAAGAATATTTGCAAGAAATTTATCCTGAAAAGGAAAAAATAGTAAAATTTCATAAATCTGAAGTTCCAATTTTTGAAAAATACGGAATTGAAAGACAAATAAAAACATCATTCGGTAAAACAGTTTCTATGAGCAAAGGTGCGTATCTAGTAATAGAGCACACAGAAGCTTTACACGTTATTGACGTGAATAGTGGAAACCGTTCTAACAAAGCAGGTTCTCAAGAAGATACTGCATTAGAAGTAAATCTAATTTCAGCAACAGAAGTAGCACGTCAATTACAATTGCGTGATATGGGAGGAATTATAGTTGTAGATTTTATTGATATGCACAAGCCTGAAAACAGAAATAAACTGTATCAGCATCTGAAAGATGAAATGGCTTTAGATAGAACAAAGCACAAAATATTACCTCCAAGTAAATTTG
>JBNMOF010000121.1:0-6555 GCA_051277175.1 Polaribacter sp.
ATAATCTCTATTTAAAAATAAAGAGCATTTAAAAAAATGCGAAGTATTTTGCTTAACGCGTTAATTACAGTAATTCCTTCTTCTACTTATATGGGGTGTCTTGTTAAATTCTATAAAATCTTCAAAGGGTTTTAAAACTAAGCGTCTGCTTGTCGTTTGTTTAAAAGAGGCTGCATTTTTATTTATTTTGTAGGAAATTCCAAGTTTGAGAACTTGGAATTATATTGGAAACCAATTTCAAAGGAATGTCTTTTACTTTTAAAATTAAGAATTAAGGAAGCGCGTTTTTTTGTAAATTATTCTACAATTAATTTTCCTTTCATCAGTGCATAATGTGCGGGAAAGCTGCAAATATAGTCATAAGTTCCTGCTTCAGGAGCAGTAAATTCAATGGTTGTTGTTTCTCCACCACCAAGCATTTTTGTATGTGCTAAAACAGCTGAAGATCCAACTGGGATATAGTCATTTTCTTTTGCCGCTGCAGCTTTAGATGCAAATGTAGAAAGTTCAGTTCCTTTATTTAAAAAAACCACATTGTGTCCCATGATTCTTTTATTTAACTTTCCTGTGTGCGTTAAAGTCAATTTTATTTTTTGGCCTGCTTTTACCGTAATTTTATTTAGGTTAAATTTCATTCGATCATTTGTAATCATTGTAACGTTTACAACACCGTCAGAATCTACTACAATCATTTCTTTCTTCGCTGCAACTTTAGCTTTGGTTACAACCGTTGTTTTTGCTTTTTGTGAAGCCTTCTCTTCTTTACTTTTGCCACAACTTACTAATAAAGTAAGGCATATAATTGCTGTTAAAATAGATTTCATTTTTTTAAGATTTTTCATAGTACTAAGTTATCACTTTCTCTTTTGATAGCCAAAGAAATTCCAGTGAAACCCTTGTGAATACTTCAGTAGTAGTTTATTATTTTTGAATAGATCATATTTGGAGAAATGCGAATTAATAAATCTTTTCACAAATAAGCAACACGTTGTTAAAGGACATTTTATACTTGCGCAGCTTTGAAATGAAATTATAGAAAATTAGTAAAACGAACAGTGTTTGTGAGTGAGCTAAATAAATGGTAAAATTTTAAATAAACTCTTTTTTAGGAGGTATAAATATTTTTTTTCTATTTTAAAATACAATATTTAATGCAGAAAGTATAGCATTTGGTTTGGTTAACTAATGTTTCTTTAAAACTATTTTAAGAGCACGTTACTTCTTGTAGTCTTTATAAATTTTAAATTCAAGATTATCTATGATAGCCCCATATGTATCATTTTTAATTATAAATTCGGTGTTTTTAGATTTTACTTGAAGTTTTAGTTCTTGCAATTGAATGGGGTCTATTTTGGCAAAATAACTCCCTGAAGCTAAGCCCAAAAAGTTAAAATAACCGTCTGGTTGTGAAAGAATAGAGGTTACAAAAACGGTATCTTTTTTATAAATATTAATCTTTAATCCACTTGCTCCGCTCAAATGACCGTTTGAATCGTATTGCACCATTCCTACGACTTCTCCTACAACTGAAAAGGGAATTTCCATTATTTTTAATTGATTTGGATTGAGTGTAATATTTAAGGTTTTGTTTTTTAGGCGCCAGGCAATGTTATTTATACCGCTGGTGTTAAACGTTACATATTGTTCTACATAGGGTTCTAATCCAGTAATTACAGTAGTTCCTTGTGTTGGGTTTACGTGTTTATTTCCGCCATTTATTTCAACTTCTAAACCGGTTACGGGGTTTTCATTAGCGTCTCGTTTCCCATTGTCATTGGTATCTAAGAAAGGAATAAATTTTATACTTCCTCTATTGATATTTGTTCTATTGTTAAATTTCACAAAATCTCCAGTCGGTTCAAAAATTAAACTTCCGCTTGCCGATTGCGAAAAAGAGGTGGTATTCTTATTAATATTGCTAGAAAATGCCATATTTGAGAATTTAAAATTATATTGAAATCCAATTTGAAAGGAATGTCTTTTCCTTTTAAAATCAAGGTTTAAGGAGGTTTGAAGGAAACCTTTTTTGAAAACGCGCTTTTTTGCTTCCACTATAAGTGAGGTAATTTGCTTAGATTTATATTCATATCTAATATTCGGAATCAGAACAATTCCTTTAGGCAGCCTTAATGATGTGGATAAATTACTTATTACAAATGGTTTTATTTTATCCGTAAAATAGGAATTTGTAGTAAAATTGAAGTTCATTTTATAAATTCTTCCAGATACTAATAATTCTGAGATGTTAAAAGTACTGTTTGTAGAGAGATTTTGTTGATATGTGAATTGTGTAAATCCCGAAAAAAATGAAGTTTGTATGGGGCTACTTACACGCACCTTTCGTACTTCTTCGTAGTTAAATCGAACCGCTTCTTGTTTTTTGTTAAACTTGGTATAATCTAAATTTAAGCGTATATTTTGAGTGGAAGAAAAGTTCAGGTTTCCAGTATATTTTACTTTTGAATAATACCCTCCAGAAATAAATAATTGATTTGCTAAACGAACAGAAGTGCCAAAATAAGGAATGATTTTATTCTTTTCTAGTGCAGAAACATATTCAAGGCCTCCTTCGAGAGTTATGTAATCAGAAAAGCCATAATTTACTTTTGCATTTGCAAAAATGCTGTTTTTGGTATTTTCTATAATACCGGAACTTAAGGAGTATTCTAATTTATTTTTTGGAAGAAAATAAAAAGGAATTGTAAATTGTTTTCCAGAAACTTCTTCTTCTCCCCAAGGGCCGTAATACCGGACAGAAACTTCGGTACGGCCATACATTAAAGGAACATCAAAAGAATAGAAACCATTAGCATCTGCCCTCATATAGTCTACTAATATATTGTTAACATAGAGCTCTACAGTCCAATCAGGGTTGGTATAATCACTTAATATATAAGAACCGAAATACTTTCTTGGTTCAATGGGTGCATTGGTAATTTGACCTCCAACTACAGGATTTAAAATAGTAGCGGTAGACCGTGCTGCTATTTTTCCAAGTGATATCTCGCTGATGTATCTATTCTTTTTATTTACGTACCGCCAATTGTAATACTGGTTTCTTGATAAAAAGGTTTGGTTAGTAACATAATTAAGAGAGGTTGTAAAATCACCTCCGGCAAGCATTCCTCCTAAATTTAAATTAGCCCTTTGAGAACGCCTACCTTTAGTTTGTTGTATTGTATTTATCGACCAATCTGCTACACCAAAGTGAAATAATGATTTGTCTCTTGAAAGAGTAGTATCTGCAATAAAATTATCTTTTATTTTATTGATATTATCGCGCATCAATTGAATTCGCGCTGTTCTTATTGCAGGAAGCTCAAGTGCAGAAGACATAGAAACGGATAAATCTCTGAAAGAAAACGAATTTTCTAATTCAAAGATAGAATTGAAGTAACTTGCTTTTAAAAATAAATTAGTAGTAGTACTAATTAGATCTTTTGGTTTTAGAGGAATGTCTTTCCCTTTGTATTGTATTGTATGTGTTTTTTTATCAATACTAAAAACATTATTTTGGTTGATAAAAAAACCTTCAACGGTCTTATAACTATTTTTGCGAGTGTTCTTTATTTTTAGGAAATCCAACACTTCATGCACAGATAAATAAATCTCTTTTTGGTAGTTGATTACTGCAGAAAGCTCTGTGCGCCCAATGTCTTTTACTTTCAAAGTTACTGGAACTTCATCATAATTAGTTTTTTGCGCCAGTGTTGGGAGAGAAAGAAAGTAGCATAGGAAAAAGCATAAAAGGTTAAAAAAGTGCATCTTTTTAGCTAAAAACCAATAAAAAGCATGTGTCTTTGGTATAAATTTAGTTTGTCTTGCAACAACATAAATATGCATATACATTTTTTTAAACTAAGTCTACAGTGGGGGAATGGCAGAGCTACAGGAATTAAATAGTTATAAATTTATTTTTTTATGCGCTATAATTAGCCAACTAATGTTTGGAGTTAATTTAAAGCTAAGTTTGCTTTGGCATAAAGTATTAGCCCATCAAGGGAGGTAAAACGCACCTGTAACGTTCCTTTAGAATAATCTATTTGTGGTCTGTTTTCTAGTACTATTTTAGAGTGTCGCAGTGCACCAGGACTGTAAATTGCAAATCCCTTTACGAGGGCTACTTTTTGTTTTAATCCCTCTGTAGAAATATAGCTTACTTTGATAGTGCCATACGCAGACTGATTGCCTTGGCGATTAAAATCTAAAAATAGGATGGTACTTTTGTCTTTAGTCGATTCAACTTTCAAATTTGTCAATTGCACCTTTGTAGTGTTTTCTCCTATGGTAATGATATTTGCAATCGAAAGGCCAAATACTGGAGCTAAACTAACACTTATTTTTTTTGTTTTTTGAGCATCATTTAAATCTTCTTTTTTTAAGAGCTTTGCTTTTGGAACTCCCCGAAAATAGAGATGAGATCGGTATTCTCCTTGCTTTAATTCGTTGGTTTTAATCAGCTGTATTTTTACTATTTGAGATTCATTGGGAGCCAAAGTAATTCTACGAGGGTAAAAGCGCAAGTTTGGTGAAGCAAATTTTTGATCTAGCTCTGGTGTTTTTATGGAATTAAAACTACCATCGATGCCCATTCGTATTTGATTGTAAGACAACTTGTAAGTGGCTGTGTCTTTGCCAATATTTGCTAAGTTTATGGTTTTTACTCTGTTTTGGATTCCTTCAAAAACAATGCGCTTTGGAAAAATTAATAAATTTCCTTGTGCTGTAATTGGATAGGAAAAACATAAAAATAAGGCTACGGTAAATACTATTTTTTCTTTCATCTTGGGGGTATTGTTTTTAGTTGTAATTTACGATTACTTCAAATCCGTTGCTATTAGTATATAAACCTTTTGGTTGCAAAGCGGTAACATTTAGGGTTGCACCCACAAAAATAATAGCAGTACCTGTTGTTAGAACACCTATTGTGTTTGGGGTACTTGTAAAAGCATTAACGGTCATGGTTTCTGAAGCTCCAATAGTTTCTGTAAGTATTAAATCTGAGGTTGGTAGTAAAATTGTATATATTAGGTAATTTTCACCAGTTAAAGTAAATTTAGCGGAGGTAGTAGCCCCGGTTGTTGCTGGTAATGTTACGCCGCCTGTGCTAGTTCGAATTCCATTAGGAGCTAAAATTACCGCACCACCAGCAGATGAAACTGCGATGTTTCCAAAATTTAAATCTATATTTTTTATAATAGAGAGTGGTTTTACAGGGATTAAATCACCTTGAGCCCAAAGGGAATGGGGGAAACAAAAGTATAATGCCAATACAAGCATCATTTTTTCTTTCCTAAGAGATTTTGTTATTTTAATAGATAATATACCGTTCAAACCGGTTGAATCTTTATAAATAAAAGGGTACATCAACAATAGCTATACCCTTTTATTAAATTTAGTTGTAATTTACTGTTACTGTTAAATCCTCAGTATTGGTGTAATTACCTGCCGCTTGAGCACTTGCAACAGTTAGTGTTGCACCCACTGAAATTACTTGTGTACCGGTATTTAACTGACCAGTGTTTGCAGGGTCACTAACAACAGCAGAAACACCCATTGTATTAGCAGCGTCATCAGTAAGATCAAAAGAAGCCGAAGGTAACTGAATTGAATATGTGTAATCAGATTCACCACCTATCGTAAATTGAGCTGCATTAAAAGTACCTGTAGTCGCGGGTAAAGTAACACCTAACGCTCCTGTACGATCACCGTTGGTATCTAACACTACGGTACCCGCTACAGTGCTGCTAACAGCTATGTTACCAAACAGCAAGCCAGCGTTACTTGTCGCAATAGAGATTGGTGTAACAACAGTACTAGAAGCTGTTGCTGTAGCAGATTCTTGTGCAAAAGCAGTTGTTGATACGGCCATTGATACTGCAATAATTGCGATAATTGAATTAATTTTTCTCATGGTATTATTAATTTTGGGGTTAGTGAGTTCTCCTATTTTTGTGTATTTTTTAAAAAAGCATGAACTCATTTTATTGCTTTTAGAAAATTATAAAAGTATTTTAAACTTGAACTACTTAACAAAGGTATTGGTACCTTTTAGTCTTATCAAGGGTTTTTATGAAAGATTTATAATTTTTTTTGAGTGATATATAATGATACTAAAATCAGATATCTATGAAAAATAAGCAGTAGCTGTCGCTTGCTAAAAGACATAAAAATGCATTTTAGTTGATGTTTATTATCGAAATAAGTACTTTTTATTGCAATAAACGGTTCAAAAGTATCAGATATCAGAAATTTTAAGTCATTGTAGTGCGAGAAATAATGACTTCGTTCTGCGGTCACAGTCACTTTGAATTAGGTCATCACCGTGTTTCTTGCAATGACATTCTGGAACTTCTGGTAAACTAGACGCTGTAATTGGGTTAAAGTTGTTTCCATCGAAACTGAACACAGCTAAACTACATTTATCACTCCCTATTTTAGTAGTAAATACGTAAACCGTATTCCCTTTATTAGGTGAATAGTGGAGTAATGGATTCGTTGAATCACTAGCCAAGCTTCGTAATAAAAGTGTTGTATCATATCCGCATTTCTGCT
>JBNMOF010000122.1:0-6552 GCA_051277175.1 Polaribacter sp.
ATTGTCCCACGGGATAATTTGCAGGCTGTCCAGTTTGATAAACAAAATTAGAATTGAATTTCCATTTTTCATTTAATTTATAACTCGCATTTATAGAAAAATCATGTGTTTTATCAAAAGGTGTGCTATACCATTCGCCATTATTAATTCCTGGTTCTATAGCATTTCTTCCGGCGGTTAATTGTTCTGACCTTGAAAGTGTGTAGGCAACCCAACCTTGGAAATTTCCTTCGTTCTTTTTTAATAATATTTCTAGACCATAAGCTCTTGCTTTTCCGTTTAAAATAATGGTTTCAATTTCATTATTGGCAACTAAATTTGCACCATTTATATAATCGATTCTATTCTGAATGTCTTTGTAAAAAGTCTCTGCTTCTAATGTATATTTTCCATCTTTAAAAGACTTGAAATAACCAATTGCATATTGATCTAATAATTGCGGTTTTATATATTTCCCACTTGGTGCCCAAACATCTAATGGAGTAGGAGATGCCGTATTAGAAAGTAAATGCAGATACTGAACCATTCTGTTATAACTCGCTTTTATAGAGGTGTTATCATCTAATGTATAGGACATTGAAATTCTAGGTTCAAAATTATAAAAATTTGAAATAACGTCACTTCTTTTAAAATTCTCGACTCCTGTAGCTTCTGCAGATTCGTATTTTTTGAATTCGGTATTATAAATTACAGCTTCGCCATTGGCATAGGTATTCAGTTCATCTTGTCCTAATCTTGTAAAATTGCTAAAACGAACACCATATTGCAATCTAAAGTCGTCACTAATCTTATGTTCCGCATCTATATAAGCTGCAAATTCATTTGCGTATTTATCAATTAGTTTTTCTGCTATAATACCAGAATCCTCTCTGTTTGGTTTAATTTTTCCTGGATTAAATTTGATGTAAATGTTATTAATTCCATAGTTTAATTTTATTTTTTCACTTATATAATGATTGAAATCATATTTAAGATTGAAATTTGTAATTCCAGAATCCCATTCAAAACCAACAAAGTCAAGGATTAATCCGTAGAAATAGTCGGAATAAATTAAGGACAAGTTAGAGAATAATTTATCTGTAAACAGGTGATTCCAGCGCAAGTTAACGACAGTGTTTCCGTAATTATTAACGAAATTATCACTAACTCCAAAAACATCTTTTCCAAAATAAGTTGACAAGAAGACATTATTGCTGTCATTAAAACGATAGTTAATTTTACTATTTAAGTCATAAAAATACGCTTTGTTGTCATTGTCAAAAAGAGGTAAAAATAAGTGTGCGTAAGAAGATCTTCCACCAATTAAAAAGGAACTTTTTTCTTTTTCTAACGGACCTTCAATTAATAACCGAGAAGAAATCAAACCAATACCGCCAGTCACGTTAAAATCTTTACTATTACCTTCTTTTTGATAAATATCTAATACAGAAGACAATCTTCCGCCATATTTTGCCGGAATACCTCCTTTATATAATTTTACATTTTTAATTACATCAGGGTTAAAAACAGAGAAAAAACCAAATAAATGGGAGGAGTTGAAAACAATTGCTTCATCTAACAAAATTAAGTTCTGATCTGCTGCGCCACCTCTAACATTAAATCCTGAGGCACCCTCTCCAGCGCTTGTAACACCGGGTAAAAGAATTAAAGATTTTATAATATCTGCTTCACCTAAAACTACGGGAATCTGTTTTATTGTAGAAGAAGTTAAATTGTTAACGCTCATTTGCGGCGTTTTTAAATTCAATTTCTCTATGTTGCTTTCTATAATAATTTCATTTAAACTCTCAGACGCTTCTTTTAGGTTAAAGTTTTTTGATGTTTTTTCTAAAAGAATTATGGTTTCTAGAAGAGTGCTATATCCTAAATAACTAATTTGTATTGTATGGTTTCCTTTTGGAACAGTAATGGAGTAAAAACCATATTCATTTGAAGTAGTGCCAGAATTTAATTCTGGAAAATAAATAGAAACACCAATCAGTGTTTCGTTATTATAATCATCATAAATAGTTCCACTAAGTGTACTGTTTTCTTGACTGAAACTTATAAAACTTGTCAGAAAAAAGAGTAAAAATATTTTTTTAAAGTGCGGCATTTTTTTGTTTAATTATTATTTGGATAACTCAAACAAAAATACAATTCTTAAATCTTATTAAATCTTATTAAATGTTAAAAAAAAAGCCTAATCATAAGCTAAAGCTATGACTTTAATTTTTTCGTTTTTGATAAAATCAAATAATGTTAACCTTCTTAAAGTGTAATAATCTAGCCAAAATTTTTCTAAAGAATTTAAGTATTGTAAAACAGACCGGTCTTTTTCTTGTAGGGCTAAATTTAAGTCAGTGATTGTTATTTTACCTAGAATAAATCTTTTCTTGGTGATATCATATCTTCTAATTGCAATTTTTTGTGCTTTTTTAGCAGTGTTTAAAAAATTACGTTGGTTCTGCCAGTTTAAAGTATGTAGATAAATTTCTTGCTCAAACTCTTGTTTATCCTGCTCAACATTTGTGTTGACTAACTCTTTATTCGCTTCAACTAATTTTCTTCTAGACTTTGATACTCCCCAATCTAAAATAGGAATTCCTAAAGATAACCTAACACTTTGTTGCTGATTATAGTCTTGAAATAGATCATTAAAAATGGCACCTTGCTGCGAAACACCAAAATTGGCATTCAAACTTACCTGTAACCTATTATTTCCTCTAACATCCGCTACTTCTTGCTCAGCTTGTAAACGTCTTCTTCTAAATTCTATTACAGCTTTTCTATTGGATTTTGCTTCTTGTAAGGCTTTTTCTACTGTAACAGTAAATGTTGATAATTCTTTAGGGATGTTTAGTAAGATATCTTCTGAGTCTAAATATAAATATCGCGATAAATTTTGTGTAGCTCTTTTAAAATTAATTTCATTAGAAGTAACCTCATTTTGCGAGTTTAAAACAGAAAGCTCAATTTGTAATAAATCGTTTTCAGCAATTTTTCCCATTCTAAATCTTCCTTTAGAAATTTGAAAAAGGGTATCTTGATTTGATAAATTAGATTTTGCAATTTTAGATTGAACTTGCGCTTTTAAAAGTGAAAAGTATCTTCTGGCTGTATTTAAAGAAATTTGTTCCATACGCTCAATAAAATCTCTTTTTGCTTCCTCATATAATAAGGGTTCAATTTTTTTATTCCATTTAAATTCATTGTAAAACAGTGAATTTTGTCGATAGTTTATGGAAAAAGGAATTACTGCAAACCCTCTGGATTCATTCGGTTCATATCTGTCAACTCGTTCTAATTGAGAACTTACAGATATGGTACCACCTGTTAATGCTATATTTTGATTTAAAGACAAAGAACCATCAAATCGTATTTGGTTAGATCTTCTAAAATCGTCAGAACCATCATCTAAAGTAATTCTATTAACAGAGTTTCTAAATTGTGGCAGCGTAGCCTCTAAACGTAATTGAGGTAAAAAGCTAGCTTTAAAGTTTCTATATCGCCAATAACTAGCTTTGTTTTGATTAACTAAAGCTTTGTACTCTGGAGATTTTTTTTGAGCAATTTCAATGGCCTGTTCTAAGGTAATCTGTCGCTGACTAAAAGCCGATACAGAAAGTAAAATACAAAAAGTTATAAGAATTTTTTTCATAGTTATTCGTGTCTAATAGCTTCAATAGGGCTCTTACTTGCTGCAGCTTTTGCAGGTGCAATACCAAAAACTAATCCAATAAGTGTGGCAACAAAGAAAGAAAGTAGAATTGAATTTAGTGTTAAAATAGTTTCAATACCTGTTGTTATTTCCAGAATATAGGAGGCAAAAACACCTAAGAAGATTCCAATAATTCCACCACCAATACTCACTAAAACGGACTCTGTTAAGAACTGAAGAATTACATCTTCCTGTGTAGCTCCAATTGCTCTAATAATTCCGATCTCTTTGGTGCGTTCTAAAACAGATGCAAGCATGATATTCATAATTCCAATACCGCCAATTAACAAAGAAATACCTGCAATAATACTGAGGACAATATTAAAGATCTGTTTGGTTTTTTGTTGTTGTTTTAAGAGTTGAATTGGTATCGAAATTTCAAAATCTAACATATTATTATGTCTTCTTTTCAACATTCTACTCAGCACATCTGCGGTTGCATTTAATTGTGATGAGTTATCAACTTGCACAACTAATTTATCAATTTGATGGTAATTTCCTCTTGGTATTCTCTTTTTGGGGCCTTGTTGCTGTCCTCCAAAAAAAACTACACCACCACTGGTATCAGGTGTTTTATCGCTAATTATTTTACGATCTTTATACCGAACTAAAAATGTTTTTATCGGAATATAAATGTCTAAGTTCATGTCTCTAATGCCTAAATTCTCTTGTGCATTGTCAGAAATTAATTTTTCTTCTATCACACCAATAACTTGCAGCCAAACATCCTTTACTTTAATTTGTTTACCAATAGCACTTTCACCTGTAAATAATTTTTTTTCAATTTTTTTTCCAATAATACAAACAGGCAGCGACTTTTCTGATTGCGGTTTAGAAAAGTTTTTACCGCTTTCTATTCCAATGTTGGAAGTTTTAAAATAATCAGCAGAAATCCCAATTAATTTTACTGGACTTTGTCTTCCTTTTTTAATCACATAGGTTTCTAAAATGATTTCTGGGCTTACGTTTTTAACGGATGGAATACTTTTTTTGATACTGATAACATCTAACACGTCTAAACCTTTAGAAAAACGTTTTGCAGTTAGGGCTCCATCGTCTTCTTCTGCATCATTTTCATTCTCTTGTTCATCAGGAATAGGAGTGATAACAATATTATTAACGCCTACGAGTTCTAACTGTGCTAGAATTTCTTTTTCCGCTCCACTGCCAATAGCAAGCATCGTAATAACAGCAGCAACCCCAAAAATAATACCCAACGAAGTAAGTAGCGTTCTAATTTTATTTGCTAAAATAACTCGGAAGGCTTCACTAAAATTTGATTTTAGTTTTTCAATATAGATTTTGTCTATCATAAAAAGACTAATTTATTTTGGTTATTTGGTCTTTGGTATACCCCTCTGGTTTATTTAAATAAACAAGGTCATTTTCCTTTAAACCCTCGGTAATAATTGCGGAATCATTATTAGAATCTCCAATTTTAACTTCTTTTTTTGAGACTGAAAATCCAGCTTTTTTATACACGAACGTGATAGAGTCTTGAGTAAAAATAGCTTCTAGTGGAACACTTAAAACACCTTTTTTTTCAAAAGTTAGTATTTTGTTCGAGGTGGTCATTCCTGGTCTAATATTTTCATTAGAACCATCTAGTTTTATCAAAACCTGAAAAACTTTTATATCAGAACCTCTTTTGTTTTCACCAACATTCGCAACATTTGTTACGATGCCATTCATCTCAATATCAGGAAAAGCATCAAAACCAACTTTTACAGACAATCCTTTTTTAATTTTTCTAATATCTACTTCATTTGCATACGTCTTAGATTCCATTTTAGTTAAATCCGGTAAACTGGCAATAGAGGCATCCCAGGAACTAATGGAAGAGCCCACTTTTTTCTTAGAGCCATCCCAATTTTTCACATACGTGATCATTCCATTTCCCTTAGAATAGATTGTAAATGATTTTAATAAATTTAATAAATCATTGAGTGTTTTATTAATTTTAGAAACTTGCGTGCTAACTTCAACCATTTTAGCATCGGCTTGCCTTTTTTTTATTTTATAATTTTCTAATTTTTCTTTTAAATCTCTTGCTGTTTTTTCTAAATTAATTTCTAATTTTCTTATGGTTGCTGGTGGTTCATAAATAGATTGTTCCAATTCTAGCTTGGTTTCTTCCATACCAAAACGTAAATCTTTAATCGAATTTCTTTCTTGCTTCAAAGATAAAGTGGTGTCTAGTTCTTGTTGTGTGAATTTAGACTGTGCAGTTTCTAAATTTAAGCGGGCATCAATAATTTGTTCATTAACGCTGCTAGGATCTAATCTACCCACATAATCGCCTTCGATAACGACAGTGCCCTCTGCCACTAAATCCTGTATTTTTAGGTTATTTAATTTAAATTTTCGAAGGTTGTCCGGACCGTTAATTTTCTCTAAACTTGTAGATTGAGCTTCGCCAGAAGTAATGACCTCACTTATAAAATCACCTTTTTCAACTTTTGACATTAGATATATTTTACCATCGGTATCAGGTGAAAAATAGCTGTAAATTATGTAAATAACAATTAAGGATGCAATCGAAATAATAGCAATTTTTTTCTTAGTCATCAGTGTTTGATTTGGTTAGTACTCAAAACTAACAAAAAAAGAGTGCTTTAAAGCACTCTTTTTTGTTAATATTTCGAGAATTTTATTTTTTATTAGTAGCCTAATATGCTGTTTAAAGTAATATTAGATCTCATTGCAGCATCGGCTAAGCTTTCTGTTGGCAAGTAGTAACCTCCAGTATTTATGGAGTTTCCTTGGGCTTTATTTAGTTCTGAAATGATTTTAGCTTCATTAGATTTTAGTTCATTAGCAATTTTTGTAAACTCAGCTTTTAACTCTGAATC
>JBNMOF010000123.1:0-6501 GCA_051277175.1 Polaribacter sp.
TTTTTCCGTTGTAATACCTTTTATCTGTGGAAGAATCATTTTTAATAAACATGACCTGCGCACCCACTTTTAATTCTAATCTTTCTGCATTTGGGTAGGCATTTTCACTAAACTTTCCAGAAATTTCTGCATTAAAAAAAGCACTTTTAATTTTAAGCTTATTCAATTCAGAATTGTTGATTAAATTCGCTCTGTTATTGTGGGTTGTTAACGTAATATACCCTTCTTCTTTGGATGGAGAAAAAGACGGATTGTAGTTTTTATTTAAAATTTTAGCAGAAGTATCAGACAAAGTATTCGTTCTGATTTCATTCAAAATTTTTATAAAATTTTCATTTTTCTGTCGATAAATATGTTTCAACTCTATGGAAACCACATTTGCTTCCTGATAGGCTTTACTGCTAAAAAAATAGACAGTTTCGTAATGTTGCTGCAGTAAACTCCATTCATTTGGTTTTACTACGGGTGCTAATTGTTGCAGATCTCCAATCATTAAGATTTGTGCACCACCAAACACTTTATTTCGGTTTTTGTAGCGTCGCATTACTTGATCTATAGCATCTAACAAATCTGCACGAACCATAGAAATTTCATCAATAATTACTAAATCTAACGACTTGATAATATCGATTTTTGTCTTTGAGAACTTGCGTTGCTGGTTTGTATTTGCAATCTGATTTGGCAAAATAGGCCCAAAAGGCATTTGAAAAAAGGAATGAATCGTTACCCCTTTTGCATTAATTGCTGCAACCCCTGTAGGCGCAACAATAACCATTCTTTTTAAAGACTCACTTTTAATTTTATGTAAAAATGTAGTTTTTCCTGTACCCGCTTTCCCTGTGATAAAAAGATTTCTATCCGTTTTTTCTATGAATTGTAAGGCGAGTTCTAACTCAGGATTTTTAGCCATTTTAACTTTTTGATGCAAGGTAAACAATCATAAATAACTTCATAAAAAATAGCACTAAAAATGAGTACAATTATTTAATATTTGTCTGTTTCACTAAATCTATAGCTGTCAGACTGCTGTCGTATATGTGTCATAACCCCTACCGATTGGTTGCATCGCAATAGAAAAGTGAATCCTTATCTTTGTCCAATAAATAATATGGAAAAAGTATGAATCCGACAACAATTAATTTAAGAGACCTTAAAGAAATGAGATTGCAACGCCATTGGTCACAAGAGCAATTAGCAGAAATGAGCGGATTAAGTATCAGAACTATTCAACGGATTGAAAATGGTGAAAATGCAGGTTTAGAATCTTTAAAATCTTTAGCAGCTGTTTTTGAAATAGATATTATTGATTCTGATAAAAAGAAAGAAATCGCACAAATTAGAACCGAAGAAGCATACATTCAAAATATAAAAGGATTTTATAAACTTCTTGCCATCGCAATTTTAAGTTTAATAGCTCCTGTTATCCTTGCAATTAACGATGCCTCAAATTGGGGTGTCTTTTTCTGGCTACTCCTTTCTTGGATCGTAATCATAGGAATTTATTCTCTAAATGTTTTTGATTTCCTTGGAGATGAGTGGAAACAAAAATTAATTAACAAGAAATTCAAAAAAGAATAACAAAAAAACCAGAGAAAATTTCAGCGTTTAGATACCTCTAAAAAAAATCCTGATTTAAACTGCAATCGAGCTTCTATTAAGCCGTAAATTTATTCGACGCTCTGAAAAGTAAGTACCTAAGATTACTCCTATTTATTTGCCTCTATAAATTTTATAATTTCTTTGTAATTTTTGTTCCATGGAAAAAGAAACTGACGCATCATTGGTACGTGTTTTTTATTCAAGAAATTGATCTTCACATTTGGTTGAAAAGTTTTCAATTTCTGAACAAAAGCTTTGTTTTGAGAAATAATCGAAGGGTAGGTTTTTATTCCAGTGAACATTAGAAATGGCGGCGCTTTTTTAGACAGCGAATAAATAGGGGATGCATCTTTCCAATTATCTTGATTTTTGGTCCAAGTTACATCGTAATTGTGCTTCTTCGTTGGAGGGTATTTTTTTAAATAAGAATTCATATCCAATCCTGCTGCATCATTTAAAATAATCCCTTTGATCATATCTGTATTTTTCAAATATTTAGGGTTTGTCCCCACTAAAGCAATCAAGTGCCCTCCTGCTGAATGCCCCATTAAAAATATCTGATCGGGATTCCCATTGTATTTTTCAATATTATCTGAAGTCCATTGAATGGCAGCGGCAACCTCTTTCGCCATCGTATCATAATTACCATTAGGACTTAAAGTATAATTAGGAATTACCGTTACAATCTTTTTCTTTCCAAAATTTCGTCCCAAAAAACCATAAATATTTTTGTTTCCTGAAGTCCAATAACCCCCATGAATAAAAATAACAACTGGACTTTTTTCAGAGGTTTGCGTCTGAAACACATTCAACTCTGGAAAAGAGGTTATAAGCGCTTCTGATTTTTTAAGATAAGAAATATTACTTATTTTTCTGGAAGCACAACTGGATACTAAAAATATACAAAAAAGTAATATTAAGGTTCTAAAAAAAACGGGAGTCCGTTCTATTTCTAATGATTTGTTCATTAATTTTATTTTAATTGTGTGTTGATGTTTAAAATATTTTGAGACTTTGGCATTTTAAATGATTTTTTGTATCCATTTAAAATACTTAAAAGGAATGTATTTTAAAGGGATGTCTATCCAGGTAGGAGTCGTAACAACTGCTCTTTGATTACTAAATGCCAAGAAACTTTCTTTTCCATGGTAATTTCCCATTCCGCTATTTCCAACACCTCCAAAAGGTAAATTGTGGTTGGTTATGTGCATCAGGGTATCATTAATGCAAGCACCACCAGAAGTAGTTTTGGCTAAAACTGCTGCTGCTTTATTTTTTCCAAAATAATAAAAAGCCAATGGTTTTTCATTTTTATTAATGTAATTAATAGGTTCTTGAATGTCTTCAAAAGTCATAACTGGTAAAATAGGTCCAAATATTTCTTCTTGCATTACCAAAAAATCGGGCGTAACATCGTCTATAATTGTGGGTGCTACAAATTTTTCTTTTACATCAATTTCACCACCAGTATGTATTTTTCCTTCCTTTAGCAAACCACCTAATCTGTGCACTGACTTTTCATTTATAATGCGCGGATAAAAGCGACTTTTTTTGATATCATCTCCATACATCCCCTTGATATTCTTGGCAATTTTATTTAATAGTTCTTTTTTAATCGACTGGTGCGCAAAAAGATAATCTGGAGCAATACAAGTTTGACCAGCATTTATAAGCTTGCCCCAGGCAATCCGCTTGGCAGCAATATCAATATCTGCGTCAGCATCAACAATACAGGGACTTTTCCCTCCCAATTCTAAAATTACGGGCGTCAAATTTTCAGCTGCTGCTTTCATCACTACTTTACCAACTTTTGGACTGCCAGTAAAGAAAATAATATCAAACCGTTGCGCAAATAATAGTGTGTTGGTTTTTCGCTCGCCTTGCACCATACTAATATAGTTAGAATCAAAATTCTCTGAAATCATATCTTCCATCACTTTTGCTATAGTTGGCGCATCTGGTGAAGGTTTTAAAACACAACAGCATCCCGCAGAAATAGCTCCAACTAACGAATTGATAAGCAACTGAAATGGATAATTCCAAGGAGCTACTATTAATGCGGTTCCTAAAGGTTCAAATAGTATTTTACTCGATGATGGAAATAAATGCAGCGGTGTTGCTACTTTTTTAGGAGATGCCCATTTTTTTAAATGCTTTATATGGTGCTCAATTTCACTAAGAACAATACTGATTTCGGTTACATATGCTTCTTCAGGAGATTTATGTAAATCGTCCCATAAAGCCAATTCTATTTTATCTTGATACTGAATAATTGCAGTTTTCAACTTTCGAAGTTGCGCAACTCTATAGCCAATATCCTTTGTTATTTGTGTTGAAAAAAAAGCACTGTGATGCTCAATTTTTTTAATAATTACCTCTTCTGCTGTATCTATCATTAGCGACTATTACTTATTTTTTATGACCTGTAAAATGCTCCATCGTTTTGTAAATTCCTAAGACCTTCCCTGCAAACCAGTCGAACACATTAATAGACATAAAACCTTGCCCTATTCTCGTAAGTCTATACATATATCCTGGAATCGTTACCATTCTTTTCTTTTGCTCCATCGCCTTAATAATTGCAAGTGCAGCAGTTTCTGACGCTAGGATAGGTATTTTTGATTTTACGCCGTCAAACATTCCTGTATTGATATAATATGGCATTATCGTTGTGATATGGATGTTCTTTTTTAGCAATTTCATCTCCAAACGCAAACTATCGGACCAACCAATTACCGACCATTTACTTGCTGCATACACCGACATTTTAGGATTCGAGATTAAACCTCCAGAAGAAGCGATATTACAGATATGACCAGAGTTCTGGTCGAGCATATCATTCAGAAATTCTTTGGTTATTAGCATTGGAGCATTCGCATTAACGTCCATTGTTTTTGAAATATCTAATGTGGTATGTTCATGAAAATATTTTCCTGCAACAATACCTGCATTGTTTATCAAGACGTCTACTACACCAATTTCTTGTTTTACTTTTTTAGCGGTCTCTTGAATTTGATTACTATCAGAAACATCCACAATAAATCCTGCAACCGTACCTTTGCTAGCGAATTCTAAAAGAGTTTCATCAATCTTTAATTTATTGATGTCCCAAAGTATCACTTTTGCTCCTCGCTCTAATAGTAAGCGCGCCATAATTTTACCAATCCCAGATGCTCCACCTGTAATTAAAACTGTTTTATTTGTCATTCGTTGCATGCTACAAAATTTTAAGTATCATTACTATCCATGTAAAAATAACAACTTTATAGTTTTTTAGCAATAACAAATGTTATCACTTTAAATAACCTCTTTTAAACAGCATTTTTAAGGCGACTAAGATGTACGGAACTAATATTTAAATAAGAAGCAATTAAGTGTTGCGGAACTCGCTGAAATATGTTGGGAAAACTGGCGGTTAAACTATTATATCTCTCTAATGGAGTTTGCGTGTACATCGCTTGAATTTTATCATTAAACATACAAAAATAATCTTCTGCAATGCGCCTGCCTAACTTTTCACCGAACCTCAACTTTTCATATCCATTTTGAACCATTTCAAGTGACATTACTAAAACCTCTGTATCTTCCATTGCCTGAATTGAATAATTTGAAGGTATTTCTTTTAAAAAACTCTTATAATCAGTAGCAAAGGTTTTTTCTAAAGCAAAGTGAAAGGTTTTTTCCTCTCCGTTATTATCCACAAAATAAATTCTTAACAAGCCACTGTTTACAAAAAACACCTCTTTACAAATAGTTCCTTCCGAAAGAATCGTTGTCTTTTTCTTAAGTGTTTTTATTTGTAACATGGAGGAATAGTAAGACCATTCTTCATCGCTAATTTCAATATAACTAGAAATAACTTGCTGTATGCTTTTGAATTGATTACTCATTTTATGAATCCTAGTTTACTAAACATCCTTTCTTATTGGTCGCTAATTCAGTTGCTTTATTTTATGAGATGCATTAGCGAAGTTATCTTTTTGAAACCTCAGAAACAAATCAAACAATCAAAACAAAAAAATCCCGAGCAAAAAGCTCGGGATTTCAATGTCTAAAAAGTCTTATTTCTTAACGCTATTATTTTCTTGTAGCTCCAAGAAACTACATTTCTAATGCTTTTGTAGGATTGTTGTCCATCAATAGCTCCATAGGATTTTCTAAGGCTTCTTTTACCGCCACTAAAAAACCAACAGATTCTCTACCATCTACAATTCTATGATCGTAAGACAACGCTACATACATAATTGGCTGAATTACAACACCGCCATTTACGGCCATAGGTCTGTTTACAATATTGTGCATTCCTAAAATTCCACTTTGAGGAGGATTTATAATTGGCGTAGACAACATAGAACCAAATACACCACCATTTGTGATTGTAAACGTTCCACCCGTCATTTCATCAATTGTAATTTGACCATCTCTAGCTCTAATTGCCAAACGCTTCACTTCAGCTTCAACCCCTCTAAAAGATAAGTTTTCAGCATTTCTAATTACAGGAACCATTAACCCTTTTGGTCCAGAAACTGCAATCGAAATATCTTGAAAATCTTGTTTTATTTGAAAGTCTCCATCAATCATAGAATTGACATCAGGATACATTTTTAAAGCTCGTACCACTGCTAAAGTAAAGAAAGACATAAATCCTAAACCAACACCGTGCTTTGCTTTGAAAGCCTCCTTATATTCAGTACGTAAATCAAAAATAGGCTGCATATTTACCTCATTAAAGGTAGTTAACATTGCCGTTTCATTCTTTACAGCAA
Source organism: Polaribacter sp. (assembly GCA_051277175.1). GTDB lineage: Bacteria > Bacteroidota > Bacteroidia > Flavobacteriales > Flavobacteriaceae > Polaribacter. The sequence goes on from JBNMOF010000123.1 coordinate 6,366, forward strand.
CCAAACGTTCTGCAACTTTTCTGCGCAACATCGACATTTTCTTACGTTCCGTTCCACGAGTTCCGTTTACAGGCTGTGTTCCCATTGATGGAACTGCTTTTACAGCATCATCCTTGGTAATTCTACCATCTTTTCC
>JBNMOF010000124.1:0-6471 GCA_051277175.1 Polaribacter sp.
TTATAAACAGGTTGCTGTAAAGTTAAAAATTGTGGATACAGATGGTAAAAATCAGGTTATTCAGAAGTTAGCAGAATTAGCTGCTACTAAGAAAATTAAAGAAGTAGAAAGAGGTAAGTTTAAAATTAATGCAGATAGAAAATATTCTATTGGTACATTAGATATTACTTCTAATGGAAATGGTTATTTTATTACAGAGGATTACGAAGATGATATTTTTATTCCAAACAACGCCCTTGGTAAAGGTTTACATCAAGACACTGTAAAAGCATATGTGTTTAAAAACCGCAGTGGAAAGAAAATGGAAGCAGACGTTGTAGAAATACTAGAACGAGCAAAAACTGATTTTGTAGGAGTATTGCAGAAAAATAAAGATAAAAACTTTGGTTTTGTAATTCCTGATAACAATAAAATGTATGCAGATATTTTTGTACCTGAAAGTAAAATGAACGGTGCAGTGGATGGAGATAAAGTGCAAGCCAAAATTATAGATTGGCCACAAAATTCTAAAAATCCATTTGGAAACATCACTACAGTTCTTGGAAAGCCCGGAGATCATAATACAGAGATGCATTCTATATTATTAGAATATGATTTACCGTATGAATTTGAGCCAGAAGTAGAATTAGAAGCAAAAAAATTATCATTAGAGATTACGAAAGATGAAATTTCTAAGCGTAGAGATATGCGTAAAGATTTAACCTTTACTATAGATCCTAAAGATGCGAAGGATTTTGACGATGCGTTGTCATTTAAAAAATTAGATAACGGTAATTATGAAGTAGGTATTCATATTGCCGATGTTTCGCATTATTTAGAGCCAAAAACGATTTTAGATGATGAGGCTTATAAAAGGGCTACGTCTGTTTATTTAGTGGATAGAGTAGTACCAATGTTGCCAGAAATGTTAAGCAATGGTGTTTGTTCTTTGCGTCCAAATGAAGAAAAATTAACTTTTTCTGCGGTTTTTGAAATCAATGAAAAAGCGGAAATTGTAGGCGAATGGTTTGGTAGAACCGTAACTTATTCAGATCAACGTTTTGCATACGAAGAGGCACAGTCCATTATCGAAGATTGTTTATTAACTGAATCGGTTCAAGCGTATCAAATGCCGGCTGATATTTCTATTATTGATAAAAAATATACAGTAACTAAAGAGATTGTTGAAGCAACATTGAAGTTGGATGAATTGGCAAAAATTCTTCGTAAAAAACGAATGAAAGATGGCGCAATTTCTTTTGATAGAGTAGAAGTAAAATTTAATTTAGATGAAGAAGCAAACCCTGTTGGTGTTTTCTTTAAAGAATCTAAAGATGCTAATAAACTTATTGAAGAGTTTATGTTACTAGCTAATAGAAAAGTTGCTGAATTTATTGGTTTTTCTAAAGGTAAAGCTACGAATAAAACGTTTATTTATAGAGTCCATGATGAACCAAATGATGAAAAATTAGCTGCTTTACAAAATATGGTGCGCAAATTTGGGTATACAATTAATACTGATACCAAAGAAACAACCTCAGATTCTTTAAATCAGTTGTTAAGTGATGTGCATGGTAAAGCGGAGTCTAACATGATAGAAACGTTAACCATTAGAACGATGTCTAAAGCGGTGTATACAACTCAGAATATTGGGCACTACGGATTGGCATTTGATTACTATAGTCATTTTACGTCACCAATTAGACGTTATCCAGACGTAATGACACATAGATTATTACAACATTATTTAGATGGTGGAGATACACCAAAAGCAACCTTGTACGAAGAGAAGTGTAAGCATTCATCAAACAGAGAAGAGTTAGCTTCTAAAGCAGAAAGATCTTCTATTAAGTATATGCAGGTTAAATACATGCAAGATCACAAAGATGAAATTTTTGAGGGTGTGATTACAGGGGTCACAGAATGGGGAATTTATGTAGAGATTTCTTCTAATAAATGTGAAGGAATGGTAAGGATTAGAGATATAAAAAGTGATTATTATGTTTTTGATGAGAAACAATATGCCATTGTAGGGCAATCATCAAAAAATATTTATCAGCTAGGTGCAGATGTTAAAATTAAAGTAAAAAAGACAGATTTAGAACGTAAGCATTTGGATTTTAATTTGATTGAAGATTAATCATAATAATTTTTAATATTATAAATTTTGTCTTTATGATAATAATAATGAAAATATAAAATAAGAATCAAATTGAAAAAGTATTAGGTTTTTTTTCAGTGTTACAATAAAACACTAAAAAAACCTTTATAATTATTGGATTATTTGCTACATTAAAATATAAGCTATGAAAAGAATAAGTTTTATGTGTGCATTATTTGTGAGTACAGCAATTTTGGCACAATCTACAATTAATCAAAATCTAGGAGATTTCACTGTATTAAAAGTATACAATGGGATTGAAGTAGAATTGATAAAATCCGTAGATCAGAAAATAGAAGTCACAGGAGAGAAGTCGGAGATGGTTAAGATTAAGAACGTAAATAAGACGTTAAAATTATCTTTACCTTTTTCCTTAAAATTGGCAAATAATTCAGCGGATGGTAAGGTTTTAATAAAATTATATTACAATAAAAGCATTACTATCATTGACGCTAACGAAGGGGCAACTATTACTAGTAAAGATTTTAATCAAGACATTATAGAATTAAGTGCGCAAGAGGGGGCTTTTATAAACATTACTACTCAAACCAATTATTTAATAGTTAAAGCTATATCTGGAGGGATTATTAAAGTTTCTGGAACCGCAAAGAATCAAGAAGTAGATGTTGATTTATACGGAATTTATCATGGTTATAACTTAATATCAGCAGGAAATTCCACGGTTAATTCGGGGACAGGAGCAAAAGCCGAAATTTCGGCTGTCCAAACTTTAAGAGCGAAAGTGGGCTTTGGAGGAACTATTTTTTATAAAGGAAATCCAGAGGTAGTAAAAGAGAAAAAAGTAATTGGTGGTATCATTGAAAAAAGAAATGAATAGAAGAATTGGAAAGGATTGTGATAACAACCTTTTTTGTATCTTTGCAATGAATAAAATTTATAAAAGATGAATAGTTTATCAATATATTTCGGAATGATAGGCGGAATGCAAATAGCCATAATTGTTGTGGTTGTGTTACTTTTTTTTGGTGGTAAAAAGATACCAGAACTAATGAAAGGTCTAGGAAGTGGAATTAAAGAATTTAAGAATGCTGCGAAAGAAGAACCTGAAGAAAAAGTAGAAGAAAAAATAGAAGATAAGAAATAAAGTACCATAGGTGTATAAATATAAAGTGGCTCAATTTGATAAAACAAATTGAGCCTTTTTATGTTAGATGTAAATTTACTAAGGAAAATATTTGGAGTATCGTAAAAAGAATTAATATTTGAGAGCTAAACCCTCTAAGGGATTAATTGTTTATCCTCAGTCAATTCAAGGAAATTGAAGTGGTATAGTTATAAATGTTGTAGTGTATATTAATTGTAGTATAAAAAAAGACGAGCTCAACTTGAATAAACAAGTTGAGCTCTGTTGTATTAAATTAAAAATATCCCCCAATACTTTTAATACTATTCAAAGATAAAAACCATTATCGTGTTTTCAAATATTTTGTTATAAACAGGAAGGTTTTTACTTGTTTTGGGACAAACAGGAGTTTATTTTTAAATTTAATTATGATCTGTTGTGAGGTTGTATTGTTTTTTAATAGAGAAAGGATAAACAATTTTAAAGATTCTGTGTTGAATAATATATAATTATGAATTTCATTAGAAGTTTAATTTTAATAAATAGTTCCTTGTATTAGCGTTAAGCTCATTAATACAATTAGAATATACAATATAAAGTTTGTAAAAGATATCATGTGATGACGCCTTTGCTATTTCTATATTATCCTGTGTAAATAATCTTTTTTTACAAAAAAATAACTCAACCTGAATGAACATGTTGAGCTTTTTGTATTAAATTAAAAATATCCCCCAATACTTTTAACACTTAGCGAAGATAAAACCTATTCCTGTGTTTTTAAAACTTTTGTTGTAAACAGGATGTTTTTTGCTATTTTTGGGATAAATAGGAGGCTTTTTTAAGATTAAATATTGGTTGTAGTGGTTTTGTGTTCTGTGTAAGAAGAAAAGTTACTCAGGAAAAAACACTTTTAAAGATTCTTTACTGAATTTTCTAGAAACAGGTATTTCTTCAGAAATATATTTTGATTTTAACAAATAGCCCCTTGCATTTCCACTAATATCATTAATAAAATTAGAATTTACAATATAAGACTTATGACAACGTATTATGTTGGGATGATCCTTTAATTTTTCTGTGATCTTAGTTAAAGTAATTCTTAAAATTTTTTCTTTTAGTATGTCATCCTTTTTTAAAAAGAAGCTTGCATAGTTTCCTTGGGATGTAATGTATACTAAATTGTCTGAGTCAAAAGTAATTTGTTCTTTTTCATTATCAGAATTAATGCTAATTTCTTTAGGGATGTAAATTTTATTCTCTTTATTAATTTCTTTAACTTTAAAAACTCTTCTTTCTCTTTTTTCTCTTACCGTTTTTTCATTGATAAAAACATAAAATGTTAGTGGAATGATACCCACTAAAAAAGCTTTAGATAGAAACTCTAGAAGGGTTAATTTATCAAATCCATAGGTTTCTTTATAAATTTCTCCGAAATTCCATAGAATTAAGGCAACAAATAAAAGGCCCACTACCATTAATAAAATATTTCTTCCAACAGTCCAATTATCTTCATTAAAATAATTTTTAAAAATAAGTGGAGAAATATATAATAGAAGAAAAGTCCCTAAAAAATCAAGAGAGCCCATTCCCAAAGAATACTCTAAAAGAGCTCCCTCAAAACGAGAAAGTCCAAAAGGTTTAAAAAAAAATAAAAATAAAAAAAGAAATAACCCAAAAGCAAAACTTAATTTTAATTTAAATTTCGTTGAAGGGTTAAAATAATAAGGCTTTGATAGCCAGTAAATTACATGTTTCATAGAAAGTTTTTTTTCCTTAGAAAAAACAGATAGATTTAAATTTACGGTTTAAATAACATAAATAAAAAAAAATATTTTTATGCATAAAAATGGGTTTAAGAATCTAGATTTTTAGGCTTTTGATTCTTCATTGCTTCTCCGATTTGATTACTCGCTGTAAAACTTGCAACCATATCATTTAGCATAGTGCTACCCGCTTGTGGTGAGTTGGGGAGCAAGATAAGATTGCTGTTCGTTTGTTGACCAATGGATTGTAGTGTATCATAATGTTGTGTAACCACAATTAATGCAGATGCTTCTTGAGAATTAATTCCTACCTTGTTTAAAACTTCTACAGACTCCTCTAAACCACGTGCAATTTCTCTTCTCTGATCTGCAATACCCTGCCCTTGTAATCGCTTACTCTCTGCTTCCGCCTTTGCGCGTTCTACAATTAAGATACGTTGCGCATCTCCTTCATACTGTGCAGCAACCTTCTCCCTTTCAGAAGCATTAATTCTATTCATGGCTATCTTTACTTGAGGGTCCGGATCGATATCGGTAACTAAGGTTCTAATAATATCAAAACCATAATTTATCATAGCATCGTTTAACTCTGCTTTCACGGCCAAGGCAATATCATCTTTTTTCACAAAAACATCATCTAATTTCATTTTAGGGACCTCTGCTCTTACAACATCAAACACATAAGAAGTTATTTGATCATGTGGATAATCTAATTTGTAAAAAGCGTCATACACTTTGTTTGCAAGGACTTTATATTGTACAGAGACTTTTAATTTTACAAAAACGTCATCCAGGGTTTTTGTCTCGATGATAACGTCTAATTGCTGAATTTTTAAACTTAACCGTCCTGCAACTTTGTCTATAATAGGTATTTTTAAATGTAAACCAGACGGTCGAATGATATTAAATTTCCCAAAACGCTCTAAAATTGCAGCGGTCTGTTGTTTTACTGTAAAAAACGAGGCAAATAGAATCAAAAAAAGCAGTCCAATAATAATAGGTAGAATAGGAATCATATATATAGTTTATTAGTTATCATCTGATGTATGTTAAGATACATAATATTAATCACTATTATTAGACGCAGTTTTATATAAATGTTACAGTTTAAAACTAAAAAACCCCTCAACAGGGTTGAGGGGTCTTAACTAATTTTTTTAAAAACTACAATTTGTCTATTGCTATTTCAATTCTTTTAATCGTTTCTTTCTTACCAATCATTGCTATAATGTTAAATAAGTGTGGTCCAGCTAGTTTACCCACTATACTTAAACGGAGCGGCTGCATTATTTTACCAAAGCCAATTTCTTTAGCAGTAATCCAATCCTTAATCTTTTTTTCTGTGTTTTCAGATGAAAAGTTATCTATATTATCTAGCACGCTAATGAGTTCTGTCATTAATAGACTTGTCTCTGGCTTCCAGTTTTTCTTTGATGCCTTGGCATCAAATTCGGTAGGAGTTATAAAGAAGAAGTTTGATAAAC
>JBNMOF010000125.1:0-6465 GCA_051277175.1 Polaribacter sp.
TCTTTATATCTCTTATAAGATACGAAACCTATTAACAGCCATAATATTCGTACAAACCAAGAGTTTACTTCAAACCCAAACAAATCGCTTGTAGGATTGTATTTTACAAGACTCACAATTACAGTTATTAACGAAAAAGCGACTATAAATAAGTTTAAATTTTTATTTCTCATTTTTATATACTTTACCGTTTTTCATTACAAAAACAACATTTTCCATAGTCGCAATGTTTTTTGTAGGATCGTCATCTACTGCAATAATATCAGCATAAAATCCTTTTTTAATCTGGCCTATTTCACTTTCCATATTTAGCAACATCGCATTTGTAATTGTTGCAGATTGTATAGTTTCCATGGCGGGCATTCCTGCTTCCACCATAAAACCAAACTCTTTGCCATTATTACCGTGTTTAAAGACACCGGCATCTGTACCAAATGCAATTCCAACTCCTTTTTTATAGGCTCTCGCAAAAGTCCCCTGAAGCTGTGGCCCAACAGCCAAGGCTTTCGGAACGACCATTGCTGCATAATACCCCTCAATTTTAGCCTTCTCCGCTACTTCTTTTCCTGCTGTAATAGTAGGAACTAAATATGCATCAAATTTTTTCATGAGTTCCATCGTTTCCTCACTCATATAGGTTCCATGTTCAATGGTTTTCACACCTCCGATAATTGCCCTTCGCATTCCTTCGTCTCCGTGTGCGTGGGCAGCAACATACATTCCGTAATCTTTTGCTGTTTCACTGATTACTTTTATTTCTTCAATTGTAAATTGCGGATTATCACCAGATTTTGCAAAACTTAAAACACCCCCTGTTGCTGTGATTTTAATCCAATCTGCACCATTTTTATAACGCTGTCTTACTGCTTTTCTAGCATCTTCTACCGAATTTACAACACCTTCTTTTGGTCCTGGATTGCCAATTAAATTTCTACTACTTCCGTTAGTTGGATCTGCGTGACCGCCGGTTGTTGCTAAAGCTTTACCCGCAGTAAAAACTCTTGGTCCAGGTATTTTACCATTATTTATTGCATTTCTAATCGAAATATTAACTCCTGTTCCTCCCAAGTCTCTTACCGATGTAAATCCGTTTAAAAGTGTCGTTTTAGCAAAGCCAACCGAGTTAAAAGCAACGTCTGCTTCATTTAAAATGTACGTGTTTAATCTTGTATTTCTATCAAATTCCTGTTCTATATGCACATGAAAATCAATCAAACCAGGCATTACCACTTTATCTCTTAAATCAATCGTAATTGCATCTGCACTTTTTACTAATGCATAACCGTCTAATACTAAATAAATTTTATTTTCTCTGATAACGATTGTCTTCTCCTTGGCTATTTTTCCCGATTTAGTATCGACTAATTTGCCACATAAAATATACGTGGTTTGTGCCGTTATATGCTGTATCAAAAATACTAGTATCAAGGCTAAGATTATTTTCTTCATGTCTTTTAAATTTATTTCATAAAGATATTAAATTTTAAGAAACCTTCACTTAAAGTACTTGCCAAAAACAAAAAAATATTGCATTTTTGAGATTAAACTAACAAAAAAACTATGGAAATTATCACTGAAAACCATGCTGAAGAAAAACGGTTTAAATATTTTGGGTCTGGATTAGAGTTTGCAATCATTTATTTTAAAAACATCTTGCTCACAATTATAACCTTAGGTTTATACTACCCTTGGGCAAAGGTAGAACTTCTAAAATACCACTACCAATCTACAGAACTAGATAACAGTCGCTTTTCATTCCACGCAACAGGAAAAGAAGTCTTTAAAGGTTTTATTAAAATCTATACAATTGTTATTGCACTCTATGCCTTTTTTATATATGCATCGCAAACACAAGACTTAACACTGATAACTATAGCTACCATTTTATTATATGTGCTTTTATTGTTATTAATTCCGTTTGCAATTCATGGCGCTGTTCGATATAGATCCTCTAGAAGCGCTTGGAAAGGAATTCATTTTAAATATTTAGGAGATAGAAAAGAATTATTTTTATTATACCTAAAAGGGGTCTTCTTTACAATCATTACCTTTGGTATTTATGGCGCATGGCTTCAGGTAGATCTGAGAAAATATGTACTTAGTAATTTACATTTTGGTGATTTATCTTTCCGATTTAAAGGTTCGGGTGGAGAGTTATTTTGGATTACGGTAAAATTTATATTACTCATATACATCACGCTAGGTATTTACGGTTTTTGGTACTATAAAAATATCATTAAATTTTATGTCGACAATTTAGAAGTAACCCAAAACGGGAAGCCTGTAAATTTTAAGTGCAACATTAAAACAGCAGACATTGTAGAGTTATTGGTCATTAACTTTTTCTTACTAGTTTTCACATTAGGACTTGCGACTCCTTGGGTAACCGTTAGAACCTTTAAAGTTATCTTACGATTTATAGTAATTGAAGAAGGTTTAGATACCGAGAGCATACAGCAAGTGTCTTATGATGATTATGATGACGCAACCGGAGATGATTTTATGGATTTTTTAGATTTTGATTTACTCTAATTTATGAGTTATACTATTGTTTACTATGACGGTACGTCGTCAAAAATGCACAAAGCATTATTACAAATAACTGCATTAAGGTGGGAAATTACGCCCGTAGAAGATGCTGGTGTTTCTAAAAATATTTATTGGAATACTGCGGTTGTAAAAAAAACGAACGTACACACCGAAAAATTTGTGTCCTTCAGTTACGGAGAAACATTCCCTTTTCAAAGAATAGAAAGCACAGACGCAGCACTTATTAAGTATATAAATTCCACTAAAAATAATGATATCCATAAATTTGAAGTTCTTCTGCACAAAAATAAAAAAAGCGCATTTGTATATTTACTAACGGCTCTTTTAAGCATTGCTGTTGGAATGTATTTTTATGTAATTCCCGCAGTAAGCGATAGTTTTATTTCTAATCTAAACAATAAAAGTGTTGAAGGTTTCGGGAATTTTGTTTTTAAAGTACTCGCTACTGATTTAGAAGTGGATGATGAAAAAACAAAAAAACTACAAAACTTTGTGAATGCTATTCAAATAGAAAGCACATTTCCATTAAAAGTACATGTTGCAAAAAATGAAGATGTAAATGCTTTTGCACTTTCTGGCGGTAAGATTGTTGTCTATACTGCACTTCTAGAAAAAATTAAAAATGAGTCTCAACTACTAGCATTAATTAGTCACGAAATTTCACACATAGAAAATAGACATGTTTTAAAAAATGTAACTAGAAATTTATCAGGAGCCATTTTTATCTCTGTTTTATTTGGAGACATCAGTGGAATAAATACCGTGCTCGCAGAAAATGCGCATTTATTTTCTCAACTTTCTTTTACGAGAAGTTTAGAGAAAGAAGCCGATATTTATGGCTTAAAAATAATGAAAGACAATCAGGTAGACCTCTATGGAATGTCTGAATTGTTTGCAATTTTAAAAAAGGAAACTACATTTAGTCTGCCTACCTATCTCAGCAATCACCCGATGCTCGAAGACAGAATTGAGTACACAAAAAAAATTGCACAAAAACAAATTATCGTTCCAGAAAATATACTTTTGAAAGAAAAATGGAATGCTTTAAAAACAACGTTTACTAATATAGAAATAACAGATGAGTAAAAATATAGTAATTACAGGAACAAGCAGAGGAATTGGGTTTGAATTGGCAAAACAGTTTGCAGAAAACGGACATCAAGTTTTGGCACTTTCTAGAAACTCAGCACCTTTATCAGCAATAAATCATGAAAATATTACTGTCCTGTCGGTTGATATTTCTAGTGCTGAAGATTTACATAAGGTTTCTAATTTTATAAAAAATACTTGGAAAAAAGTGGATGTTTTAATCAATAACGCAGGAAAATTAATCAACAAACCTTTTACAGAATTATCTTCAGAAGATTTTTTAGAAGTTTATAAAGTAAATGTTTTCGCAGTTGCAGAGATTACCAAATTAATGATTCCGTTTTTACAAAAAGGAAGTCATGTAGTCACCGTAAGTTCTATGGGAGGTATTCAAGGAAGCCTTAAGTTTCCTGGTTTAGCAGCGTATTCTTCAGCAAAAGGGGCTGTAATTACCTTATCAGAATTATTAGCAGAAGAGTATAAAGAACAACAAATTGCTTTTAATGTTTTGGCTTTAGGAGCTGTACAAACAGAAATGTTAGAAGAAGCTTTCCCTGGCTATGAGGCACCACTTTCTGCGGTTGAAATGGCAGATTACATCTACGACTTCTCTTTAACAGGAAATAAATTTTACAACGGAAAAGTATTGCAAGTTTCTTCATCAAATCCTTAAACAGTAATAAGATGCAGTATAAAATTTATAAAATTGGATTCTAACTACCAAAACTACATACCACAAAAAGCGATTCCTTTTTTGGAATTTCTAATAAATGAGCACAATTTTACGCTAAAAATTGTAAACCAGCGTGCAACAAAACATGGCGATTTTAGAAGTTTACCAAATGGGAAGTTCCAAATTACCGTTAATAACAACCTCAACAAACATCAATTTTTATTAACCTTAGTTCATGAAATTGCCCACCACGTTGCCCATCAAAAATTTGGCAGAGCGCAGCCGCATGGAAAAGAATGGAAAGCAGTTTTTCAACATTTAATGCTACCTTTTCTAAATCCAACTATTTATCCGAGAGAAATACTGCCTTATTTAGCACATTATTTAAAGAATCCAAAAGCAAGTACCGATTCAGACATTAACTTATCATTAGCTTTAAAAGGAAATATTCCAGAAACTGGAAAGAACTTTATCTTTGACATTCCTTTTGGAAATCTTTTTATATTTAAAGACATTATTTATAAGAGAGGAAATAAAAGAAGGACCCGCTATGAATGTTTAAGTATCGCCAACAAAAAAATATACCTATTTAATCAAAATGTAGAAGTAAAATCTTACGTCAGATCCTAAAAATTTTTAAACAGATAATTATTAACAACTTCAATTCCTTTTATTAAGTAACGAATACACCTACTTGAAACAATATTGTTTTAAATAAAAAAAGCTCCTTTAAAGGAGCTTTTTTTATTATTAGTTTCTTTTTATGAAGAGTGTGTCTAATTTCATTTCTTTTTGAAGCCAACTTCTTAATGCTCTTTCTTTCAGAGAAATTATACTGTCTGGTAATTTTAAGTTCCATTTTATGGTTGCAACAGGAATGGTATCAATCTTAATAAAATCTTTAGAAAATAATACGCTGGCAAAACCGATTTCCTCAATATCTATATATCTTATTTTAGCATCTTTCGCAATGCTACTAAAAGCAATTACATTCTTATTTTTATTCAACGCATCTTGCTCTATTCTATTATTTAAACTAGAAATTGTCTCTTGTAAACCAGTTAGCTGTTTTTGCAAACCTGCAATTATATTTTTACTCTCTTGAAGTTCTTCTCTCTTTTCTTTATAAGCAGTGGTTATTAATTCAAAACTCTTGGTGTCACTTCCTTTTATAATAATTTTAAAGTCCTTTATTTTTGTGTAATTTGTATTATTAGCTATTTGATTGTTTAAAATATTTTCTTCTACTTCACTAACTTCATTAAAGAAATTTAAGTAAATCTCCTTGTCCTCATAACTGTAAGTATCATCAATTAACTGAAAACCCTGAATCGTTTTTATTTCTTTTTTTATAAAATCTGTAACCTCTGTTTTTACTTGATTTTTTTTAAACACCGTAATAAAAGTGAAAATTGCAGGAATCATAACTGCTAAACCAACAAACGTAGCAATTGTAGAATATCTTTTTCGCTTCGCTGCATTTGCATACTTATGCATCGGAAAAGCCAATAGTTTTAAAACTAAAAAGGTTGCCAACGCAATAAAAATAGCGTTGATAGTAAACAAATACATCGCTCCAAAAAAGTAGGTAAAATTTCCTATTGCTAAACCATATCCAGCGGTACATAAAGGTGGCATTAGGGCGGTTGCAATTGCAACACCAAAAATTACGGAAGCTACCGTCCCTTTTTTAGTTCTTGCAACCATTAAGGCCAAACCACCGAAAAAGGCAATTAAAACATCTCGAATATCTGGACTAACGCGTCCTAATAATTCAGAATTGTCTTCACTTAATGGAAAAAAGTAAAAGAAAAGAAAAGATGCTAATAAACTTAAACCAATCATGGTTCCTAAGTTCATTAAAGACTTCTTAAAGGTATCTATATCATTAAGAGCAAATGACATCCCTATACCTAAAATTGGACCCATTAGCGGCGATATAAGCATGGCACCAATAACCACAGCCGTAGAATCTGCATTTAACCCTATTGAGGCCACAAAGACCGCAAAAATAAGAATCCAAGCAGTTGCACCTTTAAAAGGAATGTCTACTTTTATAGCCTCTATTGTTGCTTCGTGATCTGTATCTTCTCTAAAGTCAAAAAGTTCAACGAGAAAATTTTTCAAGCTACCGAATAAACCTTTGGCTCCTT
>JBNMOF010000126.1:0-6458 GCA_051277175.1 Polaribacter sp.
CGAAGAAGTAGATTCTCTTCAATTACAAGCCAAACAATCGGCAATAGAAGAAAGTGAATTAGACGCTACAAAGGAAGACTCTTTGTTTAGAGAAAAAATAGATAGAGAAACTCGTTTTGCCATTCTAAATAACTCAAAAAACAAGGTTAATATTGTCTTTTTTGCACCTATTACAGGTAATATTTCGCAAGATTTCGATGCCACTTCTAAGCATTTTGCCGTAGATATTGTTGCACAAACGGGCACACCAGTTAAAGCCATTTCAGATGGGACCGTTATTTTTTCTGGATGGAGTGCAGAAGCTGGTTACGTTATCATTTTAAAACACAATAAAGAGTATATATCTGTTTATAAACACAATGGAAATTTACTAAAACAGCAAGGAGATTTTGTAAAATCAGGAGAAGTAATTGCAAGTGTAGGTTCTACAGGTGAACTTTCTACAGGACCGCATTTACATTTTGAACTTTGGAAAGGTGGTTATGCTATAAATCCTTCAAATCTAATAGACTTTAAATAATGAGCATTAAATCTTTTTTTGCAATTCCTTTTGCTAAAATGGCAACGAGAAAAGTCTACAAATGGGCTGATAATCCGCACAAAACACAAGAGAAAGTTTTCAAAAATCTAATTTCTAAAGGAAGTAAGACTGCGTTTGGAAAAGACCATAATTTTTCTACTATCTCTAATTATGAGGATTTTAAAAAACAAGTTAAAGTCACGGACTATGAAGGTTTAAGACCTTACATAGATCGCATGGTGGCCGGTGAATCCGATATTCTTTGGGTTGGAAAACCGCTGTACTTTGCAAAGACTTCAGGCACCACTTCTGGTGCAAAATATATTCCGATTACTAAAGACTCTATGCCAACGCATATTAAGGCGGCAAAAAATGCCTTGTTATTTTATATTGCAGAAAAAAATGATGCAAGCTTTGTAAATGGGAAAATGATCTTTCTTCAAGGAAGCCCAATTTTAAGTGACAAAAACGGAGTAAAATTGGGGAGATTAAGTGGCATTGTAGCGCACTACATTCCTCAGTACTTGTTAAAAAATAGGTTACCGAGTTGGGAAACCAACTGCATAGAAGATTGGGATACTAAAGTAAATGCTATTGTAGAAGAAACCATTCATGAGGATATGTCTGTCATTAGCGGAATTCCTTCTTGGGTACAAATGTATTTTGAAAAGCTCATTGCAAAAACAGGAAAGTCGATTTCAGAGTTATTTCCAAATTTTAATTTCTTTATTTATGGCGGTGTAAATTTTGAACCTTATAAAAATAAGTTCGAAAGTTTAATTGGTAAAAAGATAGATTATATAGAATTATACCCTGCTTCAGAAGGTTTTATTGCCTACCAAGATTCGCAAACAGCAAAAGGAATGTTATTGCAATTAGACTCTGGTATTTTCTATGAATTTATTCCAGCAAATGAATTTTTTGATCAAAATCCGACAAGAATTTCTCTAAAAGATGTAAAAGTTGGTGTGAATTATGCCATCATCTTAAATACAACAGCAGGTCTTTGGGGGTATAATATTGGCGACACTGTCGAATTTACAACAACCAAGCCTTATCGAATTAAAGTTACCGGAAGAATTAAACATTTTATTTCTGCCTTTGGAGAGCATGTTATTGGAAAAGAAGTAGAAAAAGCACTGAATGATGCTATAAAAGAAACTACCATAAGTATTAGTGAGTTTACGGTTGCGCCTCAAGTAAATCCGGATAGTGGCTTGCCGTACCATGAATGGTTTATAGAATTTGACAATGACGCAGAAAACCTGGCCGAGTTTGAAGAAAAAATAGATGCTTCTATGCAAGCACAGAATGTTTATTATTTCGATTTAATTAAAGGGAAAATATTACGCCCATTAATCATTCGAAAAGTAAAAAAAGGTGGCTTTCATGCGTACATGAAATCTATTGACAAGTTTGGAGGGCAAAATAAAATACCGCAATTGTCTGATAACAGAAAAATTGCAGATGTTTTAGATAATTTTTTAGTTGAATAATAACAAAATACAAACAAAATGGGAGGCGATTATTTATTTTTAGTATTGGCATTAGGATTAGTTATTGTATATTTTTACAACAAATACAGAAACAAAAGACGGTAAAATGTAAAATTTTGACCTCTAAAACAAAGAGCCAATAGAAATCTAACTTAACAAATTTATATCGAAAGCAGTTTAATTTATAAAAAATGCTACCGAAGTTTAGAAAGCAATCCCAGAAAAAAGTGAAAGCATTCGAACCGACATAGATAATACAAAATACAAATGAGCACAATTAGAATCACAAAGAAATTCAATTTTGAAACGGGACACGCCTTATATGGTTATGACGGAAAATGTAAAAATGTCCACGGGCATTCTTACAAACTATATGTTACTGTTTCTGGAAAACCAATTACAGACAATTCCAATCCAAAATTTGGGATGGTTATTGATTTTACCGACTTGAAAAAGATTGTAAACGAAGAAATTGTAGATGTTTTTGACCATGCAACCGTGTTTAACAAAAACACACCACATGTTGAATTAGCAAAAGAATTGATGGACAGAGATCATCATGTTCTACTAGTAGATTACCAACCAACTAGCGAAATGATGGTCATAGATTTTGCACAGAAAATTAAATGCAGACTGCCAAATAATATTAATCTACATGCTTTAAAACTACAAGAAACTAGTTCTAGCTTTGCAGAATGGTTTGCTAGTGAAAATGAGTAAATAGGTTTTTTAGAAATCAGCGTATTAATTTAAACTCTAGTTTTAGTTTTTTTAAGTATTGAAAAATCTAAAACTAGAAAATATTTGATGAGAGAATATCAAAAATTAGTAGCAATTCACAAGGTTTTATGAAATTTTGAAGACATACTTGGAATAATAAGAATCGCTACAATTCTTGCTTATTTATTTTCTAATTAGTTATTTCCCGTTAAAAGTATTCATGGTATTTGACAATCCAGCAGTGCCAAAAGAAGTAATTATTTTTGCTGAAGTGGGTAAACGCTCTATTAATTCACTTGTTTCTTGTTTATTCCATTCTCCAAGCACAAAATCTACTTGTCTTCCTTTAGAATAATTAGCCCCAACACCAAATCTAAAACGAGCGTATTGTTGCGTATTTAATTTCTCTTGAATATCTTTTAATCCGTTATGACCTCCTGCAGAGCCTTTCGCTTTTAAACGAATGGTACCAAAATCTATATTAACGTCATCTGTGACTACTAAGATATTTTCTACAGCTATATTTTCTTTATCCATCCAATATTTTACAGATTTACCACTTAAATTCATAAACGTGCTTGGTTTTAAAAGGATAAAAGTTTTTCCTTTCAGTTTAAAAGTAGCTAGATCTCCCAGTTTTTCAGTTTCAAATGTTGTCTTGTGTTCTTCAGCAAGTTCATCAACAATTTTAAAACCAATATTATGACGTGTGTTTGCATATGCAGGGCCAATATTTCCCAAACCAACAATTAAAAATTTCTTCATGAACTCTTCTTTAATTTCTGTATAACGACTCAAAGTATTTTTCAAAAAAGCCATTAAATTCATTTCTCAAAAATACTAAGAAATAAGATAGTATTCCACTGAAAAAAATAGCGTAAAAAAAAGCGTTACAAATATTGTAACGCTTTCTTTCTTATTATGTACTGCTATGCTAAATTATACTGCTGCTGGTGCATCTGGTGCAGCAGCTTCTGCAGCTTCTTCTGCATCTTCTTCAACTTCAGTTGCATTACGAGAAGTTCTAACTTGAACAACCACTGTATTATCTGGGTGCATAAATGTATAATCGTCTGTCTTTAAAGACGATACAAGTAATTTACTTCCGATTTTTAATTTTGAAATATCTGCATTTACAAAATCTGGTAAATTAGAAGGCAATGCTTTTACTTTTAATTTACGATTTGTAAAACGTAAAGAACCTCCATTTAATACTCCTGGTGAAGTTCCAATTAAATTAACTGGAATTCTCATTGTAATTTCTTTATCATCAAATAACTGATAAAAATCTGCATGTATGATTTTATCTGTTACTGGGTGAAATTGAATGTCTTTTAAAATTGTAGGTATTTTTTCTCCATCAACAATAATTGTAGCTGTATAAACATTTGGAGTGTACACTAATTTTGAAAAAGCTAATTCTTCTGATGAAAAATGAACTAGTTTACCTCCTCCGTATATAACGCAAGGAACCATACCAGCATTACGTAAGGCTTTAGTTGCTACTTTACCTACGCTTTCTCTTTTTGATCCTTTAATTGTAATTGATTTCATTACTTTCTTTCTTTATTATTTATTTACATTAAAAATTGTCCACTAATTGAAGTATTGTCTTGCACTTTGTGCATAACATCAGCAAATAATGGCGCGCAAGATACAACTTTTATTTTAGAAGTCTCCTTCTTTAACGGGATTGTATCTGAAACAATTAACTCTGTTAAACCCGAATTTTCTATTTTTTCATATGCACCACCAGAGAGTATTGGGTGTGTACAAATTGCACGAACACTTATAGCTCCTCTTTCTATCATTAAATTTGCAGCATGGGCTAAAGTTCCTCCTGTATCAATCATATCATCTATCAAGATTACATTTTTTCCTTGAACATCACCAATAAGTTCCATAAGAGAAATTTCGTTGGCTTTTTTTCGCTGCTTGTAACAGATTACTACATCTGAATGTAAATGTTTAGAATATGCATATGCTCTTTTCGAACCTCCCATATCTGGAGATGCAATTGTTAGATTGTCTAATTTTAAGCTTTTTATATAAGGCATAAAAATAGTAGAAGCAAATAGGTGATCTACTGGCTTCTCAAAAAATCCTTGAATTTGGTCTGCATGCAAATCCATCGTCATAATTCTTGTTGCTCCGGCAGATTGCAATAAGTTTGCAACTAATTTTGCTCCAATAGCGACTCTTGGCTTGTCTTTTCTGTCTTGTCTTGCCCAACCAAAATATGGCATTACCGCCGTAATATGTCTGGCAGATGCTCTTTTGGCAGCATCTAACATTAAAAGCATTTCCATTAAATTGTCTGCATTTGGAAATGTAGAACCTATAATAAAAATTCTTCTTCCTCTCACAGATTCTTCAAAAGCTGGTTGAAACTCGCCATCACTAAAATAAGTTGTTTTCACTTTTCCTAAAGTAGTGTTGTATTCTTTTGCAATTTTTTCTGCTAAAACAGTACTTTGTCTGCAGGCAAAAATCTTTGGTGCTAATTGATTTGTAGGCATTTAGTTATCTTTTTTTGTTGTGTTGTTGTAAGCATACAAAAGTAGAAATTATTTATTGAGTTTGGAATAAATTTATTGAGTTTAAAATAAAATAATTTTATACATTTGCAGTCCTATTAAGAAAATGCTCAAGTGGCGGAATTGGTAGACGCGCTGGATTCAAAATCCAGTTTTTTCGGAAGTGCGGGTTCGATTCCCGCCTTGAGTACAAAGAAGAAACCTCAACTTTTACAGTTGAGGTTTTTTATTTACAACAAATACCTGTTTTTTTGAGTATTACTGTTTTTTTCACATTCACAATATCCTTATATTTACAATGCTTTAAAAGTAAAAAAAACGTTTTGAAAAAAATAATATATCTCTTCCTTCTAATTAACTATATAAATACAGCTGCTCAAAGTAAAACAGTTGTAAAAGAATCTATCTACGACATTAAGATTGAAGGCATAGACGGTGAAATTATCGATCTAAATAAGTACAAAGGAAAAAAAATACTGTTTGTAAACGTAGCATCTGAATGCGGATTTACAAAGCAATACGATGGTTTGCAAGAATTATATAGCACGTACAAAGATAAATTAGTAGTTATTGGTTTGCCTTGCAATCAGTTTGGTGGCCAAGAACCCGGAGCAGCAGCAGAAATTCAAACTTTTTGTCGCTTAAATTTTGGAGTAGATTTTCCGTTAACCACTAAAATTAAGGTAAAAGGAAAAGGCCAACACGAATTGTACCAGTGGTTAACCAAAAAAGCTAAAAATGGGAAAAAAAATTCTTCTGTAAAATGGAATTTCCAAAAATATTTAATTGATGAAAACGGAATGTTTCTAGATGTTTTTTACTCAATGACAAAACCGATGAGTAAAAAAATTATCAAATTAATTTAAACACGTTCTAAAGACAAAACACTACAATTAGAAAATATCCTTAAAAATAAACAAATAATACCCTATTCTTTCAAATCGGTCTCCTTCAATTTTCTATTGCTATTAAAAGAGCGAATGCTAAATTACTGCAATTTAAAAAGCGAATCCTACTTTAACAGCAATGATCTCTATTCGTATCTTTGTGGACTGTGGCAAATACAACGGAGAGAACCCAAATATTCTTTTTTTTAAATAAAAAAAACTATTTGTAAATTGTCAATATTAGAATACCTATTTGATAAGTTCTCACTCTTGGAACTCTTAATAGCTAAAACTTTAT
>JBNMOF010000127.1:0-6447 GCA_051277175.1 Polaribacter sp.
CCCAATTGCTTGGTCATTTAACATACAAAAAGCTTCACCACGATTGGAAAATGCATGATGCGTTCCACCAGCAATATTCATTGCAATCCCGTTTTTTAATGCAAATTCAGAGGCTTTCATTGTTCCGTCTGCAATAATCATTTCTCTTTCTATAAGAACTTCAGAAAGTGGAAAACCAATTTTTCTTGCAGCCTTTCGGGACAGTGTAATATTTAGTAAATCGAAAAAATACTCAGGATCATGTACCGTAAAAAAATGTTTATAATTTGGAATTTCTGGTTCGAAGAAATTTTCTTCTAAACAGGTTCCTTCGTAGATTAATTGTTGTGGTAAAAGGTCATACTTTTCCATTGGAAAACGATGCCCTTCTGGCAATTCGTGTCTATAAATTGGATGATTTGCAATTTTTAGCATTAACTAACTTCTTGTCCGTTTTTAACAGCTTTTTCCGGGGCAACAAAAGCTAACTTTCCATCTGGAGTGTCTGTCATTAAAATCATTCCTTGGCTTTCTACTCCTCTAATTTTCCTTGGCGCTAAATTCACTAAAACAGAAACTTGTTGACCAATAATTTGCTCGGGAGAAAAGCTTTCTGCAATTCCAGAAACAATGGTTCTAATATCAATACCAACGTCAACTTTTAGTTTTAGCAATTTTTTAGTTTTAGCTACCTTTTCAGCTTCTAAAATAGTTCCAATTCTAATATCTAGTTTTGTAAAGTCTTCAAATTCAATGGTATCTTTTTGAGGTGTTATCACCTTATTTTCTTGTTCGTTCGCTATTTTAGTTGCTTGTAACTTTTCAATCTGCGCTTCAATTGCCGGGTCTTCGATTTTAGAAAACAGTAATTCTGCCTTGTTTATTTGATGTGTTTCGGATAATAAAATGGCATTCTTAGTCACATTTTCCCAAGATAAGTTTGCATCAATATTTAAAATATTCTTTAATTTGTTTGAAGTAAAAGGTAAAAAGGGTTCAGAGACTACTGCTAAAGCTGCAGAAATTTGTAAGGCAACATACATAATTGTTTGTACGCGCGCTTCATCTACTTTTATAACCTTCCAAGGTTCTTCGTCTGCCAAATACTTGTTTCCAAGTCTTGCTAAGTTCATTAATTCTTGAGATGCTTCTCTAAAACGATATCTTTCAATAGACTTTCCAATGGTATTTGGAAACTCTTTTACAGCGGCTAAAACATCTTCGTCAATATCAGAGAAATTATTGGGAGCAGGCACAATTCCTTCATAATATTTGTTAGTTAAAACAACAACACGATTTATAAAATTACCAAAAATAGCAACCAATTCGTTGTTGTTCTTAGCTTGAAAATCTTTCCAAGTAAAATCGTTGTCTTTACTTTCTGGTGCGTTTGCAGTTAATGTATAACGTAAAACATCTTGCTGATTTGGAAATTCTTCCAAATACTCATGCAACCAAACAGCCCAATTTTTAGAAGTCGATAATTTATTTCCTTCTAAATTTAAGAATTCATTTGCAGGAACATTGTCTGGTAAAATATAATCTCCATGTGCTTTTAACATCGCTGGAAAAATAATACAGTGAAAAACAATGTTGTCTTTCCCTATAAAATGAACCAATTTGGTATCGTCTTTTTTCCAGTAGTCTTCCCAGTTTTTTCCTTCTCTTGCGGCCCATTCTTTGGTAGATGAAATATAGCCAATAGGCGCATCAAACCAAACATAGAGTACTTTTTCTTTTGCATTTTCTAAGGGAACTGGAATTCCCCAATCTAAATCTCTAGTTACCGCTCTTGGTCGTAAACCATCTTCTACCCAACTTTTTACTTGGCCGTATACATTTGGTTTCCAGTCTTTCTTGTGACCTTCTAAAATCCATTTACGTAAAAAATCTTCATGTTTATTTAAGGGTAAAAACCAGTGCTTTGTTTCTTTTACTGTGGGTACATTTCCTGTAATTGCAGATTTAGGGTTAATTAAATCATTGGCATTATGACTTGTGCCACAGTTTTCACATTGATCTCCATAACTTTCTTCAAAGCCACATTTTGGACAAGTTCCCACCACAAATCTGTCTGCTAAAAACTGATTTGCTTCTGCATCGTACAATTGTGCAGAAGTTTCTTCAATAAAATCTCCATTATCATACAACTTTGTAAAAAACTCGGATGCAGTCTCATGATGAATTTTAGAAGATGTTCTTGAATAGTTATCAAAAGAAATTCCAAAATCAGAAAAAGATTGCTTGATGATTCCGTGATATTTATCAATAATGTCTTGCGGAGAAACGCCTTCTTTTTTAGCTCTCATCGGAATGGCAACACCGTGTTCATCAGAACCACAGATATAGGCAACGTCTTTACCAATTAAACGTAAATAACGCGCATAAATATCTGCAGGAACGTACACACCTGCTAAATGGCCGATATGAATTGGACCATTTGTGTATGGTAAAGCTGCTGTAATTGTATATCTTTTTGGAGCACTCATGTGTTCTTCGTATTAATTTTGGACTGATTTTTAAAGTACAAAAGTACAAAAAACGGAGTTTCTAAAGTCATTGAAAATAGATACATTTACAGGAATAGTATTTTTAGCATTTTAGGAATTAAAAACCGCATATATTTTGAAGAAAATTTGCCTATTTACTGCGCTATTATTGATAACTTTCTCAACAATAATTGCACAAGAAAAAACAAATGAATTAATGACTCCTCCTTATTTACAGGAGGGAGATACCATTGCAATTGTTGCACCAGCAGGAATTTTAAAGGATAGAGAAGACACGATTCAAAAAGCGAAAGAGTTAGCAGAAAATTGGGGTTTAATAGTTGTTTTAGGAAGTAATTTATTCAATCAAAATAATCATTTCTCTGGCACAGATAATGAGCGTTTTCAAGACTTTCAAGAAGCATTAGACAATAAAAACATAAAGGCTATTTGGTCTGCAAGAGGAGGTTATGGCTCTGTTAGGATTTTAGATAAACTAAATTTTACTGAGTTTATAGCGCATCCAAAATGGATTATTGGCTATTCAGACATTACTGCGTTTCACAATCATATTCATAATTTAGGAATAGAAACGATGCATGGTATGATGGCAACAAGTTTAGAGGAAATACCAGAAGAAATTTTAGAAACGAAAGCAAGTTTTAAAAAAGCTCTTTTTGGTGAAGAATTAAAGTATTCAATTCCATCGTCAGAAGATAATAGAAATGCTATTTTAAATTCAGGAGAAATTTTAAAAGGACAATTGATAGGTGGGAATCTCTCAATTTTAACTTCTATGTTGGGTTCAAATAGTCAACTTTTAACAGAAGGAAAAATTTTATTTATTGAAGAAATTGGTGAATACAAATATTCGATTGATAGAATGTTACAAAGTTTAAAAAGGGCGGGATATTTTACAAAAGTAAAAGCTGTTATTGTTGGTAATATGTCATCCATTAAAAAGAATTCTACACAATGGGGAAGTACTATTGAACAATTAATTTTAGATGTTATTCCTGAAAATATTCCTGTTTTATTTGATTTTCCTGCTGGACATGAAGCTGATAATAGAGCTTTGATATTTGGGAGAAATGTTGCTTTAGAAGTTGATATGGAAAATTATTCACTAGTTTTTGAAGATTAAACTAAACTCTTTATTTGGAAAAGTACTGTGGTGAAATCATGGTAATTTTTATCCGATCTCCTTTTACCTTTTACTTGTTGTTTTATTTCAGTTATTCGTGCAGCACCAGTAATAATTTTATTGTTCGAAGATCTTAGTACTTCAGTTTTCAAAAACTTTAAATACGTTATTAATGTTTTTTTAGTCATACGTCATGCAAGTAATCATTAATTTGTAATTTAACAGGATGGCAGCACATAACGAGCTTGGTAAAAAAGGAGAACAATTGGCCATCGATTTTTTAATTAAAAACGAATATAAAATCTTAGAAAAGAACTACCGTTATTTAAAGGCAGAGGTAGATATTATTGCTCAAAAAGAAAACACCCTTGTAGTTGTGGAGGTGAAAACGAGAAGTACTGATTATTTTGGGGATCCGCAAGATGCTGTAAATCCTAAAAAAATAAAACACTTAGTTTCTGCGATAGATTATTATATAATAGACAAGGACTTAGATGTTGAAGTACGGTTTGATATTATTGCCATTATTCACCAAAATAATAAAACAAGAATTGAGCACCTAGAAGATGCTTTTCTCCATTTTTAATGCCCAATATAGTAATCCAAAAGGTTTAAAATTTAATAATCAACTTTTTTTAAATTGTACACAAAAGCCTCCAAATCTTTTAATCTGTTTGGTTTTGCTATGATTTTTTTGTTCGCATCCAAAATAAAATAAGTAGGTGTAGCAACAATACTATAAGTTAAAGCAGTTTTATTTTGCCATTTATTCAATCCTAAAACATGGTGCCAATTTGGTAGGGTAGTTTTCATGTTTGTCCAAATAAGCTTATTTCTCTCCATAGCAAAAGCAACTACTTTAATATCTTTTTTATTTTTTAAGAAGGCATGTAATTCAGGAATTTCTTTTAAACAGTGAGAACAATCTGTACTCCAAAAAACCAACACATAATTTTTTGCCTCGTTTAAGGTAGAAAGCTGAATGTTTTTCCCATTTTCTTTCCAAGAAAAATCGGGTGCTTTTCTACCGACTTCTGTTCCAAGTAGTGTTAATTTTTCATTCTTAAATGTATCATTTATTAATGCTTTTGGTAATTGATCATAATAGCCTTCAAAAAGAAAATCTATCATTTCTAAGTTTTTATTTTCTTCAAATTTTCCAATTAAAAACTCAATTACATTCTTTTTAAAAATAGTATTTTTAATTTTAGAGAAAACCGTTTCAATAGCTTTTTCGTAAAGCTTTTGTTGTGTTTGTAAATTCTCTGAATAGTGAATGTAAAAAATGTAATTTGTAATTTTATCTAATAAAAAAGACGCGTTTATAAGCGCTTGATTAGAAAAATCTATAGTATTAAAAAAGGTAGTTCTCACATGAGAGACGTACTCTTTAACATTTGGTTTAATTTCTGACGAATTTGCTCGTAAACCAGCCTTAATAAAGGAGTGTACATACATTTTTTTTGAACGCTCTAAGTATTTTTGCTGAATACTATTTAGTACGGTGAGTGCTGCTTTATAAGATAAACTTAAATCTAATTGTTTGTTATTAATAAAAGTGATTTGCAACGAGTCTAACTTTTGTTGCTGCGCTGCGGTTTCAGTTAGGTAATTGTTATACATTATATTTTCTTTAGATTCAGAAAATAAGATCGTTTGTTCTGGGTAATCTGGGTGAAATGCAAAGCTCACATTTTCTTTATTGAATATAAAATCTACAAATCCTTCACCATTCGTTCTATAATTAATTTTGTAAGAACCAATTTTTGTGTCTGCTGGCAATTCAAATTGAAAGGTTCCAATGGTTTGGTGGCTACCATTCATAAAGACACTATCCTTTTTGATAGTTGTATTTTGAACAAACCGTTGTTTAGCGTTTTCGGTTTTATATAAGACCACCCAATCTGTATCTAAACTACTGGTTAATGTACCACTTATAGAAAACTGTGCTTGTGAAAATGAAGAGATTAAAAGTATAATAGCGAGAAATTTTTTCATTTTATAAATTGATTTTGGTTTTAGAAAAACTATTTTTAAGGAGCCTTTCAAAAATACTATTTCTATAACAAATTAGGTATCTTGTGAGTCATAAATAAAATAGTATTATGTATTTTACTAATAAAGTACTTTGGATTACTGGTGCTTCATCAGGAATTGGTAAGGCGCTAGCTATTGAGTTCTCTCGGCAGAACTGTAAACTTATTTTATCATCTAGAAATAAAGAAGCGCTCGAATGCGTGAAAATAGAATGTGAAAACCCGAAGAATATCGTAGTTATTCCCTTAGACTTGGAAAATTATACAAGTTTAAAACAAAAAACAGCGGAAGCTATTTTAGCTTTTGGTAAAATTGATATTCTAATTAATAATGGTGGAGTTAGTCAGCGGTCTTTAGTTGAAAATACACAGATTGAGGTCGATAAACGTATTATGGATATTAATTATTTAGGAACAGTTGCGCTATCGAAAGCTATTTTACCTCATTTTATTGAAAATAAATCAGGCCAATTTGCTGTTACTACGAGTATTGTGGGTAAAATAGGTACGCCTTTGCGCTCTAGTTATGCAGCCAGTAAACACGCGTTGCATGGTTTTTTTGATAGTTTACGAGCAGAAAGTTATAAAAACAATATTGCAGTTACATTAATTTGTCCGGGTTTTATAAATACTAATATTTCTAAAAATGCATTGACTGGAAATGGAATTCCACAAGGAAAGATGGATGCAGCAACTGGTAGTGGAATGTCTCCGGAGCGCTGCGCTGTACAAATGTTAAAAGCAATTAAAAGTAAAAAAGAGGAGGTTTATATTGCGGGTGCAAAAGAAAAATTTGGCG
>JBNMOF010000128.1:0-6432 GCA_051277175.1 Polaribacter sp.
TGCTTGTGTAAAAATGAGAATGACACCCGAAGAAGCCATTAACGCTGCTACTATTAACGGAGCTTACGCAATGAATCTGCAAGACAAAGTTGGTTCGATTACCAAAGGAAAATTGGCCAATTTGATTTTAACCAAAGAAATTAATTCGTATCACTTTATTCCGTATTCTTTTGGAAATCATTCTATTGAAAAAGTGTTTTTAAAGGGTAAAGAAATTAAACAACCCTTCCTATGATTTTTTTAAAAAATTTAAAAGTTGGGTATAAAGCCGGAAATAAAGCGATGTATTCTGGTCGGGATTCTACACTTGAAAATCAATATTGGCATCAAGAAATTCTAGTTTCTCATATAGATGATTTACAAAATGAGAATGCTACTGATATTGGTATTATTGGGTATGATTGTGATGAAGGTGTGAAAAGAAATCAAGGCAGAGTTGGCGCCAGAAAAGGTCCAAAGAGTATACGTAATAAATTAGGGAAACTTCCGATTCATTTCAAAGACAAAAAAATCACAGATTTTGGTGATGTCATTTGTATTGATGAAAATTTAGAAGATTGCCAAAAAGCGCTTTCTAAGACCATTAGCATGTGTATTACTAGCAATATAATTCCTATTGCTATTGGTGGCGGCCATGACATTGCGTACGCCAATTTCAATGGAATTAAAGATGCCCTCAAAAACATTTCGAAAAATAAAATAGGAATTATAAATTTTGATGCACATTTCGACTTAAGAG
This sequence comes from Polaribacter sp., assembly GCA_051277175.1. Classification (GTDB taxonomy): domain Bacteria; phylum Bacteroidota; class Bacteroidia; order Flavobacteriales; family Flavobacteriaceae; genus Polaribacter. Next base: position 740 of record JBNMOF010000128.1, read on the forward strand.
CTGTTGAGACAAAACCAAATTCAGGAACACCTTTTAATCAGATTTTAACCGAAAATAATGAGGTTGCATATTTTGCAATCGGAATTCAACAACAATCAAACCCGAAAGAACTTTTTGAGATTGCAGCAAAAAAGAATGTTTCTTATGTTTCAAATTTTGAATGTGAAACGTTTAATGACGCCTTAAAAAGTAAATTAAATACTTTCATTAAAGAAGTAGATTACCTTTACATTACGATCGACATGGATGGATTTTCATCAGCATATGCCCCTGGAGTGAGCGCTCCTTCCCCACTCGGTTTCGCACCTAGTTTCGTATATGAAGCACTTGCCTTTTTATTTCAAAGTAAAAAAGTAATTTCTTGTGATATTGCAGAGTTAAATCCGGATTTTGATGTGGATGACAGCACTGCGGGTTTGGCTGCAAGGTTGGTCGATTATATAGTTCAAATTTCATAAAAAAACCTTCTAGAATTTAACTTCTAAAAGGTTTTTTTTAATATTTTGATCTGAAGAATTACTTCAACATTTGAAGATTACTCACCTCTTGATTCGTTAATTCTCTCCATCTTCCTCTAGGTAAATTTTTCTTGGTTAATTCCGCAAAAATCACTCTATCTAGTTTGCTTACTTTATACCCTAAATGTTCAAAAATCTTACGTACAATTCTGTTCCTACCAGAATGTATTTCGATTCCTACTTCAGATTTAGGTTGTCCATCTACATAAGAAACGGCATCAATAAATACTTTTTTACCTTCAATAATTACTTCTCCACGTAATTTCTCTAAATCTTTTAATTCTAACTTTTTATCTAAAGAAGCGTGGTACAACTTACGTACATCATGTTTTGGATGTGTTAACTTTTTAGCCAACTCACCATCATTCGTAAACAACAACAAACCTGTTGTATTTCTATCCAAACGACCTACAGGATATATTCGTTCCTTTGAGGCATTTGATACCAAATCCATTACTGTTTTTCTACCACGATCGTCGTCCATCGTAGTAATGTAATTTTTAGGCTTGTTTAGTAAAATATATTTCTTTTGTTCTGGCGTAATACTTGTTCCGTCAAAACGAACAACATCATCTGCCTGTACTTTATAACCCATCTCGGTTACAAGATTACCGTTTACTTCAACACTACCGTGTTCTATATACGTATCTGCCTCGCGTCTTGAGCACACTCCTGAATTGGCGATGTACTTGTTTAAACGGATTCCCGATGAATCGTCAGATTTTGGCGTTTCTTTAATTTTAGTAAACGTTTTTTTAGTAGTTTTTCTACTTAACGGAGTACTTTTTTTGCTTGATGGCGTACTTTTTCTACTTAGAGGAGTACTTTTCTTACCTTCTTGTCGTCCTCTCGACGAGTTTCTATTTGAATTCATTATAAAAAATTTTTGCAAAGGTAGTTATATTCTTGAATTTTAGTTCAATCTATCAATCACTTTATCTAAAAGTAATGAAGTATCAGTAAAAATTAAACACAAAACGCCAATAAGCAACAAAAATTTTAAAATGTTATGAAGTACTCTATAGTGATTTCTTGACTTCGATTTCCAAAGATAAAAACCTACAAAAACTAGGATTACTAAAGCCAAATAGAAATAATATCGCATAAAGCCCAATGCCGGATACTTAAATAAAAATGCTACGGGAATACTTGTTAAAATTAAAAGAAAAACAGAAAGCTGTTTTGTTTTTTTTTCGCCGTAAGCAACAGGAAAGGTCCTGTAATTATTGGCAAAAGCACCTTTTATATTTTGCAAATCTTTGATTAATTCACGCACCATAATAACTAAAAATAAGAAGATTGCGTACACAAAAATTATTTTAGAAAAATTTCTAAAATAAATAAAAACCGCAAAAAAAGGTAATATGGTGAGTACAGTGGCAGAAAGCACTCCTATAAATGGATACTTTTTCAACTTATGAGAATAAAACCAAATAGCAAATATATACGCTACAAAGAAAAATGCTGCTCTTGTAGAAATTAAAACTCCAAAACAGAAACCAATAAAATTTAGAATAAAGTAAAGTCTTAACTTTGTGGATTGTTTTATAAAACTGTCTAAACTTGCTTTTACAGGTCTGTTAATTTCATCAACTTTTACATCGTAAAAATTATTAATAATATATCCTCCAGCGATTACGAAGACCGTAGCTAAAACTACGAATAGTAAATGTAAATCGAATAGAACTTCTTTTAAGGATTTAGTTGGAGAAAAAATAAAGATTGCCGCTAAATATTGGGCACAAATTAGTACTAAAATATTATAACCTCTAACTGCTGAGAATAAACTAAAAAATTTAAGTATTATTCGTTTTGCTTTTAAAGCACCCATAAAAGTATGCTAGAACCTATAAACTAACTCTAGCTTATAGTCTTTTAAACTTTTTTGAGCTTTTACAAAATCTTCTGTGAAGCCTAAAATATAACCTCCTCCACCAGAACCACATAGTTTTAAATAATAGTCATTCGTAGAAATTCCCTTTTCCCAAACTTTATGAAAAGCATCAGGGATCATCGGTTTAAAATTAGTTAAAACAATTTTAGATAAAGATTTTACATTCCCAAATAAAGATTTTACATTTCCTTGTAAAAAATCTTCAATACAAGCATCTGTTGTGGTTGAAAATTCTTCACTAATCATTTTTCTAAAACCTTCATTTTTCATCTTATTCATAAAGATGTTGACCATTGGCTCTGTTTCTCCAATTTGTTCTGAATCTAATAAGAAAACGGCTCCTTTCCCTTCCTTTTGTGAAGGAATTCCTGCAGGCTCTATACTGTCTTTAGAATTGATTAAGATTGGTAAGCTTAAGTAACTATTTAAAGGGTCTAAACCTGAACTTTTCCCATGAAAAAAAGATTCCATTAAAGCAAAAACTGCTTTTAAATTCAATAATTTATCTCTTGTTAAATTTTCTAAAACTGTTATTTTTTCTGAAGCATATTCATCATAAATCGAAGCTACTAAAGCTCCAGAACTACCAACACCGTATCCTTGCGGTATTGAAGAATCAAAATACATTCCATTTTGAATGTCTTTTTTAAAAGAAACCAAGTCAAAGGTTACTAAGTCTGTTTTTAAAGTAGATAAATAATTGTAAAAGCGGTCTAAGTTGGCATTTGACGCTAATGATTTTCCTGAAAGGTTTTCCGAAATCTTCAGCGCTCCTCGGTAAGCATTGTAAGGAATTGCTAATCCTTTCGAATCTTTTATGATTCCGTATTCTCCAAAAAGCAAAATTTTAGCATAAAATAAAGGTCCTTTCATAATATTCTTTTAAGCGCTACAAAAATACGACTTTATATGTTAATAAATTCTTATTAATTATTCTTGTAAAAAAGTTTCCAAACACCTGTTTTTTCGCCGCTACTATACTTTCCTTTTTCTTTCATTTTACCATTACTATAGTATGTTTTCCACATTCCTTCTTTCAACCCATTTTCAAATTCACCTATAATCTTTACTTCACCAGTAGCATAAAATGCAACAAACTTCCCTTCTTTTTTCCCGTTGACTACATAAAATTCTTTTGCTTTTTTTCCTGAAAGATAATAATCTTTAATAATTTTATTTTTCTTTTTATCATTAGAAAAAACGCTATAATAGACTGCTTTTTCTTTGGTAGTTGTATTTCCATTCACATCAAACCAAACTTTATCTTGACCTAATGTATTTGGTACAGAAAAAAAACTAATAAATAATAGCACTAAAATAATTCTCATAAAATCTTTTTTATGTTATAGTTTTTTCGCTCCAAAACCTACTGAATCATAAATATACTGTTTTTTCTGGCAGTAATCTGCCAACACGTTTTCAATAAAAGAGTTCACAGCATCCTTCTCGCTGTGTGGGTATAAGACATGTACATTTGCACCTGCATCTAAAGTAAAACAGATGTTGCTATTTTGAGTTGCTCTAAATTCCCAAATTTTATGAATAATTTCTAAAGTATTTGGTTTCATTAGAATAAAATAAGGGTTGCTGGTTAGCATCATAGCATGCAAAGTTAACGCTTCACTTTCTACTAAATTTATAAATGCTTTACGGTCTCCTTCTTGAAGAATTTTAGACATTTTTGATAAATTCTCATTCGCTTGTTTGAATCTATTTTCTGCGAATGGATGCGCATGCATTAAATTATGACCAACAGTACTAGAGACTTGTTTTTCTCCTTTGTCTACTAACAAAATTGCATCTTGATAGTTTTCAAATACTGAATGTACTTTATATGGAAATTGAACCCCAAATATATCTGAGCTTCCCCCTATTTCTGGATGTTCTCCCCACACAACTAAAGGACCTTCTATACTTCTACTTGCACTTCCGGAGCCTAAACGTGCTAAAAAAGAAGCTTTTTTATGGATGAATTTCTGCGTTAAATTTGGATTTAATTTTTGTTCTAAACTCATTAAACACATTGCAATCGCGCTTAACCCGCTTGCTGAAGAAGCAATTCCACTTGAGTGTGGAAAAGAATTTTCTGAATTAATTATCATTTTATACTCAAAAACATACGGACAATATTCTTGTACCCTTTTAAAAAATGCTGCAATTTTAGGTTTAAATTCTTCCTTCTCTTTCCCTTCAAAAAACAAATCGAAAGCTACTTCTGCGGTTGTTTCTATTTTAAAAAATTCAATGGTAGTAATGGTATGACAATTATTTAAAGTAAAACTGATAGAAGCATTTTTAGGTATTTGAGGGTTGCTTTTTCCCCAGTATTTTACCAGCGCAATATTACTTGGTGTTTGCCATGTAAAACTTGCTTTTTCTATTTTTTCTAAAAGTATTTTTGGAATAAATTGTGCTGTATTCAAAGTCTAAAATTTGCATCAAAGATAAAGTATTACACTAGACTTCTGCTAATTTTTGTAAAACGGATTCTTTATAACTTCTACTTATTGGCAAGGCTTTTTGATTAATTTCTATAAATTCGTTGGTGTACGAAGTAATATTTTGAAGAGAAATTATAAAAGATCTATGAATTCTGATAAACTTTTTTACGGGCAATTTTTCTTCTAAACTCGTGATCGTTTCTCTAATAACAATTGTTTTTTCTGATGTAAAAATCTTTACATAATCACTTAAACTTTCTACGTATAAAATGGTATTAAAGTCAATTTTCACCATTTTTCTATCTGATCGTACAAACATAAAATCAGTACTATTTTCTGTGATTTCTGATTGTGCAACCCTTTGAACCGCTTGTAAAAAACGATCAAACGAAATAGGTTTTAACAAATAATCGACCACATTTAAATTAAAACCATCAATTGCAAACTCTCTATAGGCCGTGGTAAAAATTATCTGTACTTTTTTATGGATAATTTTCGCCAAACTTAAACCTGAAATTTCTGGCATATTAATATCTAGAAAAAATAAATCTACTTTGTTTTCTTGCGCAAATAAAATAGCTTCGGCAGCATTTTTACAACTGGCTATTAGGTCTAAGTTTGGGGTTTTAGAAATATAGGTTTCAATAATTTCTCTTGCCATTGGCTCGTCGTCGACAATAACACACTTTAGTTTACTCCTCATTTCTGATTAATATTTTAAAATTGACTATAAAAACCTTTTCTTCTTGCAAAACCTCTAAAAAGTGTTGCGCTGGATAAAACATTTCCAATCTTTTTTTAATATTATCTAATCCAATTCCTTTTTTAGAGTTCTCTTTG
>JBNMOF010000129.1:0-6375 GCA_051277175.1 Polaribacter sp.
AAGACATTTCCAGATCAACCGTTAACCTTTAAAACGGAGGGTGATAATACAATTGAAATTAGTTCTGATCAAGGGAAGTATGACATGGCTTATTTTAGTGGAGATGAATTTCCAAAAGCGGTTTCTTTACCATCACCAAGTAAAACAGTGGTTCCTGCAAACATTCTAGGAACTGCAATTTCAAAAACAATATTTGCTGCAGGAAATGATGATTTACGCCCAGTAATGAGTGGAGTCTTCTTTCAGTTTAGCTCACAAAGTTTAACCTTTGTAGCAACAGATGCACATAAATTAGTAAAATACACCAGAACAGATGTTACTGCAGATCAAACCGCAGAATTCATTATGCCCAAAAAACCTTTGAATTTATTGAAAGGAATTTTAGGAGGTTCTGATAGTGATGTAACTATTGAATATAATGACGCAAATGCGAAATTTACATTTGATAATGTACTTTTAGTCTGTCGTTTAATTGATGGGAAATACCCTAATTATGAAGCTGTAATTCCAAAAGAGAATCCAAATAAACTAACGGTTGATAGAGCTTCTTTTTTAAACTCTGTAAAACGTGTTTCTATTTTCTCTAGTAAAACTACACATCAGATACGTTTAAAAATGGCAGGAACAGAATTAAATATTTCTGCTGAAGATTTAGATTTTGCAAACAAAGCACACGAGCGTTTAAGCTGCGATTATCAAGGTGATGATATGCAAATTGGTTTCAACTCTCGTTTTTTAAGCGAAATGTTAAACAACTTAAGTTCTAATGAAGTTTTAATTGAAATGTCTTTACCAAACAGAGCAGGAATTTTAACTCCTATAGATGGTACTGATGAAGGTGAACAAGTTACCATGTTAGTAATGCCAGTAATGTTGAATAGTTAACACACCTAAACTGCTTTTTGTAAAAGTATATATTTAATAATATTAAAAAACCACAACGATACGTTGTGGTTTTTTCTTTACATTTAAATCATGAAAAAAGGAATCTTTCCAATATTTATTTTACTTGCATTTAGTTGTACCAAGAATACTACAATTCATAAAGAATTCATCAGACAGATTCACGATACAATTGGTTTTGCGCAATACAATTGGCAACTAGATTCTATTTACAGTCGATTGCAAATAAAAGATATACCAAATACCAAAACGTGGAAAACCGTTATTTCTCCCCATGACGATTATAAATATGCAGGAAAATTGTACCACACCTCATTAGAAGGCGTAAATGCAAAAAAAATTATTCTGATAGGTGTTGCCCACAGCGCTCGGAATTACAAATTGCAAGATAAAATTATCTTCGGAAGTGCTACACATTGGAAATCGCCTTATGGAAAGTTAAAAGTTTCTGATTTAAATACTGAAATTCAAAAAAAGTTATCTAAAAACAGTTTTATTGTTCACGACAGCATGCAAGCTTTAGAACATTCGTTAGAAGCTATTGTTCCTTTTTTACATAGGAAGAATAGTACCGTTGAGATTATTCCAATTTTAATTCCATATATCAATTATGAAACTATTAATACCATAAGTACTGATTTAAGTAACGTTGTTTCAAAAATATTAAAAGCGAATAATTTAGATTTCGGGAAAGATGTTGCCATTGTAATTTCAAACGATGCAGTGCATTACGGAACAGAAAATTGGAGCAAAAATTTAGCTCCTTATGGTATTGATAGTTTGGGAACCAAAAGGGCGAGACATCACGACAAACGCTTGATAAATGACTTTTTAACTGGAGAAATTTCAATGGACAAAATAAAGAACTTCACAAAAGAAACAGTTCAAGAAACCAATTATAAAGAATATAAATGGGTGTGGTGTGGAAGATATTCGGTTCCTTTTGGATTGGCTTTTGCAAACAAACTAAATTTTTTACAAAATAAAGTTTCATTAACTGGAGATTTATTAGCGTATGGATCTAGCATCGACCATCCATTAATACAAGTTGAAGATTTAGGAATGGGAACAACTGCAATTGCTACTCAAAAACATTGGGTTGCATATGCAAGTATTAAGTATGAATAAACTATATTTAAAATTCTAAAATATTTTTATTGAATTTTCTAGCGCACCTCTATTTGTCAAAAAAAAATACCAATCTTATGATTGGTAATTTTATTGCAGATCATATTAGAGGTAATAATTATGAAAGTTTTTCTAAAGAAATTCAGCAAGGTATTTTTCTACACAGAGCAATAGATACATTTACAGATGCTCACAAAATTGTACGTAAGAGTAAAAGACGTTTGCATGCACGCTACAGGCATTATGACGGTGTAATTATCGATATTTTCTACGATTATTTCTTAGCAAAAAATTGGTCTGATTATTCTGAAATTCCTTTAGACGTGTATACCAATTCTATTTACAGTTTATTTGATGAAATTAAATTAAATTTACCTGCAAAATCACAACAATTTATCAAATACATGATTGAGTATGATATTTTATTCAATTACAAATATAAAGACGGAATTGAAAAGGTTTTAAACGGAATGAACCGCCGAACAAAAGGGAAATCTCAAATGAATTTAGCGATTGAAGATTTGCGAAACCTAGAAGCCGAGCTTGAAGAAGATTTTACATTATTTTTCAAGGATTTAATAGCGCATGCGAATCAAAAAACAAAAGAGTTAACTGTTCTTTGAAATGTAAAATGAGGATAAATTAAAAGACAACATGAAAAAAATATTTTTACCAATTGCAATTTCAATAGTACTCTTTAATTGTAAAACATCAGAAAAAAAAGAAAAAATTACTGGTTTAATTGCTGAAAAGGCAATGGTAGTTTCTGCTAGAGAAGAAGCTTCTAAAATTGGTACAGATATACTTAAAAAAGGAGGCAATGCTTTTGACGCCATGGTTGCTACAGAGCTAGCTTTAGCTGTTGCATATCCATATGCTGGAAATATTGGTGGTGGTGGTTTTATGGTATACAGAAAAAATGATGGTGAAATTGGAGCATTAGATTACAGAGAAAAAGCACCTTTAGCAGCTTCAAAGGACATGTACTTAGATGCTGATAAAAATGTCATTAAAGGAAAAAGTACACTTGGTTCTATGGCTGTAGGAATTCCAGGAACCGTTGCAGGAGTTTTTGAAACGCACAGGAAATTTGGATCGTTGCCAATGAAAGATATTCTACAACCTGTGATAGCGTTGGCAAAACGAGGAGTAATTGTCACTAAAAAACAAGCCACAAGAATAAAAAGCTATCAAGCCCGGTTTTTAAGCGTAAATAAAGATTCGATTTTATTTAATAAAAACTGGAAAGAAAACGACACTATAAAATACAATGCTTTAGCAGCTACGTTAACTAGGATTCAAAAAAATGGTAGCGATGAATTTTACAAAGGTGAAACAGCAAAAAAATTAGTAGCTTTTATTCAAGCAAATGGTGGCATTATGACGCTCGAAGATCTAACTAAATACGAGGCGAAATGGAGAACTCCAATTACTTTTAAATATGACGATTTGAAAGTAATTTCTATGTCTCCTCCCTCTAGTGGAGGCATCTGTTTGGCGCAAATTATGAATGGAATCGAAAATTATGATTTAGACAAATACGGTCATAATTCAGTAAAAACAATTCAAATAATTACAGAAGCAGAAAGACGTGCGTATGCAGACAGAAGTTTCTTTTTAGGAGATCCTGATTTTGTAAAAATTCCGATAGAAACTTTAATCAGTGAAGCGTATGTCCATGGAAGAATGGATGACTTCTCTTTTGACAAGGCAACCAAATCTTCAGCTGTTTCTCATGGAAACATAGCGATTGTAGAGAGTGATGAAACAACCCATTATTCTATTGTAGACCAGTTTGGAAACGCAATTTCTGCAACTACAACCATAAATGCAGGCTACGGTTCTAAACTGTATTCAAGCGAATTAGGTTTCTTTTTAAATAATGAAATGAACGATTTTTCAAGCAAGGCGGGAGTACCCAATATGTTTGGCTTGATTGGTGCAAAAGCAAATGAAATTGCTCCAGAAAAAAGAATGTTAAGTTCTATGACACCTACCATTGTAGAGAAAAATGGTGCCCTTTGGATGGTCGTAGGAACACCCGGCGGCTCTACAATTATTACCTCTGTTTTACAAACTATTTTAAATGTACATGAATTTGGTTTCGGAATGCAAGAAGCTATCAATCAACCTCGTTTTCACCATCAATGGTTGCCAGACGTAATTATGATGGAACCAAATCAATTTGATAAAAAAGCAACAGACGAATTAAAAAAGTTAGGATATAATATCAATGAAAAAGACAGCCCTGTTATTGGAAAGGTGGAAGGAATTTTAGTATTACCTAGCGGGAATTTAGAAGGTGGCGCAGATCCGAGAGGAGATGATAAAGCGATTGGATTTTAATAGAATGTCACCTCTAATAATTGCTACGAAACTAAGACAAGTTCCATTTAATATCTGTTATAATACCGAACTTTTGTAACTTCGAAAAATTAAAACTTTGAAACTCAAATAATGATACAACCATTCCACCTAGCAATTCCTGTTCAAAATTTAGCAATATGCAGAACTTTTTATCGCGATATTCTAAACTGTGAAGAAGGACGAAGTACAGAAGATTGGGTAGATTTTAATTTCTTTGGACATCAATTAGTTATTCACCAAAAAGAAGCATTTAATCCAGAAAGAATTTCTAATCCTGTTGACGGTTACGATGTTCCTGTACCGCACTTTGGAGTGGTGCTAACTTGGGAAGATTGGCATTCTTTAGCAGAACAGTTAAAAATAGCTAACATAAAATTTGAGATTAAGCCATGCATTCGTTTTAAAGGTAAAGTGGGCGAACAAGCAACCATGTTTTTTAAAGACCCTGAGGAAAATGCCCTAGAGTTTAAAGCTTTTAAAGATATCAATCAACTTTTTGCAAAGTAATGCAACTCTCAGAAACTCATAACGTACCAAAACTAGAAAAAGCAATTCGTTTTCAAGAATATGGAGTGGGTATTTTCAACACAATTCCGACCAAATCTGGTATAAAAAAAGCAATAAAAAAAGAGCTTATTTATATTGACGGAAGCTTAGCTACCACATCGAAATATATTTCTGGAGAAGAAAAAATTGAACTTTTTCAATCTGAAAAATCGTCAATATTTGAAAGATTAGAATTAAACCTAGAGGTATTGTTTGAGGATAATTATTTAGCAATTGTCTATAAACCAGCAGGAATTTTAGTCAACGGTAATAAATTTGTAACCATTGCGAATGGATTGAGTCAAAATTTAAAAAAAAGCACCCAATTCGATGCTGTAAAACCACAACCCATTCACAGATTAGATTATCCAACAAGTGGCCTTCTATTGGTTGGTAAAACAAGCACTGCAATAATAGAATTAGGAGAATTATTTAAAAATAAAGAAATTAAAAAAACATATTTTGCAATTACCATTGGAACCATGAACACCGTTGGACTTATCAATTTTCTCATTGATGAAAAAATAGCGCAAACAAAATTCGAAGTTTTAAAAACAGTAATTTCAGAACGTTTTGGATCTTTAAACTTCGTAAAATTAGAGCCAAAAACTGGCAGGAAACATCAACTTAGAAAACATGTATCTGAAATTGGTAATCCTATTTTAGGTGATAAAAAATACTTTTTAAAACATAAAATTTTAACTGGAAAAGGACTGTTTTTACACGCAGGTACCTTAGATTTTGTGCATCCTTTTACAAAAGATAAAATTTCTATAACCAAAGAGCTGCCAAAGAAGTTTACCAAAATTTTTCCTGATTTTTAGAGCTGTTTGATATTTTAGAGAATCTAAATAAAACAATAGAAACTTTAAAATAAAAAGGATTTCAAAACATGTCTTAGATTAATACCTTTAAAATAAATAAGTTCCTTTAAAAAGTAATAAATTAGCTTCTCTAATTTTTATAGATTCAAAATGAAGAAATTTTTTAAAATTTCAGGAAGTATTCTTTTCGTATTAATTGCAGCTGGGGCAATCTTTTACTTTGCAAAAAACGAATCTCTCCCTCAAGGAAAACAAGGAAAAGAGGCCGATGCTTTGGCAACAAAAATGTTAAATGCACTCAACTACCAAGCCTATAAAAATACTGAAACAATCTCATGGAATTTTAGAAATGAACATTTTTATACATGGAACAAACAAGAAAACATTGTTGCCGTCTCTTGGGATAATAATAAGGTCATTTTACATACTCAGAACCCAAAAAAAACGGAAGTTTTTATTGATGATAAAAAAGTAGAAAACTCTGACATTTTAAAAAAAGCAACCGCTTTTTATAACAATGACTCCTTTTGGTTGGTTGCTCCTTACAAAATATTTGATACCGGTACAGAAAGACGCCTTGTAAATTACAAAGGCAAAGATGCACTGC
>JBNMOF010000130.1:0-6364 GCA_051277175.1 Polaribacter sp.
AAATGGCACTGCTATTTCTTATAAAACAGTGGGTACTATTTTAGAAGTTACTTTAAATACAGCAATTAAAGCCGGTGAAAGTATAACTTTGGATATGGATTTTTCTGCACAAATTCCGTTACAAGTTAGAAGAACAGGTAGAGATAATAAAGAAGGTGTTGCCTTATCTATGGCGCAATGGTATCCAAAAATGGCAGAATATGATTTTGAAGGTTGGCACACGCCACCATATATAGCTAGAGAATTTCATGGAATTTGGGGAGATTTTGATGTAAAAATTTCAATTGATAAATCCTACATTCTTGGTGGTACAGGGTATTTGCAAAATGCACAAGAAATAGGGTACGGTTATGAAGACGCATCAAAACCAGTAAATAGACCAAATTCAGAAAAATTGACATGGCATTTTAAAGCGCCAAATGTGCACGACTTTGTATGGGCAGCTGATCCTGATTATAAGCATGATGTTTTAAAAACAGCAAACGGAATTGATTTACACTTTTTATACAAGAAAAATTTAGCGCCAAAATTTTTACAGAACTGGAAAGATTTACAGTCAAAAACTGCTGAATTAATGACGTATTACAGCAAGCATATAGGAGCATATCCTTACAAACAATATTCTGTAATACAAGGTGGAGATGGAGGTATGGAGTATGCAATGGCAACTTTAATTACAGGTGAGCGCAAGTTTGGGAGCCTCTTTGGTGTCACTGCACATGAAATGGCACATACTTGGTTTCAATTCTTATTAGCGTCTAATGAAAGTAAACATCCTTGGATGGATGAAGGTTTTACTTCTTATATCTCTAATAAGGCTGAAGATTTAATACTGAAGGAAGCGAAAGAAAATCCGCATTCAGGATCTTACAAAGGCTACAATTATGTGGTAAGTAATAATATTGAAGAGCCGCTCTCTACCCACGCAGACAGGTACAATACAAATACGGCGTATGGAGTTGCTAGTTACTCTAAAGGGAATATTTTCTTATCTCAATTAGAATATGTTATTGGAGCAGAGAATGTTGCAGACGGACTTAAAAAGTATTTCGTAGATTTTAGTTTTAAGCATCCAACACCAAATGATGTGAAACGTTCTATGGAAAAAGTTTCTGGGATTCATTTAGATTGGTATCTGAATGAATGGACACAAACCATTCATACCATAGATTACGGAATTAAATCTGTTGATGAAAAAAATATTACTTTAGAAAGAATTGGACAAATGCCAATGCCAATAGATTTAGAAGTTACCTATACAGATGGTTCTAAAGAAAACTTCAATATTCCGTTAAGAATGATGCGAGGTAATAAACCAACTTCTGCAACTGTTTTAGAAGACTGGGCTTGGGCAAACCCGGTGTACTCTTTTAGCGTATCTAAAAATGTAAAATCTGTTGTCATTGACAAAAGTAAATTAATGGCAGATGTGAATGATGAAAACAATATTTTTGAAATAAAGTAAAACTATAAAGACAGTTATAAAAAAGCCCTCATTTATTTAAATAAATGAGGGCTTTTTATATTTATAAATTTATCTTTTAATTTATAAGTTCTTCTATTCTTTCATTTGGAATAAAACCTTTAAGTATTAAAAAAATACCACAAACAATTAAAATAACTCCCATGATTTTTTTAATTCGGAAAATTACTTGAGGTGTCATCTTGTTCTTTAGTTGTTTCGCTAAAAATATTTTACCTAAATCTGTTACAAAATAACTTATTAAGACGGTTCCAAAATACCAGAAAATGGCATTTTGATTCATTTTTAAGCTTGGTCCAATTACTAAAACAGTTCCTAACCAAAAAGCTAAAACACCAACGTTTATGAAGTTTAAAAAGAACCCTTTAAAAAAGAGCTTCAAATAATTATTTTTAATGGGGACTTCTATAATTTTTGCGGCTTCTAAGGCTTCTTTTTTATTCTCTTTTTCTAAATACGTGATTAATCCATAAATAATTAATACCAACCCTCCTACAAAGAATAATCTAGGATCATCTTTTATTTCTTCTAACAAAGACCTACTCCCGTAATACGCAATTAAAATAAAAGATAAATCTCCTAAAAGAACACCTAAGTCGAACACAATTGCTGCTCTTGCTCCTTTTAAAATACTGGTTTGTATCAGCATAAAAAAAACAGGCCCAATCATAAAAGCCATGAAAAAACCAATTAAACAAGCATTCTTAAAGTCGTAAATATCCATTTTTTAAAAATAGTGATAATATTTTTGATTATGGATTTAGATTTTGAATATGCACCAAATTGTTTAAAATTAAAGAATTGAAATATGAAGCGATTTAAAAAGTGTTAAGATTTATTTTAGTAAATCTTAACACTTCAGCAAACACATAATTATACGTATTTACAGATCATCAAAATCTATAGTGATTTTAGGTGTTGTAGGGTATGCCTGACATGCTAGGACGAAACCTTCTTCAATTTCACCGTCTGTTAAAATTGAGTTTTTAACCATTACAGCTTTACCTTCTGTAACTTTACACAAACAAGAGCTACAAACACCACCTTGACAAGAGTACGGTGCATCGATATCGTTGCGTAAATTTGCAGCTAAAATATCATCTGTTTGAGACATTATAAACGTTGTCTTTTCATCGTCTAAGAGCACCGTTATTTCAGTAGTTCCCTCTTTAACTTGTGCTACTTTTTCTTTGTCGGCAGCAGTTGTAAACAATTCAAAATAAATATTTTCTTTTGCTATTTTGTTTTTCTCTAAAGTCTTAGAAACATCTTTTATCATTTCTTCTGGACCACATAAAAAAGCGGCATTAAAAGAAGTTTCTTTGTACATGTTTTTTACAAAGTAGTTGGTTACGTTTCCGTCAATTCTTCCACGCAAGCTATTTTTCACGTTCTCTCTACTGTAAATGTAATGCAGTTTAAACCTGTCTGCATAGGTTTCTTTTAAGCTATTTAATTCCTCAAAAAAGATGGCATCTGCAACAGATTTGTTACCATAAATTAATGTAAAGTTAGCGGTTGTTTCTGTTTCTAAAACTGTTTTCAACATCGATAAAATTGGCGTAATTCCAGAACCAGCTGCAAAACCAATATAATTATTGTCTACTCCGGGAGTTAATAAAAAACGTCCTTCTGGAGCAGCAGCCTCAATTTCGTCACCTACTTTTAAATGAGTGGTTGCATACGTCGAAAACACCCCTTTTTCTACTTTTTTAATAGCGACTCTTATTTCACCGCTTTCAGGAGTAGAACAAATAGAGTAGGCTCTTCTAACCTGTTCGTTGTTTATTAATGTTTGTAGTGTAATATATTGTCCTGATTTAAAACTAAAATCAGCTTTTAAATGCTCGGGTATCTTGAATACTACAGAAACCGCGTCTGCGGTTTCTTGTCTTATTTCTTGTATGTGTACTTTGTGAAATTCTGCCATAAAGGGATTAAACTAAATTGTTTTCAATTAAATATTCAGCTATTTGAACTGTGTTTGTAGCAGCACCTTTTCTTAGGTTGTCGGCTACAATCCACAAATTTAAGGTATTTTCTTGAGATTCGTCTCTTCTAATTCGACCAACAAAAACTTCATCTTTGTCATGTGCAGTAATGGGCATTGGATAAATATTATTAGCCACATCATCTTGCACAATAATCCCTGGAGTATCGTTTAAAATTTGACGAACTTCTGTAAGATCAAAATCATTTTTAAATTGCACATTTACAGCTTCAGAATGCCCTCCAGCAGTTGGTATTCTAACAGCAGTTGCAGTCACAGAAAAAGAGGTGTCATTTAAAATTTTCTTTGGTTCTTTTACCAATTTCATTTCTTCCTTTGTATATCCATTTTCTAAGAAAATGTCGCAATGAGGTAGTGCATTTCTTCCAATTTTATAAGGATATGCCATTTCACCATCAATACCAGCTTCTTCATTATCTAACTGTTGTACCGCTTTTACACCGGTTCCAGATACAGATTGATAGGTGGAGATTACCACACGTTTCATTTTATACTTTTTATGCAGCGGAGCTAAAGCCATTACAAGTTGTATGGTAGAACAATTCGGATTTGCAATAATTTTATCATCGGGAGTTAAAACAGCACCGTTAATTTCTGGAACCACCAATTTTTTTGTGGGATCCATTCTCCAAGCAGAAGAATTATCAATTACGGTAGTACCAATTTCAGCAAATTTTGGAGCCCATTCCAAAGAAGTTTCTCCACCAGCAGAAAATAAAGCAATATCTGGTTTCATTTTTAAGGCATCTTCTAAAGTTACAACGGTATATTCGTTTCCTTTATAAGATAATTTTTTACCAGCAGACCTTGCAGATGCCACAGGAATTAATGCTGTTATGGGTAAATTACGTTCTTCTAAAACTTTCAACATTACTGTTCCAACCATACCAGTTGCGCCAACTACAGCTACTTTCATTTTTTCTATTCTTTTAGAGTGCAAAGATGCTAAAAAAAAGAAAGATTTAAATTACTTAAAACGTTATAAATCAGCCAAAGTTTAAAATGAAGCAAATAAATTGCTGGTGTTTAAAATTAAACTTTTATGTGCCCATAACTGCAAGGTGGAAAGCAATCTGTTTCGCCTGAATCGATTTATTTGTAATCGCTTTTTTTTTAGTTTTTTGGTACAAATTTTAGAAAAAGAAAATGAAGCTATGAAGCAGCTAAAACAGAGACAAACTATTGAATTAGGGTTCGGTTTTTTTATCAAGTGACTTTATGTCTTAAATGAATTCACATACTGTAAAATTGAGTGCTTCCCTTCTTGTGTAGAATTTTGTCGAGATTTCATTTTTCACGCGGTACCCCTTTTAAGATAAAATTTGTAGTTTTGTGCTAGATTTAAGTGTTCAACTGAAAATCAACCAAAAACAATTTTTAACCTAATTAGTATAGCATGCAACTGTACAATAAGTTAAGCGCTATAGAACGCGCTGCATTAATAGATGAAGCCGGTAAAGACAGGCTTACAATTTCTTTCTATCAATATTTCAAGATAGAAAATCCACAATCATTTAGAGATAAATTATTTTTAGAATGGAACGCTTTAGACGTTTTAGGTAGAATCTATGTTTCTTTCGAGGGTATAAATGCGCAGTTATCTGTTACTTCTGAAAATTTCTATGCTCTAAAAGACCAATTAGATAGTATTTCTTTTCTGAAGAATATTCGTTTAAATGTCGCCATAGAGCACGATAATAAATCGTTTTTAAAACTGAAAGTAAAAATTAGGAATAAAATTGTTGCGGATGGTTTAAACGATGAAACTTTTGATGTTACAAATATAGGAGTTCATTTAAATGCGGAAGAATTTAATGAAATGTTAGCAAACCCTGATACGGTTTGTGTGGATATGCGAAATCATTATGAAAGTGAAATAGGTCACTTTGATGGCGCTGTAACTCCAAATGTAGATACGTTTAGAGCTTCTTTAGATATTATAGAAGAAGATTTAAAAGAGAATAAAGAAGATAAAAATTTATTGATGTATTGCACAGGCGGAATTCGTTGTGAAAAAGCTTCAGCATATTACAAACACAAAGGGTTTAAAAATGTTTTCCAATTGGAGGGCGGAATTATAGAATACACACGTCAGATCAAACAAGAGGGGATAGAAAATAAATTTATAGGGAAGAATTTTGTATTTGATCAAAGAAGATCTGAAAGAATTACAGAAGATGTGGTTTCGAATTGTCATCAATGTGGAAAAGCGTGTGACACGCACACAAATTGTGCAAACGATGGCTGTCATTTATTATTTATTCAATGTGATGCGTGTTCTGAGGCTATGGAAAACACGTGTTCTTCAGATTGTCAGGAAAGAATTCAATTGTCTTTTGAGGAGCAAAAAGAATTGCGAAAAGGCAAAGGAAATAGTAATAAAATTTTCAAAAAAGGAAGAAGCGAGGTTTTGAAGTTTAAAAAATAAAAAGAACTTATTAAAAATCGCTTGCGAACAACTTCTATGGGTATCTGAAAACCAAAGGTTTTAAAAGGTGATTTAAAGGATATTGGTCGAGATAAATAACTTCAGGACATCGATTGGTTTACAAATATGGAAATGAACATTTATAAATAGCAATTTGGAGCTATCACTGTGGTAAAC
The DNA here is from genome assembly GCA_051277175.1 of Polaribacter sp. Lineage (GTDB taxonomy): Bacteria > Bacteroidota > Bacteroidia > Flavobacteriales > Flavobacteriaceae > Polaribacter. The sequence goes on from JBNMOF010000130.1 coordinate 6,100, forward strand.
ATCCTTTTTGGAAACAAAGAATTTCAATAAAAGATAAAATTTAAAGACCTCAAATTTGAGGTTTTTTTTTGTCAAAAATATCCCTTTTACTTCTCGGTCAGATTTCATATATTAGCTGATTAGACTTTATGAAGCTGTTTTTTTGTAGCGGCTTGATAATCATATTATAAACAGAAAAATTTTTAGCATTAAAGTAGTCCTTGCGGTAGTGCATACTTACGAAGATCTAAAGATTATAAAATATAAATCACATGGCATGTGGAAG
>JBNMOF010000131.1:0-6296 GCA_051277175.1 Polaribacter sp.
AGGTGTTACATTGGTCCAAGTTTCGCCATTATTTTTAGAAATATGTAACAATCCATCATCAGAACCTGTCCAAATTAAACCTGGTTCTAGAGTAGATTCTGTCGCTGCGAAAATAGTTCCGTAATATTCTACACCTGTATTGTCTTTGGTAATTGGACCACCAGATGCGCCTAAAGTAGTAGGATCATTTCTTGTTAAATCTGGACTTATCAATTTCCAAGATTGTCCTTCATTTTCTGTTACATGCAAATGATTAGAAGCTGCATATAATTTCTTTTTATTATTTGGTGAAAAGAAGATTGGAAAATTCCATTGAAAACGATATTTAAAATCTTCTGCTCCGTGACCCATTGGATCGTCTGGCCAAACATTTACCGCTCTTGTTTCTCCTGTTTTGTGATTCTTTCTAGTTAATAAACCACCATAACTTCCTCCATAAACAATTTCATCATTTAATGGATCTACAGCTATGTGGGCACTTTCGCCACCAGCGGTTTGTTCCCAATCAGACGTGGTAATAAACCTTCCTGCAGTTCTGTGCGAAATGCGAATAGTAGAGTTGTCTTGTTGTGCCGCTAAAATTCGGTATGGGAAATGATTGTCTGTGGTAACTCTATAAAATTGAGAAGTCGGTTGATTGTTCATGGTACTCCAATTTTCACCAGCATCAAAAGAAACTTGTGCGCCACCGTCGTCACCAATAATCATTCTTTGGTTATCCTCTGGTGCAATCCATAAATCGTGATGATCACCGTGGGGGGCATTGTAAGTACTAAATGATTTACCACCATCTGTAGATTTATGATAGCGAACATTTAAAACATATAAAATATCTTGATCTTGTGTATCTGCATACAAACGCGTATAATACCATGCTCTTTGTCTTAGTTTTCTTTCAGAATTAATCAGTTTAAAAGTTTTACCAGCATCTGTAGATTTGTAGATACCTCCTTTTTCATTTTCTATTAAAGCCCAAACAATATCAGAATTTACAGGAGAAACGGTTACGCCGCTAATTCCCCAAATTCCTTCTGGTAAGCCTTTATTTGCAGATATGTTTGTCCAAGTTTCTCCTTCATCGGTGCTTTTCCAAAGGGCAGAACCATCGCCACCAGAAGATAAACTATAAGGAGTTCTTCGAACATTCCAAGTAGTAGCATACAAAATTCTAGGATTATTTGGGTCGATTATTAAATCTACAACGCCTGCGTTTTCGTTTGAAAACAATACTTTTTTCCAGTTTGCGCCACCATCTATAGATTTATAAACACCTCTTTCTTGAGTTGGTTTGTACAAATCACCCATAACCCCAGCAAAAACAATATCAGGATTTTTAGGATGCACTTTCATTCTAGGAATGTGGCGAGAATTTTTTAAACCAATGTGTTTCCATGTTTTTCCTGCATTTTCAGATTTCCATATTCCATCTCCAGAAGAAACATTTCCACGAACGGTTTTTTCTCCCATTCCAACATAAATAACATTGTTGTCTGATTCAGAAACTGCTACTGAGCCAACAGATCCTCCAAAAAATCCGTCTGAAATATTCTGCCAAGTATTACCAGCATCGGTTGTTTTCCAAACGCCACCGCCTGTAGCACCCATGTAAAAAAGATTTGCTTTATTGGAAACACCAGTAACTGCGGCACTTCTTCCTCCTCTAAAGGGGCCAATGTTTCGCCACGTCACAGCACTAAAATATTCGTTAGAAACTTTGGTAACATTTTTTTGTGCATTAACTTTGGCATTTACAGACATAAGTATGCAAATAGCCAAAAAAAGATATTTTTTCATATTGGTTAGTTATAATTATAAGATCTAAAAGTAAGAATTAAAATCAGGTTATAGAATGGACGTATTGTTAAATGTTTCAAAGGGTGGGAAAATAAAAGAAGAAATTACAATTTCTGGTTCTAAAAGCGAATCAAATCGACTGTTGATTTTACAAAACTTATTTCCAGAAATTACGATTAATAACGTATCGGATTCAGACGATTCTATTCATATGCAACATGCACTTTCTACAAATACAGAAACTGTAGATATTGGTCATGCCGGAACCGCAATGCGTTTTTTAACTTCTTATTTTGCTCTAAAAAGAGGCAGAGAAGTTGTACTTACGGGTTCTGAAAGAATGCAAAATAGACCTATTGAAATTTTAGTAAATGCATTAAAAGAATTAGGTGCAGACATTTCTTATGAAGATAAAGTTGGGTATCCACCAATTAGAATCAAAGGAAAAAAAGTTACCAAAGGCAAAGTTCAAATTAATGGAAATGTAAGCAGCCAATATATATCTTCTCTATTATTAGTTGCTGCTAACTTAGAAAAAGGTTTGGAAATTGAATTGCTTGGTAAAATTACTTCTATTCCTTATATTCATATGACACTAAGTTTATTGAATCAACTTGGAATTGAAACTAGTTTTGAAGGGAATATTTTAAAAGTACTGCCAAAGAAATCCATACAAAAACAAATTGTTGTTGTAGAGTCAGATTGGTCTTCTGCTAGTTATTTTTATTCAATCATAGCTTCTTCAGAAATTGGTTCTGAAATTCAATTATCTGCCTATAAAAAACAAAGTTTGCAAGGCGACTCTTGTTTGGCAGAAATCTATACTCATTTTGGAGTCGCAACTATTTTCGGTCAGGATTGTATCACTTTAAAAAAAGAGAAACCATCTAATTTAGAAATGTTAGAAATCGATCTTAAAAATGCACCAGATATTGCACAAACAATTGCAGTAACTTGTTTTTCTGAAGGAATAGCATGTAATTTAACGGGTTTACATACCTTAAAAATAAAAGAAACAGACCGGTTAGAAGCCTTAAAAGAAGAATTAACGAAGTTAGGAGCCTTAATATCAGTAACAAATGAAAGTTTGCATTTAGAGAAATCATCAAAAATAAACCAACATATTTCGATTAAAACATACAATGATCACCGAATGGCAATGGCTTTTGCACCCTTAGCATTGAAAGTTCCCATTAAAATTTTAAATGCAGAAGTAGTTACTAAGTCGTTCCAAAAATTTTGGGATGACATGCAACAAATTGGTATTGAGGTAGCAAAACTGTAAATTATATTGCGAAACACTTGACAACGCCTATTCCGATATCGTATATTTGCAGCTTTTATAAGATATATATATGAAATTATCGCAATTTGAATTTGAGTTACCAGAAGAGTTATTAGCAATTTACCCTGCTGAGCATAGAGATGAATCTCGTTTAATGGTATTAAATAAAGCAGCAGGTACTATAGAACACAAGCAGTTTAAAGACGTTATAAATTACTTTGAAGAAGGTGATGTAATGATGTTAAACAACACGAAGGTGTTTCCTGCAAGAATGTTTGGAAATAAAGAGAAAACTGGTGCTAGGATAGAAGTTTTCTTATTAAGAGAATTGAATGCAGAAAATAGATTGTGGGATGTTTTAGTAGATCCTGCTAGAAAAATTAGAATTGGAAACAAATTATTTTTTGGTGAAGATGATAGTTTAGTAGCAGAAGTAATAGACAACACAACCTCGAGAGGTAGAACTTTACGTTTCTTATTTGACGGTTCTTACGAAGAATTTAGAGCAAAGTTGTTAGAATTGGGGCAAACACCATTGCCAAAGTCCATTGCTAGAGAAGTAGAACCCTCAGATACAGAAAGATATCAAACTATTTTCGCAAAACATGAGGGTGCTGTAGCTGCACCAAGTTCTGGTTTGCATTTTTCAAAACATTTATTAAAGCGTTTAGAAATTAAAGGAATTGATTTCGCAGAAATGACTTTACATGTTGGTTTAGGAACTTTTAGTGCGGTAGAAGTAGAAGATTTATCGAAACATAAAATGGATTCTGAACAAATTGTGATTCCGAAGGCTTCTGCGACAATGATTAATAAAGCGAAGAAAGAAAAAAGAAGAATTTGTGCTGTTGGTACTACAGTAATGAGAACAGTAGAATCTTCGGTATCTTCTAAGCAAGAATTAAAAGAATTTGAGGGCTGGACAAATAAATTTCTTTTTCCTCCTCATGAGTTCAGTATTGCCAATGCGATGATCACGAACTTCCATCCACCAAAATCTACTTTGCTCATGCAAGCAGCAGCTTTCGGAGGCTATGATTTTATAATGGAAGCATACAAGGTGGCTATCAAAGAAGGTTATAAATTCTCTATTTATGGAGATGCAATGCTAATTATATAATACATCTAAAAATTAATAATTAAAGGCTGACAGTTATTAATTGTCAGCCTTTTTTTTGGTTACCAAAAGTGGGCGTGTTTTTTGTTGTATCTTTTTATGCATGCTTAAACTTAAGAGATGTTTTAAATTAATATTAGAATCAAATAAGGGTATAGAAACACCGTCAATAAAAAAGGATGCCACTTTTAACCGCTAACGAAACCATACTTGTAAAATGCATTCATAACCTCAATTTATATGTGTATTTTTGCAAGCATCAATTTTCAATCATTAAATCGTTGAATTTTAAATAATTTCATTTTGAATAAAAAGAAAGACATACGAGCATTAACTAAAGAAGAATTAAGATTCTTTTTTGTTGAGAATAACGATCAAGCTTTTCGTGGAAATCAAGTTTATGAATGGCTTTGGAGCAAGTCTTTACACACTTTTGAAGACATGACAAACATCTCTAAGGAAACGAGAGAAATGTTAGAGGCTAACTTTGTAATCAATCATATTAAAGTAGATTCCATGCAGAAAAGTAAGGATGGAACTATAAAAAATGGAATTAAATTACATGACGGTTTAATTGTTGAATCTGTGTTAATTCCTACAGAAAAAAGAACAACAGCTTGTGTTTCTAGTCAAGTAGGTTGCAGTTTAGATTGTAAATTCTGTGCAACTTCCCGTTTAAAAAGAATGCGGAATCTAAACCCAGATGAAATTTATGACCAAGTTGTAATTATAGATAAGCAAAGTAGATTATATCACAATCATAAATTGTCGAATATTGTTTTTATGGGAATGGGAGAACCCTTAATGAACTATAAAAACGTAATGAAATCTATAGAGATGATAACTTCTCCTGAAGGTTTAGGAATGTCTTCAAAAAGAATTACGGTATCTACTTCTGGTGTACCAAAAATGATAAAAATGATGGCTGATGAAGACGTTAAATTCAATTTAGCGGTTTCTTTACATTCTGCAATAGATGAAGTTAGAACTTCAATAATGCCCTTTAATGCTACTTTTCCTTTGAAAGATTTAAAAGAATCTTTAGTATACTGGTATGAAAAAACACAACGAGAAATCACCTATGAGTATATTGTTTGGGATGGAATTAACGATAAAAAAGAAGATATAAAGGCCTTGGTGGAATTTTGTAAAGCAGTGCCGTGTAAGATTAATTTAATAGAGTACAATCCTATTGATGACGGTGAGTTTCAGCAAGCGCACTCTTCTGCAATAAATAATTATATTTCTAACTTAGAAATGCACGATATTAACGTAAATGTTAGAAGAAGTAGAGGTAAAGATATTGACGCTGCTTGTGGTCAATTGGCTAATAAATCGTGAATCGAAAAAAGAAAGACTTAAGACAAATGAAAATAAATACTTTAATATTATTGATATTTAGCTCTCTAGCTGTAAATTCACAAGATAAAAAGAAAACTATTTGGGAAACAATTAAGGGTAAAGAATTAGAAACATCTATAACATTTTTACCTGTTGGAAGTCATACAAAAGACTTTGATTTTTTAGATGTTTGGTATACTAGCTATAATTATAAAAGTATAGAATTAGCTCTTTTTAAAAATTCATATGACGACTTAACGGTAGCCATTATTTACAAAAGACAGATTGAAATAATTAAAAAGCTTAATTTTATTTATGGTTTAGGAATTATGCATGGATATGAAGGAAGGCTCCAAGAGATCTCCGGAATCCCTTTTAGAAATTCTTTTTTATTTAAGGGTGACATAAATGCCACAGGTGGTGTCATTTTAGACTATCGAATTGCGAAAAAGATAAGTGTTCAACTAAATGTTAGTCCAGTAGTTTTGGTATATGGAGTTCGTGTTATACTTTAATTTTTTTATAAAAAAAAAACAGGCAGAGCAATTACCTATGAATACATCGTTTGGGATGGTATTAACGATAAAAAAGAAGATATAAAGGCCTTGGTGGCATTTTGTAAGGCAGTGCCTTGTAAGATTAATTTAATAGAGTACAATCCTATTGATGACGGTGAGTTTCAGCAAGCGCACTCTTCTGCAATAAATAATTATATTTCTAACTTAGAAATGCACGATATTAACGTAAATGTTAGAAGAA
>JBNMOF010000132.1:0-6291 GCA_051277175.1 Polaribacter sp.
AGTGTCCTCCGCAGATAATGCAATATCAAAGCTATCTGTTGCTGAACACATGGCAAACATAAATCCGCCCCCAATAACGTAGTCTCTAATTTTTTTAGCAACTGCTAATTTTTCTTGTGACACTTTAGCGTACCCTAATTCGCTTGCTAATTTTTCTGCTCTTTGTTTGTTTTCAATATACCAGGGCACTGTTCTAAATGCACCGTAAAATCGACCATATTGACCCGTAAAATCTTCATGATGCAAATGCAACCATTCATAGATAAGCAATTTATCCTCTAAAACTTCTTTGTCGTAAATAACATCAAAAGGAATTTCTGCATAGGTTAAAACCATCGTTACGGCGTCGTCCCATGGCATTTTATCTTTTGGCGAATACACTGCAATTTTCGGTGCTTTTTCTAAAGTTACCGCATCTTGATTGGAAGAAGGTGACGCAATTTTTTCTAGTATTATTTGGGCTTTGATGTCTGAAATTACTTGATATGAAACCCCCCTAATTTTACATTCATTTTCTATGATTTTATTGTTTTCAATTAGGAAAGCACCACCATCATAATTTAATAACCATTTTGACTTTAAACTAGCTTCTAGGGAGAAAAAAACAATTCCGTATGCTTTTAAATGATTTTTCTGATTGTCATTGCTCATTGGGATGTATATAAAGGAAGCCCAACTAGCGTTTGATACTGCTAAAAACAAGAGTGTTATAAGAAGTTTTTTCAAAATAAAGTTATCTATTTAATTTATTATTTATTATAGTTTCTAAACCAAGCCAAAGTGTGTGCAACTTTACTTATTAAATTACTTGGTTTTCGAGCAATACCGTGAGATGCTCCCGGAATCTCGACCAGTACAGTTTTAATTTTCCGCAACTTTAGAGCATGATATAATTGTTTTGCTTCACTAGGAGGTGTTCGTAAATCATTCATCCCAACCATCACCATTGTTGGTGTTTCTATATTACCAACTAAAGATATTGGAGAAAACTTCCAATAGGTTTCAAAATTTTCCCAAGGTTGACCTGGAAGCCGTGAATTCGCATAGCCAAAGTAATTATCCGCTACCAAGGTTTTACTAATCCAATTCATCACTGGTTTTACGACAACAGCAGCTTTAAATCGGTTGTTTTTTCCAATCATCCAAGCGGCCATTATTCCTCCTGCACTTCCTCCTGTAACAAATAATTTTTCGTTGTCCACAATTCCTTTTTTAACTAAATAATCTACACCATCCATTACATCATTGTAATCTTGTCCTGGGTAATTATGATACAATAAGTTTGCAAACTCCTCTCCATAACTTGTGCTTCCTCTTGGGTTTGGATAAAATACCACATACCCATCTGCAGCATATAACTGAATTTCTGCTGTAAAACGATCTCCATAATTTAGAATTGGACCCCCATGATTTTCTACCATTAATGGATATTTTTTTGATGCATCATAAAAAGGTGGTTTCACAATCCAACCTTGTATGTCTCTTCCATCATAAGAAGATTTATACCAAACTTCTTCCGTTTGTCCCAATTCTCGATGACTTAAAACATCTTTATTTAAATTTGTAATACGTTTAGCTGCTTTTTTATTCTGAATTACAGCTAATTCTGCTGGATATTCTGGTCGTGATTGTGTGTACACCAAAGTACCATTATTCGCAACAGAATAAGATCCTGAAGCATAGGGTCTGCCTATTGTGGTTCCCCCTAAATTGTCTGCTAGCTTCATTAATTTTCCGTTTGTAGAAATATGTGCTACCTTAGAATTCCCTTTTTCATCATACGTGCAATACAAACCTTTCCCTGCTGTATCCCAAGAAATATTTGAAATACTATTGTCAAAATTTCCAGAAATCACTTTGCGTTTACTCCCATCTGAACTCATGAGATGTAACACGGTATTCTGGTGTGCCTGTACTTTGTCTTCAAATCCCAAAAAGGCTATTAACTTTCCATTAGGCGATACTTTAGGCGCGTAATCTGGACCGTTTTGAGAAGTTAAAACCGTAATAATTTTACTGTCTGTGTGTACTTTATATACTTCACTGTTTCTAAATTCATATTCCCAATCTTCTACTCTATTTGCCGAAAAATAAATTTCATTCCCATTAGGAGAAAAAGACAAACTACCTCCATGATTGTAATTATCACTGGTTAACTGTCTAGGAGTGCCTCCTTCTGCGGGCAACATAAATATATGTGTAAAACCAGGCTGCATATAGCCACTTCCGTCTGCTTCATGTTTTAACCTATCTGTTATTCTTGCAGGTTTTGCCCATGAAGCTCCTTTTGGTTTTGTTGGCATTTTTACGATAACTGGAGCCTTTTCTGCTACAAACATTGTAAAAGCAATCTGCGTTCCATCTGGTGACCAAGAAAGATTTCCTGGTGACATTTCTAATTGTGATAGTTTGGCAATTTGTCCTGTTTGAACCCAATACATATAAAGTTCCGAACCTGCTTCAGTAGCACTTACAAAAGCAATTCGGTCTCCACTTGGCGACCATTTTGCTTGCGATTCATTTACCTCTCTCGATGTTAACTTTCTATTTGAAGAACCGTCTGTATTAAGAATCCAAAGATTCCCTCTAGATGTATCTTTCATAATATCAAAGCCGCTTCTTCTGTATATAATTTGTGAGGCATCAGGAGAAATTTGAGGATCCGAAGCCCATTCTAAAGAAAACACATCTAAAAGTTGAAAAGGTGTTTTTTGTTCTTGTGCAGCTACATTTTGAAAACTTATAATGAATAGTATAAAAATTAAAAGATACTTCATAAAACGACAATTAAATTTAGAATTTTATTCTTTTTAGATCTTACATGAAGATAGAAATTAGAAGTTTTTTTTATTAAAAACTAAAATACACAATTGCAATGAAGCAATTGTGTATTTATAAAATTTTATGACTTTTTAACTATTTAAAAAGGAACATCGTCTCCCCCAAAAGCATCTTTAGGTTCTATTCTTTGGTCAGGAAAGACATCATCTGGGAAATCTGTATTCATCGAAGATTGAAATTCTGAACTAAAGCCTTCTTCTAAATCTGAGAATTTTGCTAAATGTCCCGTAAATTTCAAACGAATATTATCCAATCCACCATTTCTATGTTTTGCTACAATAAATTCTCCTTGTCCTTCACATGGCGTGTGTTCATCGTCATCCCATTCTGTCATTCCGTAATATTCTGGACGAAAAATAAACGATACAATATCTGCATCCTGCTCAATGGCACCAGATTCACGTAAATCGGATAGTAAAGGTCTTTTACTCCCTCCACGTGTTTCTACAGCACGTGATAATTGAGACAGCGCAATTACAGGCACCTCTAATTCTTTTGCTAATGCTTTTAAATTTCTAGAAATCATAGAGATTTCTTGTTCACGATTTCCACCTGACTTGCCACCAGCTGTCATTAATTGTAAGTAATCAATTACAATAATTTTCACACCGTGTTGCGAAACTAATCTTCTTGCTTTTGCACGCAAATCGAATACAGAAAGCGATGGTGTATCATCAATAAAAATGGGAGCATCCGATAATTTCTTAACTTTAACATTTAATTGTTCCCATTCGTGGGGCTCTAAATTTCCTTTTCTTAATTTTTCTGAAGTTAAGCCTGTTTCCGAAGAAATCATACGCGTGATTAACTGCACAGAAGACATCTCTAATGAAAATACGGCGACACCGTGACCAAAATCAATTGCCATATTTTTAGCCATTGAAATTACAAATGCAGTTTTTCCCATACCAGGACGCGCGGCTATAATTACTAAATCAGAAGGTTGCCAACCCGAAGTTAATGCGTCTAACTTGGTAAAGCCTGTTTGTAAACCAGACATTCCTTCTGAATTTCCAATTTCTTGAATTTTTGCTAAAGCCTGTTTCACAAGAGAACCTGCATCTTCAGAACTCTTTTTTAAATTCCCTTGGGTAACTTCAAAAAGTTTTGCTTCGGCATCATCGAGTAATTCGAAAACGTCGGTACCGTCATCATATGCATTTTCTATAATTTCACTTGAAATGGATATTAATTTACGCTGAATAAATTTTTGAAGTATAATTCTCGCGTGGAACTCAATATGCGCGGAAGAGGCTACTTTTTGAGTCAAACGAATCAAATATAAATCGCCTCCCACAAACTCTAACTTTCCGTTTTTCTTTAATAAATTCGAAACCGTTAATAGGTCAATTGGTTGAGAGTTCTGAAACAATTCATAAATCGCAGCATAAACTTCATTGTGCTTTTGGTCATAGAAAGCATCAGGACTTAAGACATCAATCACATCATCAATACCTTTTTTATCGATCATCATTGCACCGAGTACAGCCTCTTCTAATTCTACTGCCTGCGGTGGAATCTTTCCTTTTTCAAGGCTGATAATTCGGCTCTTGTCTATTTTTTTTCCTGCGATTTCCTTCGTTTTCTCCATGATTACAAATGTACTTTTTTACTTTGTTAGAAGTTTCTAAAATTGCACTTAAATTTGTAAACAATTATTGTAAACTAAATTGTTATTATCTTGTTAATAACCAGACAACTTCTCTATTATTATAGTATTTTTATCCCAATGAAAACAAATAAAAAACACGTACTTCTAGCTGTTTTTCTACCGATACAAGTGCTATTAGTGCAATTAGCTGCAGAAAACCCGGCTTTTATTGAACAGTATTATTCCAACGGAATCTATCCAATTATTTCTTCTTTTTTAAGAATTATTTTTGGCTGGCTTCCTTTTTCATTTGGGGATATTTTAATTGGTTTTTTGACCTTTATTTTTCTTCGTTTTCTTTTAAGATTGATACAAACTAAGCTTCAATCACTGATTCCCAAACTAATTCATTTGACCGCCGTTTTATCTATTATTTACTTTTGTTTTTACCTTTTTTGGGGATTGAATTACTACAGAGAACCTTTGGCAAAAAATTTAAAGTATGACCAAAAAAAATATACGACTGTGCAACTTCAAAAGGTAACCGAAGGAATTATCGAAAGGCTAAATTATTACCAATTTAAAATTACAAAAAATGACACTATACAGGTAGTTAACAAATATAATCAAAAAGAAATGTATCGAATGGCAACTGCTGGTTATAAGAACTTAAAAATCGATTTTCCGCAGTTGAACTATGAATATCCGTCTGTAAAAAGTTCTTTAATGAGTTTGTTTCAAACCTATAACGGAACTGCGGGTTATCTAAACCCTTTAACGGGTGAAGCGCACGTAAATGATCGGGTTCCAAAAACAAGTTATCCAACAACTGTGTGTCATGAAATGGCGCATCAAATAGGTTTTGCAGCAGAAAATGAAGCCAATTTTGTAGGTTTTTTGGCTGCGAATTATAATGACGATGTGTATTTTAAATATGCAAGTTACAGAATGGCTTTTGGCTATTGCATAACTGAATTGAGAAAACGAGATAACAAACAATCGACAAAACTATGGAAAACAGTGCATAAAGGAATCACAAAAGATTTTAATGCAAGTTTTCAATTTTGGGAAGAATATAAAAATCCGTTTGAACCCATTCTAAAAAAAGGTTACAATGCGTATTTAAAAGCTAATAAACAAGATAAAGGAGTTGCCTCTTATAATTATGTGGTGGATTTGTTTATTTCTTATTTTGAGGCTTCAGGAGGTATTTGATTTTCTTAAATTTTTGTTAAAATAATTTCTTTTAACACTATTCAAAAAGCATATGAATAAATTTAAACGCAAATCAAACACAAATCAAACGCAAATCAAACTCAAAACAAACTCAATGAAAAAACTACTAGTACTGCTTTTTTTCTTGTCGCTTAACACGTTTTATGCACAAGATTACTTCCCTACGGATGCTGGCGTAAAAACGACAGATAACACCTTAATTGCATTTACCAATGCTACTATTTATGTGACGCCAGAAAAAATTCTTAAAAATGGAACTTTACTCATAGAAAATGGTAAAATAATAAATGTTGGTAAATCTGTTAAAATTCCTAAAGGTGCAAAAATTATAAATCTTTCAGGGAAAACAGTATATCCTTCCTTTATTGATTTATACTCAGATTTTGGAATTAAGAAACCGAAAAGAGCTGCCGGTCGCAGCAGATCAACTCAATATGCTGCTTCTCGAGAAGGGTATTACTGGAATGATCATATTCGGCCAGACGTAGACCCTATAAAAGATTTTTCATTCGATGCTAAAAAAGCAAAAGAACTATTAAATGCTGGTTTTGGTGTTGTAAACACACATTTACAAGATGGTATTGTCCGTGGAAACGGATTGTTAATTGCGTTGAATCCTAATT
>JBNMOF010000133.1:0-6157 GCA_051277175.1 Polaribacter sp.
AAGAAAATTCTACCTTTAATTGTACTTAGCACCCCTTTGGCATATTTAGGAGGTTACTTAAAAATAGAGCAACAGTTCTTTTTTATATTATTAGGATTTACACTCTTATTTGCAGCTATTACAATGTGGATTTCTAAACGCATTGTTACCTCAGATGAAAAAAAGAGCATCACAAAACCGTTAAAAAATGCTGGTTTTGGAGGAGTTATTGGTTTTATCTCCGGGATGGTTGGAATTGGTGGTGGTATTTTTTTAGCACCTCTTCTACATCTTACAAACTGGGATACTCCTAAAAAAATAGCTGCGACTGCTAGTTTTTTTATTTTGGTAAATTCAATTGCGGGCTTGTTAGGTCAATATTCAAATCCTGATTTTATAATAGATTGGAATTTGACTTCCCTTTTATTAGTGACCGTTTTTATTGGTGGGCAAATTGGAAGCAGAATAAGTACTGATTACCTCACACCTATTCAATTAAAAAAAGCAACGGCTCTTTTAATTGCTTTCGTGAGTATTCGAATTTTGTGGAAGTATCTTTTTATATAGTTATTAGCGGTCAGCAAAAATGAAAACGTTGAAATTGTGCTACTTTCCTCCTTTAAAAAATTAAACTCAATAAAAATAGTGTAATCCCTGCAATCCAAATATATTTGAACTTGAAACGCATCACAAACAATAAAAAACATGTTATCAATTATTTTTACATTAGTAATGTTAGTCTTACTGCAAGCTGTTCTTGGTTTTGACAACTTGCTTTACATTTCTTTAGAATCGAAAAAAGCGCCAGAAACAGATCAAAAAAAGGTTCGGAAAATAGGAATATTAATAGCAATCCTATTAAGAATTATTCTATTATTTGTGCTTGTTTCTATCATTGATTTTTTTCAAGAACCTTTTTCTTTTTTATCAGGAAGCATCAAAGATGTTGTAAAATTCGCCTTTAATGGTCATAGCATTATTGTATTAATTGGGGGCGGTTTTATCATCTATACCGCTATTAAAGAAATTTGGCACATGATTGGGGTTAAAAATTTTGATCACGATGGAGACGGTAATTCAAAACGTACAAAATCTTCTAATGCAGTTATTACAAGTATTGTTTTAATGAATTTGGTTTTTTCTTTTGATTCCATTTTAGCTGCAATTGGCCTTACAAGCGAGATAGAAAATGCAACCATTGCATTTATTGTAATGGCAATTGCAATTGTAATAAGTGGTCTCTTAATGCTGCTATTAGCTGATAAAATAGCAACCTTCTTAGCAAAAAACAGAATGTATGAAGTTTTAGGATTGTTTATCCTTTTTATTGTCGGAATTATGCTGGTTACAGAAGGCGGCCATTTAGCACATATTCAACTTTTCGGAAACGAGATTGTACCCATGAGTAAAACTACTTTCTACTTTGTACTTGCTATTTTAATAATTGTAGATATTGTGCAAGGAAGATATCAAAAGAAGATTTTGTCAGAAAAAAAATAACAATAATTTACATCTCCAAAAAAAAGAGGGCGCTAGTAGCGCCCTCTTTTTTTTGGAGATAAACTTTTTTAATTTAACTAAATTGTTTAATAGATTTAACTTTTTGTTAAACAATATAAGCTTATATTTGTACTAGATAAAAAATACTATTGCAGTATCTAAAAATAATACTTTAAGGAATGTTTATTTAGTACGTACTTGTATTAAATTTTCAGATAAAAATGTTTTTTGGTTGATTGTAAGGTCGTTACTGCAAGGTAGCGACTTTTTTTTTATAAAATTTCGGCTAAACTGTCTTGAACTCTTTGGGTAACAATTTGAATGATTCTCTTATTTAATTCTGATGAACTTAAACTATAATATGTATATTCATCCGCAGAGAAAGCGCCCACTATAAAACCTAAAGTCAGGTTTTTATAATTGATATCTTTCACAAAAACGGCCTTTGTCTTGCTGCGTTGCTTTTGCGCTGTTAGGGTAGAGAAATTAATTTTCCTTTTTGCTATATAATTTTTGAAAGATGCAATTAATAAATCATGCTGCATTTTAATAATGGGTCTCAACGTTTCATTTTGAAACAACTCAAGTGCAGACATATTATCTTTGATCAAATCCTGTAATACGGGTCTTTCTTTATTCATTTTCTAATAATTCATTTAGTTCTAATTGAAAATCGTATTGTAAATCTTCATGCAGTTTATCAATCGCTTTTTTTATCATTCGTATTTGAGTATCAAAAACACTCTGTAAACTTGAACTTCTTTTTATTGAAGGTTTAAATGCTTTCAACTTTTTACAGAAATACAATAATAATTCTGCTTCTGTCTCTTTCTTTTTAGAATAACGAATGTGCTTTTTTATAGACGTTAATATTTTACGGCTACTTTTTCTAATGTAAAAAAAACTCTTTGTATTAATTTCATCAAATTGAATATCTACTTCATCTTTTATTATTTGAATGTACGATTCTTCGTCATGAGATTCAAACAATAGGTAGGTAAGTAATTCCTTATTTTCCTTTTTAAAACGAGCCAAATGCAAACACAACTCCTTTAAATCTAGCGCAGATTTATGAGATAATTCATCTTTGAGTTGTTTTATAGTGACCGCTTTCAATCGATTATTTGTTTACTAAAAAAACCTCGCAGATTGCAAAAATCTGTAAGGTTTTTATGATCTTAAATTTTACTTTTCACTAGGAACTATGACTACTTCGTTTACATCTGCTTCGTAATCTACACCGGCTACTTTAAAACCAAACAAGCTAAAAAACTCGTCACTATATCCTTGTAAATCTCCTATTTCAGCTAAGTTTTCTGAAGTTGCTTTTTTCCAAAGTTCAGCAATTTCTGCTTGCACATCTGCACGCATTTCTAAATCGTCAATTCTAATTCTTCCTTTTTCATCTAACGCCAAATCTCCACCAAATAGACGCTCATTAAATAAACGTTGTATTTGTTCAATACAGCCTTCATGAATTCCTTTTGCTTTCATAATCTTGTACAACAAAGAAATATATAAAGGAATTACAGGAATTGCAGAACTTGCCTGTGTTACTAGCGCCTTATTTACAGAAACATATGCTTTTCCACCAATCGACTTTAAATCATCCGATATCGTGAAAGCTGTTGCCTCTAAGTGATCTTTTGCAGCACCAATAGTCCCATTTCTATATACCGGTTTGGTAACTTCTGGGCCAATATAAGAGTAAGCAACTGTCGTAGCACCTTCAGAAAGTAAGTTTTCAGCTCTTAAAGCATCCATCCACATTTTCCAATCTTCACCACCCATTACTGTAATTGTGTTTTCAATGTCTTCTCCTTCCGCAGGGTTTATAGAAATTTCTGAGACATTTCCTGTATGAAAATCAACTGTTTTATTTGTAAAAACTTCTCCTATTGGCTTTAGTACAGATTTGAATCTTTTTCCTGTATTTGGATGCGTTCTTACCGGTGATGCTAAACTGTAAATCACCAAATCAATCTGACCTAAATCTTCTTTAATTAAGTCGACAACTTTTTGTTTTATTTCATTAGAAAAAGCATCGCCGTTAATACTTTTTGCATACAAACCTTCTTTATGCGCATGTTTTTCAAAAGCTGCTGTATTATAATATCCTGGAGAACCTGGTCTTTTTTCTACTGGTGCCTTATCAAAGAAAACACCAATTGTTGCTGCATCTGAACCAAATGCACTTGTAATTCTTGATGCCAATCCAAAACCTGTAGAAGCCCCTAAAACTAAAACCTTTTTAGCCCCGTCAATTTTTCCTTTCGATTTTATATATTCTAATTGGTTTATCACATTTTGTTCACAACCCGTTGGGTGCGATGTTAAACAGATAAATCCTCTTGTTCTTGGCTCTATAATCATAGTTGTTTGTTTTTTAGTTTGATAAAAAAGAAGTTACATTTTTCTCAATTCTATCTAATACATTTTCTGTAGTTGCCTTTACAAAAGCTTCTCCAGTAATCTGTTCGTATAATTCTATATATCTATTAGAAATTTCGATGATTTTGGCATCAGACATTTCTGGTATTTGTTGATGATCTTTTCCTTGAAAACCATTTTCAATTAACCATTGTCTTACAAATTCTTTAGACAATTGTTTTTGAGGCTCTCTTTTATTTTGTCTTTCTTCATACCCTTCTGCATAAAAATAACGAGAAGAATCTGGTGTATGAATTTCATCAATTAACAAAATTTTTCCTTCTTTTGTTTTTCCAAACTCGTACTTTGTATCTACTAAAATTAAACCTCTTTTAGCTGCAATTTCTGTCCCCCTTTGAAATAAAGCTTTGGTGTAATTTTCTAAAATAATATAATCTTCTTCAGAAACAATTTCTTGAGATAAGATATCTTCACGAGAAATATCTTCATCATGTGCTCCGTTCTCGGCTTTAGTTGACGGAGTTATTAGTGGTTCTGGAAATTTATCATTCTCTTTTAAGCCTTCGGCCATTACTACGCCACAAAGTACTCTTTTTCCTGCTTTGTATTCTCTAGCTGCATGACCAGACATATAACCTCGAATGACCATTTCTACCTTAAACGTATCACATAAATGCCCCACGGCCACGTTTTCATCTGGGTTTGCCAACAACCAATTCGGAACAATATCTGCAGTATCGTTCAACATTTTAGTTGCAATCTGATTTAAAATCTGACCTTTAAACGGAATTTGACGCGGTAATATAACATCAAATGCAGAAAGTCTGTCGGTTGCAATCATTACTAAAAGTTCGTCATTAATAGTGTAAACTTCTCTTACTTTGCCTTTATAAACAGACTTTTGATTGGGAAACTTAAAATTAGTTTCGTTAATTGTATTCATTATGACCTCGTTATTATTTGTTGGTTGTTGGCTGCAAAAATAACAATTTTAGTTATCTTTCTTTTCTTTTCCTCTAAAGAATAAAAGAATGATAATGAGCCTGCATTTATTGAGAACCCTAAAACCAGTAATTTTAAAAAATAAGAAATAAATTTTGAATTTTTAGACTCAAAATATTTGAATCAAATTGCTATAAATCAAATTACGAATCCAACAATTGCCAATGTTTTTTTGTTCATTTGCCCAACATTCTTAATCGTAGTAGTAGAATTTACTAGTTTTAGCAATTGCAAAAAAATCAATCTTTCTGTTTTAATAGTAACCTATTAAGAAACAAAAATGTATCAAGCGCTGTTTCTTATTCTTTTTCTATCGTTTTATAAGCACTCAAAATACTTTTCACTAATTTATGTCTTACCACATCTTTGTCGTCTAAATAAACTTGTGCGATGCCATTAATATCTTTTAAAACCAATAAAGACTCCTTTAAACCAGAAACTTGTTTTCTTGGTAAATCTATTTGACCAGGATCGCCTGTGATAATAAACTTTGCACTTTTCCCCATTCTGGTTAAAAACATTTTCATTTGATTGTGCGTTGTATTTTGAGCTTCATCTAGAATAACAAATGCATTGTCTAAAGTTCTTCCTCGCATAAATGCCAACGGTGCAATCTGAATGACACCTTTTTCTAAATAAGATTCTAATCTTTCATGCGGAATCATATCTCTTAAAGCATCATACAATGGTTGCATATAGGGATCTAATTTTTCTTTTAAATCTCCAGGAAGAAACCCTAAGTTTTCTCCAGACTCTACGGCAGGCCTCGTCAAAATAATTTTCCGAACTTCTTTCTCTTTCAAAGCTTTCACCGCCAAAGCCACAGCTGTATACGTTTTTCCTGTTCCCGCTGGACCCACCGCAAAAAGCATGTCATTTTTCCCCATTAAAGTAACCATCTTGCGTTGGTTCTGTGTTTGTGGTTTTATCAACTTCCCTCCAACTCCATGCACCAGAACATCTTTAATATTTTTTGAGGCAGCTGTTTTTTCTTCATTCCCTGTAGAAGTTAAAATACGCTCGATACTATTAGCATCTAACTTATTATAACGATTGTAATATTTTATTAAACGTTCTAAACGGATTTCAAATTCATCTAAAAGATCTGGTTCTCCGTAAATCTTCATTTTAGATCCACGCGCAACGATTTTAATTTTAGGATAGTACTTTTTCAACTCTTCAATTGTACTATTATGTGCTCCAAAAAAGTCATTTGGATTGATTTCTTCTAACTCTATAATGCGTTCGTTCAAATGTTTATATTTTATAGATTGATACCAATTAT
>JBNMOF010000134.1:0-6156 GCA_051277175.1 Polaribacter sp.
CCTTTGGTAATGTATTTTTCTCTGTGTAAATGCACAGAACCTTGTCCTCCTTTTCCAGAAGTTGCGTATACTTTTATGTAATCGACAAAATTTCCTTCAGTCATAATTGTTGTGTAATTGTGTAATTTTTAAAATGTGTAATTGTTTTTACTGATTAAACGCTTACCTGTTTTAATAATTAAACGATTTATAAAGTATCAAATACTTTTGAAATTCTTTGTGTAATTTCTTCAACTGAACCTACACCGTTTACTCCGTAGTATTTATTTTGAGTTTCAAAATAATCCTTTAAAATAGCTGTTTTTGTATGGTACTCGTTAAAACGATTTCTGATTTTAGATTCATCGGTATCGTCTGTTCTTCCACTTACTTTTCCTCTTTCTAATAGGCGCGTAACCAAAATATCTTCAGAAACTTCTAAAGCAACCATTCCGTTAATCTGTTCTCCTTTTTCAGCTAAAAAAGCATCTAATGCTTCCGCTTGAGATTGTGTTCTTGGGAAACCGTCAAAAATAAAACCTTTTGCAGTTGCATTTTTTTCAACTTCATCCTTGAGCATGTTTATAGTAACTTCATCTGGCACTAAATCGCCTTCATCCATGTACTTTTTTGCTAATATGCCCAGTGCTGTTTTATTTTTAATATTGAAACGAAATACATCTCCAGTAGAAATATGTACTAAATTGTACATCTCCTTTAAAAATTCTGCTTGTGTTCCTTTTCCGGCTCCTGGAGGGCCAAATAATACAATATTCTTCATTTTTGGTATTGTTGATAATTGATATATTTCTGGGTAATTTCTTCCTAAACCATTATAATCTAATCCATAACCAACAATAAACTTATCGTCTATACTTTGTCCAATATAATCTATTGGCAATTCTTTTTTAAACACATCTGGTTTAAAAAATAATGTGGCAACTTTTAGTTGTTTTACATTTTTATCTTTAAAAATATTATAAATCTCTTGAAGGGTAGTGCCCGTATCTATAATGTCTTCTAAAATAATGACAGTTCTACCCGTTAAATCTTCATTTATACCTACTAAATGTTTTACATTGTCTGTGGTAGAAGTACCTTCATAAGAAGCTAGTTTTACAAAAGAAACTTCGCAATTGCCCTTAAATTCTCTAATAAAATCTGCTGCAAAAAGAAAACATCCATTTAAAATTCCAACAAAAATTGGCACTTCATCTTTAGGTAAGTCTGCTTTTACACTTTTTGCTAAATATTTTACAATCGTCGCAATTCTATCCTTATTAATGTAAGGCTTAAAATATAAATCTTCAAGTTTTATAATACTCATAAGGGTGCAAAGATAACTGCTATTATTGAAATGAAAAAACCGTTTTCTTATGTTTCTCTGAAAACAAGTTCCAGCACAAGAAAACGGTTTTTAGTATGTTAAATTAGAACTAGTTCTTCTCTTCTAATTCTTCTTTTTTAGAAGTATCATACATTATTGGTGTTGCCACAAATAATGATGAATAGGTACCAACAATTACACCTACAATCAAGGCAAACATAAATCCTTTAATAGAATCTCCACCAAAAGAGAAGATTGCTAACATTACTAATAATGTTGTTAAAGAGGTATTTATTGTTCTTCCTAATGTAGAGCTTAATGCCTTGTCTACAACTTTGCTATATTTCCAGTTAGGATGAATTCCTGCGAATTCTCTAATCCTATCAAAAATTACAACCGTATCATTCAAGGAGTATCCAACTACTGTTAAAATAGCGGCAATAAAAGATTGTCCAATTTCCATATCAAAAGGCATAAAACTATAACAGATAGAAAATACACCTAAAACAATTAATACATCATGAAAAACTGCGATTACAGCTCCAATAGAGAAAGATATCTTTCTAAAACGTAATAGAATGTATAAGAAAACTACTAGTAAAGATCCAAAAACGGCATATAAGGCAGATGTTTTAATATCATCTGCAATGGTTGGTTCTACTTTGATATAACTCATTACACCAGCGCCTTCTTTTTCAAAACCTGGCTTAAAGTCGTTGTACGAGGTAGTTCCTAAATAAGGTTTTAGTCCTGTAAATAATGCACTTTGAACTTCTTCATCTACTCGCTGACCTTCGTCTTCAATTCTATAAACAGTTGTTATTTTTAACTGATTTTGTGATCCATATGTTTTTACTTCTGGAGCAGTCTGAAAAGCATCTTTTAAAGCCTCTGCAACTTTAGTAGCATTCATGTCTTGATCAAAACGAACAACGAAAGAACGTCCTCCTTTAAAATCAACTCCTTGCTTTAATCCGATAGAGAAGATTGAAATAATACCACCGATAATAATTGCACCAGAAACAATATATGCAATTTTACGTTTTCTTAAGAATTCTACATTTATATTCTGGAACCAACCTTTAGATACGGTAGTATTAAAAGTTAATTTAGAATTTTTATTTACAGCACCATCAATTAATAAACGCGTAATAAATACAGCAGTAAATAATGAAGTTGCAATACCAATCATTAATGTTAATGCAAAACCTTTAATGGGTCCTGTTCCAAAAACATATAAGATAATACCTGTTAAAAGTGTAGTAATGTTTGCATCAATAATTGCAGATAACGCTCCCTTTACAGAGAAGCCTTCTTCTACAGATTGTTTTAAACCTTTCTTTTTGAATAAGCTTTCTTTAATTCTTTCGAAGATAATTACGTTTGCATCCACAGACATACCAATTGTTAAGATAATACCTGCAATACCAGGTAAAGTTAACACAGCGTTGAAAGAGGCTAAAATTCCGAAGATGAATAAGATGTTTACAGCCAATGCAATATCAGCATATAAACCCGCTTTCCCGTAGTATAAAAGCATCCAAAGTAAAACTAAGATAATTGCCAAACCAAATGAACTAATAGAAGCATCTATAGATTCTTGTCCTAAAGAGGGTCCTACAACTTCTGCTTGAATAATTCTTGCAGCAGCAGGTAATTTACCCGCTTTTAAAACCGTTGCAATATCTTCAGCTTCTTCAATGGTCATGCTTCCTCCAGATATAGAAGTACTACCACCGGTAATTGCATTGTTCACTGTTGGTGCAGTGTAGACGTTGTCATCTAAAACTACAGCAATAAATTTATTTTTTTGAGCAGCTAAGTCACTCGTTAATTTTGCCCAAGCTTTAGAGGCACCACTGTTCATAGTCATGCTTACTTCGGGTTTATTTAACTGGCTAAAAACTTGAGAAGCATCTAAAATAACATCTCCTTCTAAAGGAGCAACATCATTTCTATTTGATTTAATAGCATATAAAGCTACTAATTCTTCAGATTGAAAATCTTCACCAGCAGTTGCCGGTCTCTGAGTAGAAAAAGATTTATAATCCCATAAAAACTTTACGTAACGCAATTCATTAGGAAGTAAATCTCTAATTTCTTTGTTTCTCAATAAATTGTTTACAGTTGCAGTATCTAAAACTTTAGCATATCCAATTGTAGAACTTAATTGCGCTTGCATTGGGCTTAAGTATGAGAATAACATTTTTTGATCTACTTGTGTAGAATCGATTGATTCTCCTAATAAATCATCTATGTCATCTTTTTCAACTTCATCTTTAACATCCTCCTTTATAGCACTATCTTTTAATAATTCTATAGATTTTGAATTTGCTTCAGATAAGTATTGTATTACTTCTGCATTAGAATACACTTCCCAAAACTGTAACTCTGCTTTGCTTGTAATTAACGTTGTTACACGCTCAATATCTTTCGCTCCTGGTAATTCAATTTGAATTCTACCAGAGTTTCCAATTCTTTGAATGTTAGGAGAAGCTACTCCAAATTTGTCTATTCTACTTCTTAGTACTTCAAAAGCAGTACCAATAGAACTGTTAATTTCTCTTTGTAAAGTTTCTCTAACTGAAATGTTATTTTCGTTAAAAGAAATCTTGTCGCTTAAAGCTTTTGTACCGAAAATTGCAGGATCGCTTAATTTTGTGTCTCCAGCGATTGTTTCGAATTCTTCAAAAAACAAGTCTAAATAATTAGCATTACTACTTTTTTGCTGAGTATCTGCTGCTTCTAAAGCTTGGTTGAAAGCTTCATTTTTAGAATCATTAGATAAGTTCTTTAAAACTTCCTTTACGGATACTTGCAAGATAGCATTTATACCTCCTTTTAAGTCAAGACCAAGATTCATTTCTTTGTCTCTAACATCATTGTAAGTGTATTGCGCTACACCTAAATCAATAATTTCTTTGCTTGCAATACTGTCTAGATATTTTTTTTCAAAAATAGCTTTTTGTCTTGCATCATTATCTGTTACCTTTCTTTCAGCATAAGCCTTTGCGTCGTCTTCGACGTTGGTTGCTAAAAATGTGAATGATAATTGATATAAACTCACTAATCCAAAAAGGATTGCGAACACTTTAATAAGTCCTTTGTTTTGCATCTTTGGTTATTTTTTGTCGACTTTCTTTTTTATAAAACGAGCAAATATAGTATTTCAATGTAGTCTAAGCAATTATTTTAGGATATTTATGAAGCTCTTTTTTGGATTTTTTTTGCTTCTTGATTTTAAATAATTTGGAACTCATTAAATTACCTATATTTATTCCATTAAATCAAAAAAATTGTAACACTTAAATTATAAATATGATGCATCAGTCTGATATTTCAATTGCGCAGGCAAAAACATTACGACATATAAAAGAGATTGCTAAAAAGTTAAAGGTAGCAGAAGATGCTATAGAAATGTATGGAAAGTACAAAGCGAAACTACCACTGTCTTTAATTGATGAAGAAAAAATACTTCAAAATAATTTAGTTTTAGTAACCGCACTAACACCTACCCCTGCGGGAGAGGGCAAAACCACGGTGTCTATTGGTTTAACTGAGGGCTTAAATAAAATAGGGAAACAGGCAACGGTTGTTCTACGAGAGCCTTCTTTAGGGCCTGTTTTTGGATTAAAAGGGGGTGCTGCAGGTGGTGGACATTCGCAAGTTGTTCCAATGGAAGATATTAATTTACATTTTACAGGGGATTTTAATGCGGTTGAAAAAGCAAATAATTTATTAGCTGCTTTAATTGATAATAATATTCAAAGTAAGACCAATAACCTAAATATAGATGCTAGAACGATTCTTTGGAAACGGGTTATTGATATGAATGATCGTGCTTTGCGCGATATTACGATTGGTTTAGGAGGAACAGCAAATGGAGTTCCGAGGCAAGATAGTTTTAACATAACACCTGCTTCTGAAGTGATGGCTATTCTTTGCATGGCGTCGAGCTTAAAAAACTTAAAAGAACGATTGGGAAATATCTTGATTGGTTTTACTTTTGATAGGGAGCCCGTTTTTGCAAGGGATTTGAAAGCAGCGGATGCTATGGCTATTTTACTAAAAGATGCCATTAAGCCAAATTTAGTTCAGACGCTAGAGGAGAATCCTGCAATTATTCATGGCGGACCTTTCGCAAACATCGCACAAGGAACAAATACTATTCTTGCAACTAAAATGGGACTTTCGTTGTCTAATTATGTAGTTACAGAAGCGGGATTTGGAGCAGATTTAGGAGCAGAGAAATTTTTAAATATAAAATCTCAGTTTGCAAATCTAAATCCGAAATGTGTGGTTTTAGTTGCTACTATTAGGGCTTTACGGCATCATGGAGGTGCAAAAAGTGATGCATACAATACACCTGATTTAACAAAGGTAGCAGCAGGATTTAAAAACCTTGAAAAACATATTGAAAATATCAGGAAATTTAATATTGAACCCGTTGTTGCTATCAATTCTTTTGTTTCAGATTCTAAGGAAGAAGTGAATTTTGTTATCACAAAATGTGCGAGTTTAGGTGTACATGCCGTTTTATCTGAAGGTTGGGCAAAAGGAGGAGAGGGAACAAAAAAGTTGGCAGAAGCAGTGGTAGATGTTGTAGAAAATAAAGCAACTCAATACAAACCTTTATATCGCTGGGAATCTCCTATTAAAGAGAAGATTGAAATTATTGCAAAAGAAATTTATGGCGCTGAAAAGGTGGTTTATGGAGTTCAAGCAGAATTGAATCTTAAAAGAATTGACCGATTAGGTTTTAACGATTTTGCAGTTTGTATGGCAAAAACGCAAAAATCTTTTTCCGATGATGCTAAATTAATTGGAAGACCCACAGGTTTTACTATTAC
>JBNMOF010000135.1:0-6107 GCA_051277175.1 Polaribacter sp.
TATTTAACTGCGTCATATTTAAACCTTCCAATAATAGCAACTTACACATTGTTTTAGGCGTGGCAATAAGAATGTCTACACCTTCAAAAATCTCTGAGGTTAGCATTTCTATATGAAGCTTGTCGTCACACGTGTACACACGCAAAGAAGTGTGTCTTGTATATTTTAAAATAGCTGCATCTAGTGCAAGTGCACGTTCTCTGTTTTCTACTAAAATAATAGCTCTGGGAGCAGTTCCAACTTCCTCACACTTTAACTTATGTAAAACAGTAAGTATCATTGTGGTTGTTTTTCCACTGCCTTTTGGAGCGGTACAAAAGGTATTGGCGCCACTTTTTATTACCGGAATGCTAGCAATTTGAAATGGAGTAGGAGTGCTTATATCGTGAGATGCGAGCTTCTCATTTATATGTGCGTGTAATTTTTTAAAAGGCATAATGAAAATAAAGAGATAATGTTTGGCTGAATATTCTTAATAACGACGGCAAATATACAATTAAATTGACGCATTTATTTTTCTATAGTACCTTTTCCGAAAGGTTTTAATTCTTGAAGTATTTTATAATTAAAGTTACAAGTTTATCATTTTGAAGCAGGATCATCTCTTTTAAGAAAAATGATAAGTGTATTCCCAAAAATCTATATTTTAAGACATGCTGCTAAATGCTATGGTTTTCTACCTTAGCATTTACTTATTTAAGAGGAAACGGCATATTTTTTTAAAAGTTCTAAAGAAACATATTTTAAAGCAAGTTGGTGTGTTGCATTTAAATCTATTCCGGGAGCAACATTCGCTTTTTCAGCTTGTTTCCAACGTGAAACGCACAAACACCATTTGTCGCCGGGTTTTAATCCAGGAAAGTTCCATTCTGGAATTGGAGTCATTAAGTTATTTCCTTTCGATGAAGAATATTCTAAAAATTCTTTGGTAACGATTGCACAAACTACATGCGTTCCAAAATCATCGGGAGTGGTATTACAGAAACCATCCCGCAAATAACCGGTCATAGGATCGCAAGAACAGTTTTTTAAAGGTGCTCCTAAAACATTTAAAGTAGTTTTAATAGTCGTCATCAGTAGTACTTTTATTGAGAATAACAAAGATAGTGCTTCTATTATGATTTTTTTTAAGAATTTATAAAGTTACATTTCAGTTTTCTTTAAATTCTCCACGAGAAACTTATTTTTAGTCCACTGCCTTTTTCTGATTCTATAGAAACTACGCCATGATTTTCATATATTATTTTATTTACAATCGCGAGACCAATACCGGTGCTTTCAATATCATTATTTACATTTAATTGACTAAACATTTTAAAAACCTTGGTATGGTATTTAGCATCAATTCCTGGGCCATTATCACGCACAGAAAATACATACTCTTTTGACTGCTTCGCAACTGAAATATTAATGATCGCATGTTCCTTATCATTGTGCTTAATCGCATTACTAATTAGGTTTTGAAAAACATGATCTAATTCAACTTTATTGGCATGAATTTCTAAATCCTGCTCAGGAAGATTAATTGTACTTTTATTTTGATAGTCAACTACGGTTCTAACGGAGCTTAACAGTTCATTTAGACTAAATAGCTCCTTGCTTTTATTTCCTTTCGCTATTTTAGAATATTTTAAAAGACCATTAATTAATGCATCCATTTTTGAGACAACATCTTTCAATAAAATTAAATTATTTTTAGTCTCTTTGTCCATGGTCATTTTTAGATCTTCTTCAATAAAAGAAGCCAAAGCATGCAACGCGATAAGTGGCGATTTCAAATCGTGCGACACGATATGATTAAAATCATCGAGTTCCTTGTTGTAGTTTTCTAGAAGTCTTAAATTTTGTCCGAGTTCTTGGTTTAAATTTGAAACTTCAATTGATTTTATTGAGATTTCTTTTTTCTGGAGCAATGCTAACTCTTTCGAGCGTTCTAATTCTTGAAATGAATCTGAAAACCGTTTCATTAAGAGCATAGAAAGCAATAAAAAAACAAAGTTATACCCAAAGTCCACATATATTATTTGATATCCATTTTCTCCTAAAAAGAAAATAATATGAAAATAAAAAACAATTGAGCCCAATAACAGGCTTGACAGCAGTAAAATAGATTCAGACCGTTTTATAAGAATCGCTTTTAAAATGATAAAAGTCATGTAGATAAAATTAATGACCATTAAGATTAAAAAGGGCAAAATTAACTGTGTAAAATAGGGTGCAAATAGAAAAATATTGAGCACTACAAGCAAACAAAAACAAAAAATTATAATTTTTGGATACCCTTTGTGAACAAAATTGGGTAAAATTTTATTAAAAAAAAGACCCGAAGATGCCCCAGTTATGAATAAAGAAATGTATTCAATTTTAGTCAACAATATCCAATTAATAGCAGGAAAAATTTCTGTAATTGGTGCATATCTGTCACTTAATGCCATATAAGATAGGGAAATACAAAGCGTTGAAAAATAGATAACAGCTTTGTCTTTGTTCCAATAAAACAGAAAAAAGAATAAAAAGAAAACCCCCATAAAGCCAATACACCCAATAAAAAGCATGTCGGCAACTATAAACTTAGATTTTGTATTATGAATATGATCACTAGAACCTAATAGTATTGGTTTATCAAATCCTGCTTTGTTGTGATAATAATTGGATACCTGAACAACGATTTCAAAAATAGTAGCATCTGTATTTAAAGGAATAATTTGAGAATGTCTTCGGTGTACTGTGTTTTCTTTCGTTTTTCCAACACGGCCAACTTCTGAGATAAGCGTCCCATTTATCCATAATTTAGAAGATGAATACGCCTTTGGAATGTGCAATGAAACATGCGGTCTCTCTTTGGGAAGCGCGATACGTAATCGATAGGTAGCATGACCAAAAGAAGGAAGGCTGCCTATAGTTGGAAGCTTGAATTTTGTCCAATTCGTAAGAGATGTTATCGGATACGGCTCCTTTCCATTAAAATCACCGGGTACTATAAGTTCATTCCAATAAAATTCCCAACCACTATCCAGTGCTATTTCGGTATTTTTATCGATAATTGTTTGTTGAATGTCTATAGAAGCATGCACTTGTTTCTGAAGTATTACCCCAAATGAGGCCTGTATATAAAACAACAATACCAGCATACAAAAGATGCCGCTCTTGTGCTGATTTCCTGCTATCCAATTATTTAGCAGGGTACTTTTTATTTTGTTTTTTATGATCATATCTCAGGCAAGCAATGTAGTTATTATATACATGACTTTAGAAAATTGCTTTGCTATTATAGTGGTATCCTTCAAAAAGTATTTTATCCATTCATACTGGCCACAAATATAAAGTACGTTTAAATTGTATAACAACCCTAAAATTAGTGCATTTTTAAATGCAAAAAACTATTTCTTAAATATTTTTGATGAGGGTTCTCAATTTTAAACGACTAAAATGACAACTTTTGGAATCGTAGATCTGTTAAATGCGCTTCCTTTATTTTTTACAATCAAATTAAATCTCAATGCGATGTATTTGTTGGATGCCCGAAAATGCATGTTTAGTTTTTAGTCTTCCAATTCGCAGCCTCCAATATTTTATAAAAGATTTCAGTATTTTCATACACACCAGAAAATGCTTCAGCTCCTGGACCGTAAGCAAATACAGGTATTAATGTTGCCGAATGCCCTTTGGTAGAAAAAGTACCCGTTATTTCTTTATAATCGCTATATGTCGTGCCATCTTCAGCAGTCTTTATTGTGGATGCCAGTGTAAATCCTCCAGTTTCGTGATCTGCAGTTACAATAACCAACGTATTACCGTCTTTCTCTGCAAAATCCAACGCTTTTCCGATGGCATCGTCAAAATCAATAAGCTCCGAGATAAGATATGCTGCATCATTGGCATGCCCTCCCCAATCTATTTGTGAACCTTCTACCATCAAGAAAAAATTAGGATTATCTGCGTCCTTATTAAGAAATTTGATTCCTAATTCGGTGGCTTTCGGTAAGAAATCGCCCCGTCCTTCTGTTACAGGATCTAGGTGGTTTTCTGCTAATAAATAGCCCATTTTAGAATATTGATTGATTTCTTCAAAAGCGCCCAATGCAGTGGTGTTAATGCCAAAGCCATTCGCTTCTAAATTCTCTAATAAGTTTTTTCCATCTGCTCTGTTATTAAAAAATTTTGCGCCACCTCCTGCAAAAAAATCAATATCAGAAGTTACCATATCTGAAGCAATATCTTCATAAAGTCCTCTATTTAAAACATGCGCATAAAAACTTGCGGGAGTAGCGTGCTGTATGGATGAGGTAGAAATAACGCCCGTTTTAATATTTTGCAGAGAAACCATTTCAACCAAATTTTTAACTTTAGTAGAGTCATCGGCAATACCAACGGCACCATTGTAGGTCTTTATGCCCGAAGCAAAAGCCGTGGCTCCTGCAGCAGAATCCGTAATATCTTCTCTAGACGAAGAGGTGTTAATAAGCCCTATGTGCTTAAAACGCGCATAATTTGGACGCGTTTTCTTAAAATAAAATGCGGATGATACTTGTGACAAACCCGTACCATCTCCAATTAAAAGAATCACATTTTTAGCTTTTGGAGCTACTTCTTCTTTCGCTTTTTGTGCTGTACAAGAAAGCGAAGTTGCGATTAGTATTAAATAAATTATGCTTTTGTATGCCATGTGTCTTTTGTGAAATTATTGCTATTTATTTTTGCAGATTTGATGCTTTATTTACAATGCAAATCTACTAAATAAAAGCAAACAAAGAAGCTTCGTTTAGGTTTTCATAAGGTTAAGAATTTATTATTCTTTGATAATCTTTGTTGAAATACGATCCCCATTGATCAGTTTTAAATTTAAATAATAGATACCTTTATGCAGTTCACTGATACTTATTTCTATTGATTTTAAATTGACATTAATTTTTTTAATTTGCTGTCCAAGTGGATTAAAAATCAGTATTTCTTGTATTGTTTGCTTCGCGTTTACAGTTAGGTTTTCTTTTGCTGGATTTGGATATACAGTGAAGTCAACTACACCATTCTTAAAATCTTGAATGCTGAGCGATTCGTTTGAATTTGCTACCCAATTACTGGCTAACGCATTATCAGAATTCACATTTATAAGTTCTAAATAAGAGCCGTCACCATCTGCAGTTTCTGGCCAAGGAGCGTCATCCGTATACGTTACCTGATCAATTACATTTCCAAAAGCATCAGAGAGTGTTAAATTCTGACTGCTATTTGATAAGTCTCTGCTAAAATTACCAAACGCATCAATTCCGTACCGTGCTTTAAAAACAGCTGAATTACTAGCTAAAATTAGAGATTGACCAGCCATTAGCATTTCATCTCTTGAAAATTGGTACGCAATGCCCAACTTACTTAAGTGCACGCCAGTTAAATTTACGGTGGTATTTCCTGTATTCTGAATTTCTATAAACTCTGCAGCATCACTCTCAGGAAATGCAGTGGTCTCTTGCGGATTGTAATTAATTTTGGTAATGACCAAAGAAGGCAGAGTAATCGCATCGCAATCAGAAAATTGGCCCAGGTTATCTGTCATCCATCCAATTCTTTCTTGGATCCAGCTTTTCATCGCAGTTATTTCTCCTGAAAAATCTTCGATGGTATTCCATCGTTCATTTTCACGCACTACAGCTTCAGAAATTAAGTTAACGGTAGCATCAATTGCATCAGATATTTCTTCATAATTTAAAGGCGCTCCTGCAGTTGTAACTTCATTAAAGCGTTTAGATGCGTAACATTTAAATGTTGGGTTGTTAAAAAGGTCACCCCAAAAATTAGCACCTACATTACTATATTCAAACTGCCAAACATATGTAAAACTTCGGTCATAACCCCATTGAAAAAGATCATTACCAAAGGTTAAATTATAATCCCAAACCGGACCTGCTCTTAATTTACCACCTCGGTCTTTGTGGTAATAAGTACTAAGCGCATAGGCATCCACATTTGAAGCAATTTCAGCAATGAGCATATAGTCTACAAAAGAGGGCACATCTATAATAGCTGGATACCCATTTATAATGTCTGCATTTGCAGCATTTTGATCTAGCCCTCTAAAAACAGTTTCGATATATGAGGATTGCGCTGGGGTA
>JBNMOF010000136.1:0-6102 GCA_051277175.1 Polaribacter sp.
GTCTGCACCGTTTTCAAAAAACGTTGCGTTTGCGTCTATAGAATCTGGCTCTCCTAAAGCAGCCAATGCTGCAAAAATTGGATAAATTCCAATATCTAATAAACTTCCTCCACCAACTTCTTTTTTGAATAATCTACTCGTTTCATCAAAGTCTCTATAGAAACCAAAATCTGCTTCTAAATTTTTTAATTTACCAAATTTCTCATTTTTAACAATATCTAAAACGTAGGTAAAATGCGGCAAAAAAAACGTCCATAAAGCCTCCATTAACAATACATTATTTTCTCTAGCCACCAAGATCATCTCTGTAACTTCTTCCAAATTCATTGCGAGAGGTTTTTCGCACAAAACTGCTTTTTTATTTTGTAGACAAAGTATAGCATGCTCTTTATGAAAACTATGCGGTGTTGCAATATAAACGGCATCAACCTCAGCATCCTTCACTAAATTTTCATAGGAATTATAAGCTCTTTTTGAATTGTGTTGTACCGCAAATGTCTCCGCTCTCTGTTGATTTCTAGAAGCGACTGCGACCAATTCTACATTTTCCACACGCGCTAAATCAGTTGCAAATTTATTCGCAATATTTCCAAGGCCAATTATCCCCCAACGAATCTTTTTGATATTATTATTTATCATTTATTGATGTTTTTTCAAAATTAAAAAATCCCAAGAAAAAGAATAGAATAATTAAAGAAACTACATGAATAATATTTAAAGATACCTCATTTAATATATCATAGGTAATTTTAAAGATCGCTAGTGAAGTAATAATTAGCGTTAATTTGCTTTGCTTATTTATGGATTTAAAGACAAATAATAACGAAAAGAACGATACAAGAATACAACCAATAAAATTCAACCATAAATAGCTAATAATTGGATCTAAACCTTGCGCTTCCAGATTATAGATTCCATAATAATAGATTGCGCAAATAAGAATCTGTGTAATTACTGCAGCTCTAAACACTGCGTTTCCGTTCACTTTTTTGAAGAAGAAAGCGAGTAAGAAAATCCCTAATACATTTCCATAGAAAATAGAACCGATAATATTTACCAATTGAATTAAATTATCAAATAAATTAGCAACACATGCAACGGAAATGGCAATAACTCCCCAAACCAAAGTAAACCATTTAGAAGCTGTTACATAATGGGCATCACTCTTTTTGCCCTTTATATTTCGCTTGTACAAATCTATTGCAGTAGTACTTGCCAATGCATTTAATTCTGATGCAGTAGAAGACATTGCCGCAGATAAAATCACGGCCAGCAAAAGCCCTATTAATCCTCTTGGCAGGTTGTTAAGGATAAAATGAATAAAGACGTAATCTTTGTCATTTGCCTCTATTGCTTCATCTACCTTTTTAACAATTGCTTTAGAAGCAAATTTTAGCTCTAAATCTCTTTCGTTTAAAGCCTGAATTTGTTCTTTTTCTTTTAATTGAAAACCATCTGCAAAAATTGCTTTTTTTGTATTTTCTATTGCAATGTGTTCTGCCTCTAATTGACGATATTCTTCAACATACTCAGATGATGCAATCGCATCATTTACAGTAGGATTAAAATTTAATGGAGAGGTATTGAATTGATAAAACACAAAAACCATTACCCCAATTAACAGAATAAAAAACTGCATTGGTACTTTTAACAATCCGTTAAAAATTAAGCCTAATTGACTTTCTCTTACAGATTTTCCTGATAAATAGCGCTGTACCTGACTTTGGTCTGTTCCAAAATAAGACAACATTAAAAATGTTCCTCCTAAAATCCCGGTCCAAACGGTATATCTATTGCTCAAATCAAAAGAGAAATCTAACACTTCCATTTTATTACTTGCACCCGCAATTTCAAGCGCATTTGTGAAGGTAATATTTGCAGGAAGCTGACTCATGATCATAAAAAATGCGATTAACATCCCTATAAAAATAATAATCATTTGCTGCTTCTGCGTTACGTTTACCGCTTTTGTTCCGCCAGAAACGGTATAAATAATCACTAAAAAACCAATAATAATATTTAAGGTTAATAAGTCCCAGCCTAAAACTGCAGACAATATAATGGCAGGCGCAAAAATGGTAATTCCTGCTGCCAACCCTCTTTGAATTAAAAATAAAATTGCCGCTAAGCTTCTAGTTTTCAAATCGAACCTTCCTTCTAAAAACTCATAGGCTGTGTAGACTTTTAACTTGTGATAAATAGGTATAAAAACCACGCAAATAATAATCATAGCAATTGGCAATCCGAAGTAAA
This sequence comes from Polaribacter sp., assembly GCA_051277175.1. Classification (GTDB taxonomy): domain Bacteria; phylum Bacteroidota; class Bacteroidia; order Flavobacteriales; family Flavobacteriaceae; genus Polaribacter. The sequence goes on from JBNMOF010000136.1 coordinate 2,254, forward strand.
ATTGCACAAACCCCATTCCGCTATGAAATGCTTGTCCTGGAGTTGACAAAAACGTAATTGCACTTGCTTGTGTGGCCATCACAGACAAACCGATTGTCCACCATTTAGAATCGTTTCCACCTTTAATATAATCTGTTACATTCGCGTTTTTTCGGGTAACATAGGTCCCATACATCACAATAAAAAGTAATGTAACTGATAAAATAATCCAATCTACTGCGTGTAATTTGCTTTCTATCTCCATCAATTAAATGTTAAAATAGTTAGTTATTAAATAAAACGCAATAATGTAAATTACATTCGCAATTAAAACGAATGAGTACTCTTTTTTCCAAGTATATTTTTGCTCTTTCATACTGTATTTATTTTGAAGCTATTTCCTGCTTTCAATTCTCAATATTACTCTACTCCCTGTTTTTGTAAAGACAAGATATTCGCAAATAATTTATAAGCTCCAGAAACCCCTGCAGGTAATTCTCTAAAGAAACTTAAACCTGTATAGATGTAATTTCCCTTGCCATATTTTGCAATTAATAAACTTCCATTTTTTGCAGACTCCCCTTTATCGTTCATAGAAAAAACTGGAGTGTATTCTTTGCTCCAAGTGCCTGGAAAATACAAACCACGCTCTTGTACCCAATTTTTGAAATCGTCTGGAGTAATTTTATTCGGATAGTTTAAAACAGGATGCTCTTTATCTAAAATTCTTACTTCTGCGAACTCGTCTGTAACTCGATCTCTGGATAATTGGAGCGAAAAAGGTGCTGCAACATCCACTCCTCTATTTGTGTTATACTGCACAATTAGATTCCCTCCTATTTCGACATACTCTAACAAATACTTTTGTTTAAACTTCAATTCTTTTACTACATTATAGGCTCTAATTCCTAAAACAATAGCATCGTACTTCTGCAAGTTGTCTCCGTTTATTTCTAATGGATTTAACAAGGTTACTTTATAACCAATCTGACGCAAACTTTCTGGAATTGCATCTCCTGCTCCTTTTATATAGCCAATTTTATTTCCAGTATTTTTAATATTTAAACGAACAATTTTCGCTTGAGAACTGGACAATACAGATTGCTTTGGAATGTGACTGTAATTGATTTCTATCAACTCCTTTTTGTATTCCTTTCCTGCTGAACTTGCAATTACTTCTAAAGTACCCTCAGATTGATTTTTAGGTGGAGTTACAAAAAAAGTAACTGTCTGTTTGTCATTTTTTTGTAGGATGTTAAAAGAAATTTCCTTTGGTGAAACTTGCCAGTTTTTAGGTACTTTTAAACTTATATTCCCAACAATACTGTCTGCCCCTGCCCTAACTTCTACGAGTACTTTCTTAGCTGCATCGTCAGAAAAAATAAGCACTTTATTTTGTAATCTTGTCGTCACTTTTGGCAAAATTTCAAAAGGCTCATAAATCTCTCCTTTGTCGCGTTCGGCATACCTTCGAACTACATTCTTTGTAATAACGATTGGCACTTGATTAATACTTAAATTAAAATGAATTTTTGCAGGTCTTGGTGTTTCGGGTTTTCCTATTAAGTTTTGGTTGTCTACCTTATACATTCCTAAAGAAGCTTCTTTACGCAACCAATAAGGATCTGAATATTCAGTAGTTTTTAAGGTGATTGTTTCTTTAAAATTAACTTTCTTATTCGTTTCTAATTCTAATTCTTTTGTAATTGTTTTCGCATCAATAGTAGATGTAATTGAAGTCAATTCAATAGAAACAGTACTTCTGTTTAATACTTCAAAATTCACATTAGTCGTTGCATTTGGTATTCCTGAATGACTATCTGCTGATGCCTCTAAATACAAACCTGCACAGGCTTCAATAATTTCTTTGATTTGTTTTTCTTTAATTACGAACCAATGCCTATCCTCTAATTTCTGAATCATTTTATAGGCTTCCATCAATTTTGGCAAATGTTTAGACGGATTAACAAAATCAAAATTTTCTTCGATTTCATATAACACAGCACCAATTTTTCCACCGTTATTCAAACGATTCCAAGTGGTATTTATTCCTGAAAAAATATCATTTTCGTCCTCTGGCTTGTCTCCTTTTAAAAACTCTACATATTCATTTTGACTTCCTCTTGTAGTTACTCTTCCAAAACCTTGACATAAATGCTGGCTACTTGCCATAGCGGCTAACTCGTTATTAGAAAGTCCTTTTAAAGGGTAGTAAACCCCTACGTCGAAAGCCGTTAATTTTCCTTTTGTGGCCTTTTCGAAATCTTCTTGAGTTTTATAAAACCAAGAAGAGGTATTAAAAAAGAGTCGTTTTGGTTGCCACGTTTCTGTGAATTTTAATTGTTCTGTAAATTGAGTTTTATCGCCTACCAAATCAAAAGCTTCCACACTTAACATTGCGGAAGCTGTATGATGGCCATGTGTAGTTCCTGGAGTTCTATGATTAAACCTATTAATAATAACATCTGGTTTAAATGTTCTAATTGCCCAAACAACATCACTTAATACTTTTTCTTTATTCCAAATTTCTAAGGTTTCATCTGGATGCTTTGAATATCCAAAATCATTTGCTCTTGTAAAGAACTGTTGTCCGCCATCAATTCTTCTTGCCGCTAATAATTCTTGTGTTCTAATAACGCCTAATAACTCTCTAATTTCTGGTCCAATCAAATTCTGTCCTCCGTCTCCCCTTGTTAGAGACAAATAGCCCATTCTTGCTTTTTCATTGTTTGCTAAATAGGCAATCAATCGTGTATTTTCATCATCTGGATGAGCAGCAATATAGAGCGCAGTGCCTATAAAGTTAAGCTTCTGAATTTTTTCGTAAATCTGATTTGATGATAATTTTGGAGGTCTTTGAGCAAAAATAGAAATTGAAATCAATAAAAACGCTAGTACAGAAAGTGAAAATCTCTTCATATTTTTAAGTTAGTCAGTCAAACAAATGTAGTTTTTTATAACGAAAATCATCGTTTTTAACATAATTATAACATTTGCAAATCCATAAATAAATCGCTCATAACCTGTTAAAAAAATAATTTTTAAAGTCACTTATTTAGAATATATTTGTAATTCAAATTATGAAATAATAGTATATGAAATTCATTGTATCTAGTTCGCAATTATTAAAACAATTACAAGTTTTAGGTGGCGTTATAAATAGCAACAACACATTACCAATTTTAGACAACTTTTTATTTGAGTTGTCTGAAAATCAACTAAAAGTTTCTGCATCAGATTTAGAAACAACGATGAGTTCTGTAGTCGCTGTTGAAAGTGACAGTTCTGGTTCTATTGCAGTTTCTGCGCGTTTGTTATTAGATACCTTAAAAACATTTCCAGATCAACCGTTAACCTTTAAAACGGAGGGTGATAATACCATTGAAATTAGTTCTGATCAAGGAAAGTATGACATGGCTTATTTTAGTGGAGATGAATTTCCAAAAGCGGTTTCTTTACCATCACCAAGTAAAACAGTGGTTCCTGCAAATATTCTAGGAACTGCAATTTCAAAAACAATATTTGCTGCAGGAAATGATGATTTACGCCCAGTAATGAGTGGAGTCTTCTTTCAATTCAGCTCACAAAGCTTAACCTTTGTAGCAACAGATGCACATAAATTGGTAAAATACACCAGAACAGATGTTACTGCAGATCAAACAGCAGAATTCATTATGCCAAAAAAACCTTTGAATTTATTGAAAGGAATTTTAGGAGGTTCTGATAGTGATGTAACTATCGAGTATAATGACGCAAATGCTAAATTTACATTTGATAATGTACTGTTAGTTTGTAGATTAATTGATGGGAAATACCCTAATTATGAAGCTGTAATTCCAAAAGAGAATCCAAATAAACTAACGGTTGATA
>JBNMOF010000137.1:0-5978 GCA_051277175.1 Polaribacter sp.
CAGTCTACGTTCAATTCTTTTAACAATGCAGGAATAAAGATTCCTCCAGTAGAATTAACACCATCTACAACCACTTTAAAGTTTGCATGTTTAATAGCTTCTACGTCTACTAATTCTAAGTTTAAAACTGCCTGAATGTGTTTTACTAAATACGAATTGTCTTTTGTATATGTACCTAAATCGTCTACATCTGCGAATTCAAATGCTTCACTTTCTGCCAACTCAAGAATTTTTTCTCCTTCTGCTCCGTTTAAAAACTCTCCTTTCTCATTTAGTAGTTTTAAAGCATTCCATTGTTTTGGGTTGTGAGAAGCTGTTAAGATAATTCCTCCGTCTGCGTTTTCTAATGGTACAGCCACTTCTACCGTTGGTGTTGTAGACAAACCTAAGTCTACAACATCAATACCTAAACCTACTAAGGTGTTTGCAACCAAACTAGAAATCATTTTTCCAGAAATACGTGCATCTCTACCAATTACTACTTTTATATTTTTCTTATCAGGGTTTCTTGCGATGATAAATGCACCGTATGCAGATGCAAATTTCACAGCGTCTATAGGTGTTAAATTATCGGCTGTTTTACCTCCTATGGTTCCTCTAATTCCTGATATTGATTTTATTAATGTCATTCTTTTAAATGTCTTTTTTATTTTTACTTGGCAAAGATAAATTATTCTGATTTAGTTCTTTGTTAAAAGGTAAAAAAAGCAGTGTGAACAACTTACATCTATTCATTAAATATGCTCTCCTTTAAATTTTTAACACCTAAATTATAATGGCAAGATTGCCTGCATGAGGGATAGTAGCAATTGTTTGAGCGCTCTTGCTTTTTTTTGGCTCGAATAGAGTGCGAAAGCCCGACCGCGAGGGAACGCCCTAATTAGAAAAGCGCAGTATACTCTTCTTAAAACACATTCGACAAAATACAAAGTCTTACTCTAATTCAAGTATGCTAACAAATACCTTTAAAACAACAAAAAGCCGATGCAAATTGCATCGGCTTTTAGATATTATAAATAGCTACTTTTACTTCAAAGAAATTATTTCTTCTTTTTAGTTCCAGCTTCCATTTTCTCTTTAAGTGCTGCTAAACCACCGATGTCTCCAAGTGTAGTTTTCTCTGCATCTGCAGATTTCTTAACAGCTGTTTTTACATTTCTTTTTTCTTCTTCTTTAAAGATAGAAGTATGAGAAACAACAACTCTTCTGTATTCTTTAGAAAATTCTAATACAATAAATGTAATTGTATCTCCTTTTCCTAATTTAGAACCATCTTCTTTTTCTAAGAATCTTGTGGGTGCAAAACCTTCTACGCCATCAGCGAAAGATACAACTGCTCCTTTATCATTCTTTTCTTTGATTGTTCCTTCATGTGAAGAACCGATTGCATACGTAGCTTCATGTGCATCCCAAGGGTTATCTTGTGTTTGCTTATGACCTAAGTTTAACTTTCTGTTCTCTACATCTAATTCCAATACTTGAACATCTAACTTGTCTCCAACAGTTACAAAATCTGATGGATGTTTGATTTTCTTAGTCCAAGATAAATCAGAAATATATACTAAACCGTCAATACCTTCTTCTAATTCTACGAAAACACCAAAGTTTGTGTAATTTCTTACAGTACCAGAGTGTGTAGAACCTACAGGATATTTAGTTGTAATATCTGTCCAAGGATCTGGGTGTAATTGTTTGATACCTAAAGACATTTTTCTGTCATCTCTATCTAAAGTTAAAACTTGCGCTTCTACTTTATCACCAACTTTTACGAAATCTTGTGCAGAACGTAAGTGTGTAGACCAAGACATTTCAGAAACGTGAATTAACCCTTCTACTCCTTGTTCTACTTCTACGAATGCGCCATAATCTGCAATTACTACTACTTCTCCAGTTACTTTATCTCCCACTTTTAAAGTGTCGTTTAAAGCTTCCCAAGGATGCGCAGATAATTGTTTTAACCCTAACTGAATTCTAGATTTGTTATCATCAAAGTCTAAAATTACAACGTTTAATTTTTGATCTAATTCAACAACCTCATTTGGATGATTGATTCTAGACCAAGATAAATCTGTAATATGTACCAAACCATCAACACCACCTAAATCTACAAACACACCATAAGAAGTAATATTTTTAACAATACCTTCTAAGACTTGTCCTTTTTCTAATTGGCCAATGATTTCTTTTTTCTGTAATTCAATATCCGCTTCAATAAGCGCTTTGTGAGAAACTACAACGTTTTTAAATTCGTGGTTGATTTTCACAACTTTGAATTCCATTGTTTTTTCTACATACTGATCGTAATCTCTAATTGGCTTCACGTCAATTTGAGATCCTGGTAAGAATGCTTCGATTCCGAAAACATCTACAATCATACCACCTCTAGTTCTACATTTAACAAAACCGTTAACTACTTCACCAGTTTCATGAGCGTTATTAACACGTTCCCATGCCTTTATTACTCTTGCTTTTTTGTGAGATAATACTAACTGACCAGAAGAATCTTCTCTCTTATCAACTAATACTTCAACAGTATCTCCTTCTTTTAAGCCTTGATTGTAACGAAATTCGTTTAAAGAAATAACTCCTTCAGATTTAGAGTTGATATCGATGATTGCATCTCTATCAGTAATTCTGATTACAGTTCCTTCAATTACGTCACGTTCGTTTACAAAACCTACGGTTCCTTCCAACGCTTTTTCGAAGTGTTGTAATTTTTCTTCATCAACCGCCTCAATACCTTGTTCGTACTTGTGCCAGTTAAAATCAGCTAAAAATTGTTTTGGATCTACAGCTGGAATTGCTGTTTCTTGTACTTCAGCAGCAGCTACTTGCGCTTCAGTGTTTTTTGTTTCTTCAGACATTTCTGAAAATAATTTTTGTATCTTATTGTTTTACAGATTCTTAACAATTAAAACAGCAAGAGATGTTTTTATGAATTTTTGTTTACTTTTCCTTTCCTGAATCTGTTCTTGTAAAAAGGAGTGCAAATGTACAAAAAATACTTGATTATTAAGTCTTTAGAATTAACTTATTATTCCTTTTCTTGTTGATACACAAAAAACTACCTTTGCATTTTTAAAACCTATTTGGTGATTTAATGATGATGGATAAAAAAACACAAGATTTAGTTGATAAAGGAATAATGCTTCCCTTAATGGAAGAATTTTATACCATACAAGGTGAAGGATGCCACACAGGTACGGCTGCTTATTTTATTAGAGTTGGTGGTTGTGATGTTGGCTGCCACTGGTGTGATGTAAAAGAAAGTTGGAATGCAGATTTGCATCCACCCACTTTATCAGACACCATCGTAGAAAATGTTAAAAAATACGCAAGTACAGTGGTTATTACTGGTGGCGAACCCTTAATGTGGTCCATGGATTATATTACAGAGTCACTACAAAAAAACAATATTAGAACGCATATTGAAACTTCTGGAGCCTATACATTCTCTGGAAAATGGAATTGGTTTTGCCTCTCTCCAAAGAAAACAAAAATGCCTTTAGACGAATGCTACCCCGAAGCTGATGAACTAAAAATGATTATTCACAACAAATCTGATTTTGATTTTGCGGAACAAGAGGCTGCTAAAGTGGGCAAAGAATGTCAACTCTATTTGCAACCAGAATGGAGTAAAAAAGAAAAAATGACGGAGTTAATTGTTGAGTATGTAATGAAAAACCCGAAATGGAAGATTTCTTTACAAACGCATAAATTTTTAAATATTCCGTAAATTTATTTTTTTAGAAGCTATTTCCTGCTTTTCTCTATATCTTTTTATAGCACGCATAGCTACATCATATTTTTTTGATGTTGCTCTGTGCAATGCTAATTTATGAAGTATACTACTTTTAATTGGTGCTATAAAAAGGATGCCGGTTCAATCATGGCTAATACAATCTAGAATTTATTAAATTAGAAGATCAATTAAAGTGCAAATTTTTTCAAACTGTTCTTTAATCCCCATGTCAGAATTATCAAATTCAATCGCATCATCTGCCATTAATAAAGGAGAATCTTCTCTGGTAGAATCTATTCGATCTCTTTCTTGGACATTGAAAAGAATAGCATCGTAAGAAACATTATCGCCCTTAGCTATCAATTCTTTATAGCGTCTCGTTGCTCTTTTATCTGCAGAGGCTGTCATAAATAATTTTAAATCAGCATCCGGAAAAACAACAGTACCGATATCTCTACCGTCCATAACAATTCCTCCTAATTTTCCCATCTCTTGTTGTTCAAAAACGAGTTTTCTACGTACCTCAGAAATCGTAGCTATTTGACTTACATATTGAGATACTTCTAAAGTTCTAATTTCCTTTTCTACATTCTTAGTATTCAGAAACATTTCAGCAAATCCTAGTTCTTTATTAAACTGAAACAACAATGAAATATTTTTTAAATTAGAAACCACCGATGCCTTATCAATAAAATCTTTACCAATAAAATTATTATTTTTTGCATAGAGACTTACTGCTCTATACATTGCACCCGTATCTACATAAATAAAGTTATATTTCTTTGCTATTAATTTGGCGATCGTACTTTTACCCGTTGAAGAAAAACCGTCGATAGCAATTGTAATTTTTTTATTCATGTATTATCTTCTATTATCTAAATCAATTTCCAAACTAAATGTATTTACATTCCCTGCCGAATGAAATTTAGAATGTGCAAAATTGAATTTAAACCGATTCATTTTTATTCCAAAACCAAGAGAAATTCCACTAAACGTTCTCGCGTTTTGTAACTTTAATTCTGCCGCTCTTCTAAAGTTATACCCTGCCCTTATATTAATTACACTTTCAGGAAATAATTCAGCACCCACAACAAAATGTCTAAAAGTATTACTTATAAAACCAACGCCTTCTTGGGTAACATTTCCCTCTAAATCTGTAGTTTGATTAGAAGGATTGTCTGCTGAAATATCCCATTGTTGTAAATTATCTAAAGTAACATACCATTTTAAAGGAACATATTGTAATTTATAACTACCACCTACCGCTAATTCAAATGGTAACTGTTCATTTTCATTTCTAAAATTTGTGATCTGCGTACCCATGTTTCTTGCTACCAGTGTAAAAGAGTACGGTTTAAACGGACTATGAAATAGTAAAGCAACATCTGTTGCAACTCCAACGGATGAAAAAGTACTAATATTTGAAGTTATTAATTTTAGATTAGCTCCAAAATAAAAGTTGCTATTTGGGAAATTATAAGAATACCCCATAGAAATAGCAATGTCACTTGCATTAAAATTACCGGTTTCATTTCCCTGTTCATCCGCTCCTATAATAGTTCCATAATCTAGATACTTTATATTCGCATGAACGGTACCAAATCTTCTAGAAATTTCTCTAGCATAAGAAACAGAACCCATATTAATATCTGCTAAATAACTAGAATAATTAACCGATAAAATTCCATCTAGATCATTATTAATAGTAGCAGGATTCCATATTGGTTGATTAATATCATCCATTAAAGTCAAAACTTCTCCGCCCAACGCTATTTGTCTTGCAGAACTAGAGATATTTAAGAATTGATACACCCTTTCACCCCCGACTTGAGACGTTGTTGAAAGCGGTAAAACTAAACTACATAATAAAAAAATGGTTATCAATTTCATATAAGCACAAAGAAACAAAGTATAAAAACAATAACGAATATATTCTATAAAAAATATATACAAATAGCTATTATTTTATTCAAACTAATAAATATAAATCAGAAACATATTAAACTGTCCAATTCGCTCTTATGAATTCTTAATATAATCGTGAACAAACTACAGATATCATCCTTATTTACATTTTATTTTATTGCATAAAAAAGCCTCATATCTTTCGATATGAGGCTTAGGATACTGATTTTAGTCAGTATTAAGAAAGGCGGCGACCTACTCTCCCACATAAATGCAGTACCATCGGCGCGATTGGGCTTAACTTCTCTGTTCGAGATGGGAAGAGGTGAGC
>JBNMOF010000138.1:0-5884 GCA_051277175.1 Polaribacter sp.
TGTTATTTTCAAAAAAAGAATGCCATTTGCCTTTTTGAGAGAAGTCTGTTACTACCTCTTCTCTTGTTGGCTGAATGACATTGTTAAACGTTTCATTTTCTTTGAAACGTTTCAATTTATTTTTGCTCCCCAAAATATAAAATTAAGCTTTGTCTTCTGTTCCTTCTTTTACAAAACGACGAGATTCTCTCATCCAATATGCAAATAAAACTAAAAGCACTCCTAGAAAAAACCAATTTACTGCGTTAGAAATCCACCACCCAAAATCTGACTTTGCAACACTTGTGCGCAACCAGTTAAAAGGAAGGAATAAAAGATCTGTAAATAAACTACCAATCCATCTAAAAATATTGCTTGCTATCATAACTTAATTATCTTTACGTTGCAAAAATAACAAAAGAAACAATGCTAGCCAATTTTTTAGGGAAATCTAAACCAATCAATTTCATAATTCTTTTAAGTCTATTTATTGGCTTGTTTCTATTTACTTCTTTTTCCCTTTTTTATAACGATCGTTTTGAGTTCTCTTTCTTGTTTAAAATTACGAGCTCTATCGCTTTTTATTTGATTATTTTTTTCTTCTCTAACTTTATAGTTTCTAAAAACAATTTAACCTTAGACAATTCTTATGCCTTCTTTATTTTTACCGTGTTATTAAGTTATTTTTTATCCACGATAACCACCCTTAAAATACTGATTATAATACTTTTATATACTCTTTTATTAAGAAAAATATACAGTTTAAAATCTCCTAAAAAAATCTTGTCAAAACTTTTTGATAGCGGTTTTTGGTTGGGCGTTTTATTTATTTTAGAGCCGCCCTCTGCAGTGTTTGTTGTATTAATTTATGCCGCAATTTTTTTACATCAAAAAACAATAATTAATAACTTAATTGTTCCAATAGTTGGTCTTTTAACACCGCTAATTATATACTTTACATATTGCTTTTGGTTTGACAAATTATATCTTTTTACCAATCTTTTTTACTTTGAGACGTTTCATAGTAGGGTTCTTTACTCAGAAAATAATTTTTATTGGGTATCTGTGTTTATTATTGCTATTTCTGTCATATCGCTATTTTTGAAATCTCCAAAAGCTTTTTCCATCAATAATTCATTTAAAAAAAGTTGGATTCTTCTAATAGTTAACCTCACAATTGCATTGTTTTTTGCATTATTTATTCCAAAGAAGAATGGAATAGAATTCTTATTTCTCATTTTTCCTGCATCTGTTATTATCGCAAACGGACTTGAAAGCGTTCAAAATAATTTAATAAAGAATGTATTTATAATAATTCTTTTGGCTAGTGCAATTATTTTTCCTTTTTTGCTATAATTTACTTCCAAAAGCTAAATCACCAGCATCTCCTAAACCAGGAATAATGTACCCTTTATCGTTTAATGTATCATCTATCGCAGCGACCCATAAATGAGTGTTTTTTGGAAAATGATCTTTAATAAAGTCGAGACCTTCTTGAGAGGCAATTACCACAACAACGTGCAATTCTTTTGGTACGCCATACTTTTTAATTGCCTCATAAACAGCAACTAGACTTTGTCCTGTAGCCAACATTGGGTCTGCTATTAGTAAGGTTTTATTTTCAATGGATGGTGAAGCAAAATATTCTACAACAATTTCAAATGCAGCATCATTATTGGGATGGCGTCTGTACGCAGAAATAAAGGCGTTTTCTGCATCGTCAAAATAATTTAACAAACCCTGGTGTAGCGGCAAACCTGCCCTTAAAATTGAGCATAAAACAATATCATTAATCGATTTCTCTATTGCTTTTATTCCCAAAGGAGTAACAACATCCACAGTTTTATAAGAAAGTTTTTTACTTAATTCATAGGCTAAGACCTCACCAATTCGTTCAATATTTCTTCTGAAACGCAAAGAATCTTTTTGAACCGCAACGTCTCTAATTTCTGCTATAAATTTATTTAAAATAGAGTTCTTCTCAGAAATATAATGTATTTGCATTTTTATGAAAGTTTAACCAAATTTACAAAAAAGAAAACTCCATTTTAAATTTAAAACGGAGTTTATATGCTTAGCATGGTTTTAACTACATTACTCACAGTAACCTAAAACCTTATTAATCACATAAATAAAAGTATTTTCGACATTTAATGGAAAGTCTTTTTTTCTGGTCGCAATTTAAAATTTATCATCAACTTCGCACTTCAATTTTAACCATTAAATATTCTAATGAATCAAAGAACATTAGCACTAATTGCAGTCTCTATAGCCACGTTAATTTACGGGTTAACCTTTACAATTGCGAAAGATGTTATGCCAGTATATCTAAAACCCTATGCTTTTATTTTGTTAAGAGTTTTTGGAGGTACCCTCGTTTTTTGGACGTTTGGATTATTTATAAAAAAGCAAAAAATAGAAAAATCTGACTATAAAAAAATAGTACTAGCTTCCTTCTTTGGAATTACTTTAAACATGCTTTCGTTTTTTAAAGGACTCAGCTTAACAACCCCTATTAGCGCCTCTGTAATGATGGTTACTTCACCAATTATGGTGCTCCTTTTTTCGAGTCTATTAATTAGAAAAGTAATCGGAAAACAGCGAGTTTTAGGAGTGTTTATTGGTTTAATTGGTGCGCTTTTATTAATCACTTTCGGAAGTTCCTCTGATGGAAATACCACAAACAGCAACTGGGGTAATTTTTTAGTCTTTGTAAATGCTGCTTCTTATGGTTTGTATTTAGTATTGGCAAAAAATTTAATTGTAAAATACCATCCTATTGTCTTTGTAAAATGGTTGTACCTATTTGGACTCGTTTTTGTGATTCCTTTTGGCTATAGCGAATTAATGGAAGTTGATTGGCAAGAAATCCCTTCAAATATCTATTGGAATATTGGCTTTGTAATCATCTTTACAACCTGTGTTACCTATGCCTTTAACTTATATGGATTGTCTAAATTAAAACCAACAACAGTTAGTGTTTTTATTTATTTACAACCCGTAATTGCTACTATTTATGCCTTAACTGTTGGCAGCGATTCTTTAAATTTAGTGAAGATTAGCGCCACTTTGCTCATATTTCTAGGTGTTTATTTAGTAACCAAACAAGTACAAAAATCAGGGAATTAAAGTTATATTTGCAACTTATTCAAAATGATTATTTTATGATTCAATCTATGACTGGTTACGGAAAAGCAGTTTTACAATTGCCTACCAAAAAAGTAACGATAGAAATTAAATCTTTGAACAGTAAAAACTTAGATTTAAATGTTAGAATTCCTTCTTATTACAAGGAAAAGGAGCTAGATGTTCGTAAAAAATTAGCCAGCTCTTTGGTTCGCGGAAAAGTAGATTTTTCGATTTTTGTAGAGATGACGGCAGATGAAACGTCTACGACGGTGAACCATGGTGTTGTAAAAGATTACATGGAACAACTAAGAAATGTGCTTCAAGCGGGAGTTTCTAATGATGTCGAGTTGTTAAAAATGGCAATAAAAATGCCAGATGCACTAAAAACAGATCGTGAAGAATTAGATGAGAATGAGTGGGACCTTATCAATGACAATATAGCGATTGCAATTACAGAAATTGTACAATATCGAATTGATGAAGCAGCTTCTTTAGAAATAGATTTCAAAGAAAGAATTGAGAATATAAGAACCTATTTAGAGGAAGTTAAAGCATTAGATGGTGATCGCGTTGAAAATGTGAAAATCCGTTTAAAGAAGGCCATTGATGATCTAAAAGTAGATACTGATGAAAACCGTTTTGAACAAGAATTAATATACTATTTAGAGAAATTAGACATTAACGAAGAGAAAGTTCGTTTGGCAAATCATTTAGATTATTTCCTACAAACTTTGGCTTCAGAAGATTCCAATGGTAAAAAATTAGGTTTTATTGTTCAAGAGATGGGACGCGAAATAAACACAACAGGTTCTAAAGCTAATTTTGCGCCGATGCAAAAAGCAGTGATTCAAATGAAAAACGAGCTTGAACAAATTAAAGAACAAATATTAAACGTATTGTAATCGGAGTGTTTCAACTTTTAATTACAAGATATTGAAACTAGTTTAGCAAGACAAATAATACAGTATATGTCAAATTTTAAAGGAAAATTATTTGTGTTTTCAGCACCCTCTGGTTCAGGGAAAACAACTATTGTGCGTCATTTATTAAAGCAAGAAAGATTTAATCTGGCATTTTCTATTTCTGCTACTTCTAGAGAGCCAAGAGGTTTTGAAGTAGAGGGCGAAGATTATTATTTCATCGACTTAAAAGAATTTAAGAATAAAATTAAAGGAGATGAATTTCTTGAATGGGAAGAAGTTTATAGAGATAACTTCTACGGAACTTTAAAAACAGAAGTTGCACGCATTTGGGCATTGAAAAAACACGTAATTTTTGATATTGATGTTGTTGGCGGTTTGAGAATTAAAAAGAAATTCCCAGAAGAAACATTGTCTGTTTTCGTAAAACCTCCAAGTGTAGACGAATTAAAGATTCGTTTAAAAAAACGTAAAACAGAAAGCGAAGAAAAGATAAACATGCGCATTGCAAAAGCCTCTGTAGAATTAGCAACTGCACCTCAGTTTGATAAAATCATAAAAAATTATGATTTAAACGTAGCTTTGGAAGAAGCAGAAAACTTAGTGAGTGCATTTCTAGCGTTAAAATAAAGTAAAAATTAGAAAAAAAAAAGAAGAATTTGATAGTACAAAAAACATGTATTCTCTTTCTTCTTGCTATAATTTATATAAGGCATGCGTAAAATTGGACTCTATTTCGGCACCTTTAACCCAATACACATTGGCCATTTAATTATTGCTAATTATATGGTAGAAAATTCAGATCTAGACGAAATATGGATGGTTGTTACGCCTCATAATCCGTTTAAAAAGAAAAGTTCTTTACTAGATAATCACCATCGTTTTGAGTTGGTTTATAAGGCCACAGAAAATTATCCCAAGTTAAAACCTTCAGATATTGAGTTTAAGCTACCGCAGCCAAACTATACCACTAATACCTTAGCACATATTTCAGAAACTTACCAAGACAAAGAATTTTGTTTAATTATGGGTGAAGACAATCTAAAGAGTTTTCATAAGTGGAAAAATTTTGAGACTATTTTAGAACGGCACCATATTTATGTGTATCCCAGAATTTCAGATGGAACCGTAGCAACACAATTTGATACCCATGCAAAGATTCATAAAGTAGACGCGCCAATTGTACAGATTTCTTCTACCCTCATAAGAAACGGAATTAGAGATGGCAAAAATATTCAGCCGATGTTACCCAAAGAAGTATGGAGTTATATTGACGAAATGAATTTTTATAAAAAATAATTTAATGAATTTTATAACGTTGCTGCACTTAATATCTTCGGTGAAGGTTTCGTTGTATATTTGTAAAAGTTGAAGAAAATATTTTGAAAAGAAAGGATAAAAAGAAAGGTAAATTCAAACAAAAATTAACTGACAAGTATCGGTTGGTAGTTTTAAACGACGACACTTTCGAAGAGCGTTTTTCGTTAAAACTGTCTCGACTAAACGTATTTGTTTTAGGAGGCGTGTTTTCTATATTATTAATAGCAGCAACAACGGTTCTAATAGCATTTACACCAATTAAAGAATATATTCCGGGGTACTCTTCATCCAAATTAAAAGCAGAAGCAATAAGACTTACCTTTGAGGCAAAATCTTTAAAACAAAAATTAACAATCCTAGAAAATTATACCAAAGCATTAAAGCCAGTTTTAACAGGAGACATCACTTACGAAGAAGTAGATTCTCTTCAATTACAAGCCAAACAATCGGCAATAGAAGAAAGTGAATTAGACGCTACAAAGGAAGACTCTTTGTTTAGAGAAAAAATAGATAGAGAAACTCGTTTTGCCATTCTA
>JBNMOF010000139.1:0-5839 GCA_051277175.1 Polaribacter sp.
CAAGATATAATGACCGTTAAAGGTGCAGATATTCCTAAAACGAATGCCATTGCAACTTATTTAAACGGAGAAAAGGTTTATTAGAAGAAACAAAGTATCTTCGCCTGAAAATTAAAAAAAACATAAAATGAAATCTTATTTATATCTCTTTTTTTCAATCTTTCTTTTTCTTTCTTGTTCTAATAATGACGTCGATTTTGCACCACAAACGGACGCTGATATTGTCAAATACATAGAAGATAACGACCTGAATGCAAACAAAACTAGTTCTGGTTTGTATTATGTAATTAACAACGAAGGAACGGGGACTAGACCCACAGAAAACTCTGCAGTAAATATCGGATTCAAAGGATATTTTTTAGATGGAACCATTTCTAGCCAAAGTGAATCAGCAATAATTGACCTAAGCTCAGTAATTGCGGGTTTAAAAGAAGGTATCCAGCTTTTTAAAGAAGGTGGAGATGGTATTTTAATAATACCATCTGAATTAGCTTTTGGAGATTCTGGAAATAATTCTGGTTCTATTCCAGGAGGTGCTGTATTGATTTTTGACATAAAGCTAATAGAAGGCGATTATGCCGCTGAAAATGAAACCGCTATTTTAAAATATATCGATGACAATAATTTAGTTGCAACAAAAACTGACTCTGGCTTATATTATGTTGTTAATAATGAAGGAACAGGAGATAAGCCAACAAGTAATTCTAATGTTACTGTTGCTTATAAAGGTTATTTCTTGGATGGCACTGTTTTTGACCAAAGTAGTGCAAGCGGTGCTACATTCCCTTTAAATGGTGTAATTTCAGGTTGGACAGAAGGAATTCCGCTCTTCAAGGAAGGGGGAAATGGTATTTTATTAATCCCTTTTAATTTAGGATATGGAATAAATGGACGTGGTTCAATCCCAAAAGTTTCAGTATTAATTTTTGATATAAATTTAATTAGTGTCAACTAAATACTAATAAAAGACATAAAAAAAGCGAAACTTTTCAAGTTTCGCTTTTTTTATTTTATGCAATAATTGGTTTTATAAAATTATCAATTTCGTCCACTCCATTAGTTCCAATATGTTTTATAAAGGCAGAACCCACAATAGCTCCATTTGAATACGTACAAGCCGTATCAAACGTTGCTTTGTCTGAAATACCAAAACCTATAACTAATTTACTCTGTAAATTCATCCCTTTTATTCGTTCAAAATATTCAATTTGACTGTCCGAAATTTCTCCCTTTGCACCTGTAATAGATGCAGATGCAACGACATAAATAAATGCCTTCGAATACGAGTCTATCTTTCTAATGCGATCTTCTGATGTGTGCGGAGTTATTAAAAAAACATTCGTAATTCCATATTTTTCAAATAATTGTTGGTAGTGATTTTCAAACTCTACCATCGGTAAATCAGGAAGAATTACGGTGTCAATTCCGCAAGCAACACAGGCTTCACAAAATTTATCTTCTCCATATTTTAGTAACTGATTCAGATATCCCATAGCAACTAAAGGTGTTTTATTTGTGCCTTTAATTGTTTTTAGTTGTTCAAAAATAATATCTAAATTAATTCCATTTTCTAATGCTTTCTGACTGCTCTCTTGTATGGTTGGTCCGTCTGCTAGCGGATCTGAATACGGCAATCCCACCTCAATAAAGTCTACACCACTTTCTTCTAATGCAGAAATAACTTTCGTTGTATCGTCTAATTTCGGATATCCACACGTAAAATAGATAGATAATAGCTTTTTATCTTTTTTCTGAAATAATTCTTGAATTAAATTCATATCGATCCTTTAGTTTTTATCCGTTATTTGTCGCTCAATCGCAGTCCACAAATTAATTCTTAGCTGCAGTGCTTTTTTCCCAGTTTCTAAAACTTCTTTCCACTTTTGTGCATCGTCCCCACAGAGTTCTGTAACCATTTTTAAAGACAACGGTCCGTGTTCGTCTCCGTCCAATTCAATATGTCTCTTTAAATAATAATTAAAACTATCGTATGATTTATTATTTTCAAGTGTTGCTTTGTCTATAATACTGATAAACATATCTGGAATTACATCCTCTCTACCAAAAGTAAAAGAAGCGGCTATTAAATGCGTCTGATTTGTTTTGATAGTATCAAATGTAAAATTCAAAAATGCTTTTACTTCTTTTGGAATCTCTAAATTTTCCAACGCTTTTTCTACGGTAATATTCGATTGAATCATGTTCATGAATGCATTCATTTTACTTGGATCTGCATTGACTTCGCTCATCGCAGTCAAATACATTTCATAATGACTTTTAATCACTCCATGTGCATCATGATCACTTTCTTCTGCAACTACAATCTCATTGATAAAACGTGCTAACTCAGCATTTTTAACAGGAATCCAAGGAATTGAAACACAGGTTAAATTAATCTGTATCGCTTTTAAAAGCGACATGAAATCCCAGACTGCAAAAACGTGCAATGACATAAACGTCTGCACATCTTCTAGCGTATGAAGCCTTTTATACAAGGAATGATTTTTCAATTCATTTCTTAAACCAGCTAACTCTTTTTCTATATGTTCTATATTACTATTCATGTTTCTTTATGCCTCTAAATATTGTGTGTAAATCTCTAAATCTTTGTCTCCTCTACCTGATAAATTCACCACCACAACTTGATCTTTTTTAAACGTAATTTTGTCTAAAACGGCCAAGGCATGCGCTGTCTCTAGGGCAGGAATAATACCTTCTATCTTGGTAAGTTCAAATGCAGCGTCTAAAGCTTCTTTGTCTGTCGCACTCATAAATTTTGCTCTTCCTGTTTCATATAAGAAAGCATGTAAAGGTCCTACTCCTGGATAATCTAAACCTGCAGATATAGAATACGGCTCAACAATTTGCCCATATTCGTCTTGCATTAAAATTGTTTTACTTCCGTGAATAATTCCTACTTGTCCTAACTGAGAAGTTGCCGCACTTTCACCAGAATGCACCCCTAAACCTGCTGCTTCTACAGCAATTAGTTCGACATCTTCGTCATCTAAATAATGATAAAAAGCACCTGCAGCATTACTACCGCCTCCAACGCAGGCAATAATTGTATCTGGGTTTTCTTTCCCCGTCTTCTCTTTTAACTGCCATTTCATTTCTTCAGAAATAATAGCTTGCAAGCGTGCAACCATATCGGGGTGTGGCGCAGGCCCCACCACAGAACCAATTAAATAGAACGTTTCTGGATGCTGAATCCAATATCGAATTGCTTCATTTGTAGCATCTTTTAGCGTTTTAGAACCACTTGTTGCAGGCACCACTTTTGCACCCAGCATTTTCATTCTGGTAACATTTGGAGCCTGACGCACAATGTCCTTTTCGCCCATAAAAACGGTACACTCCAAGCCCATTAATGCACATACAGTTGCGGTTGCAACTCCATGCTGCCCTGCTCCTGTTTCAGCTATAATTTTGGTTTTACCTAATTTCTTTGCAATTAATATTTGACCAACCGTATTGTTAATTTTGTGGGCTCCGGTATGACACAAATCTTCCCGTTTTAAGTAGATATGCGCACCATGTTTGTCTGATAGTCGCTGTGCTAAATACAAAGGTGTTGGTCTACCAACATACTCTTTTAACAAGGATTTGTATTCCGTTTGAAATTCTTCAGATGCTATAATTTGAATATAATTATCTGCTAACTCTTTTACATTTGGATGTAATAATTCCGGAATAAATGCGCCTCCGAATTGTCCAAAATATCCATTTTTATCTGGGTGAAATTTTGATTTCATATCTTTTAATGTATAATCGTATTTATATTAATTTATTTGGTCCTTAATTATTTAAAGCCAAACTATTTTTAAACTCTTTTAATTCCTCTATTTTCTTTACTCCTGGTGCGCTTTCAAACTTACTATTCACGTCTAATGCATATATAGGCAAACCTGAATGTATTGTTTTTTGCACTTCAACTACATCTTCTAATCCAATGCCTCCACTTAAAAAAAAAGGTTTTTCGAAAGGATATTTTTTTAAAACAGTCCAATCAAATTTAGTTCCATTTCCTCCTCTTTCTTTTCCCTTTGTATCAAATAAGAAATAATCTACAACCGCCACATACGGTTTTAATATATCGAAATCAAAGGTGTCTTTAATTCCGAAAACCTTTATAATCTCAATAGCAGTCTCTGCTATGAAGTGCTGATTCTTCTTCTTTGTAATCTGCTTATTTTCTTCAATAAACAGCTCTTTCCTCTCAGCTAACTGCGCTTTTAATTCTAGAATATATTCCACCGACTCATCTCCGTGTAATTGTACTGCGTCAAGTCGATATTCCTCTACCATTGAAATAACAATGGCTAGTATTTCATTTACAAAGACGCCTGTCTTTTTAATTGAACTTGGAAGTTCTGGAATAATTCCTTCAAAATTCCGTTTCGATTTCTCATAGAAAATAAAACCCAAATAATCTGGTGTTAATGCTCCAACTTGTTGGATATTCTCTACATATTTCATTCCGCAAACTTTCAATTTCATAACATCACTGTTTTCCAATTATTTAATTTCTCTCTAAATGAATATCTTGCATTTGCAGGACTTGTAGACAAAACTGTTTCGTACTTTATATGGTCTATCTCGCTAAAATATTTACGATATAATTTTTCAGCTTTCTTTCCATTGAATAGTATTAGTTTCACGGAAGGAAACATCTCAACAATCTCATTAATGGGATTCGGCTCTTCATTTTTTATGTCAGAATCTAAACTTGTTTTTCGCTCTCCAAATTGGCAAATATCCCATATTGCAATATGATTCCGTTTTAAAGTGTCTATTCTTTCTGCATAGTTTTCACTAAAAACGGTTTCTGTCAACTCATAAATAATTTTCCAAAAAGAATTTCTTTTGTTCGCATAATATTCCTGTTTCCTTAAAGATTGTTTCCCAGGCATTGTTCCTATGATAAAAACCTTAGGACTTTCCGGTAAAACAGGATCAAAGGAAACACGCTCCATATTATCGCAATTGACTAATAAATTCCAAACAAGCCTCTCCTGGGTTCTCTTTATTCATAAAAGTTTCTCCAATTAAAAACCCTTGAAAACCGTATTCTTTTAAACCCATAATAATTTTTGGATCTGAAATACCACTTTCAGAAATCTTTAAACTACTGTCAGGAATTTGATTTACTAATTTAATAGAATTCTCTAAATCAACCTCAAAAGTATTTAAATTCCGATTGTTAATTCCGATGATTTTATTGTCCAAATCGTTAATTTTGTCTAAATCTTCTTGCGTATGTACCTCATACAAAACTTCCAATCCGAGGTCGACTGCCAACTGTCCGTAATTTTTCAATTCTGTTTTCGTTAGACAAGAAGCAATCAATAAAATTACATCTGCGCCAATTGCTTTTGCTTCTACAATTTGAAATCCATCCACAATAAAATCTTTTCTTAAGATTGGTTTTTGCTGATTGATCACTCTTGCTTCCATTAAATCGGCCATACTACCTCCAAAAAAAGAAGTATCTGTTAGAATGGACTGTGCGGCAACATTAGCATCTAAATATCCGTTAGTTACATCTGCTATTGTCGCGGTATCGTTAATAATCCCTTTTGAGGGTGATTGCCGTTTAAACTCTGCAATAATACCTGTTGAACCAACTTCTAATAAAGACTTTCTTAAAGAGAAAACTTCCCTTCCAAAATTGGGACTTTCTACTAATTTCTTAATATGCACCTCTGCTTTAATCTTAGCAATTTCTGTCTTCTTAAACGCGATTATTTTATCTAAAATGGTCATTTTATGACTTTTTATTATTAATTATTTTATTTCTGTGCTTTAAAAAAAAGTAAACGATGATTCCTACAATGAG
>JBNMOF010000140.1:0-5816 GCA_051277175.1 Polaribacter sp.
ATGGATAGAGCGTAAAAAATAGAGTACATATAATATTTCATTAAAACAGCTTTTAGAACACTCTAAAAGCTGTTTTGCGTTATGTGTTTAAGAAGAAATCTTTTTATAGGCTTGCGTAATTTCGAAAAAAATAACAAAAGCTACTCTTATAAATGCTATTGGCAAACTAAAGATTGCCTTTCGTCTTTACCAAAAACAAACTCCAACTATTTCCCCTGCTAACCTACCCATTGCAAAAAACCACTGTCTAATACTTATAAAATTGTGAAAAACACATTCCCTCTTGAAACAGAAAAGGAAGTACTCCATAAAAAGCACTTTTAATGGCAGGTTATAGCTAATTTGTCGACTCATTAACGGTTCTAATTTCGTACCTAAAAACACATTTCATAGTGCCAGAAATCATCTATGGATAATTTACAAACCAAAAGGCTAGCACAAAACACAAACACCTTATTACTAATGCCTTATAATTTATTTCGTTGGAGTGCTACTTTAGTTACTCGTTTGCATTATAACCAAAATTACGATTGTATATAATTACAAAAAACAACAGGTTAAAATAAAGATTTCGCAATTAATAAACTCTTCTAGTAACTATTTGCTAAATAGCGGTAAATTTCCTAATTTGCCGTATACAAATTAGAACTTATGGCGATAGAAATTACGAGGTTGTTTGATTTTCCCTACTACCAATTAGAAACTTATAATTTAAAAAAAGCTTTTACAACAAAGTATAACGATAAATGGGAAAATACTTCTACTCAAGAATATGTAGATAAGGCCAACCAACTTAGTAGAGGCCTGTTAAAATTGGGGATAAAACCCAATGATAAAATTGCTATAATATCTTCTAATAATAGAACAGAATGGAATATTTGTGATATTGGAATTTTACAAACAGGTGCCCAAAATGTACCTATATATCCAACAATTTGCAAAGAAGATTATGAATATGTTTTAAATCACTCAGAAGCTATTTATTGTTTTGTCTCTGATTTAGAAGTTTTAGAAAAAGTGAATCTAATAAAAGAAAACACAAAACTAAAAGGGGTCTTTACTTTTGACGCTATTGCTGGAGAAAAGTCTTGGAAAGATATTTTAGAATTAGGGAAAGATAAAACCAATCAAACAGCAGTAGAAGAGAGAAAAGAAGCCGTAAGACCAGAAGATTTAGCAACATTAATTTATACTTCAGGAACTACAGGGAAACCGAAAGGAGTTATGCTTTCTCATAAGAATATTGTTTCAAATGTACTAGCTGCTAAGAAAAGAGTGCCGCTAAAAGATGGCGAAGACCTTGCATTAAGCTTTTTACCCATCTGTCATATTTTCGAAAGAATGATTTTGTATCTCTATCAATATTGTGGCGTTTCTATTTATTTTGCAGAATCCATTGAAAAATTAGCTGAAAATGCTCAAGAAATAAAACCAAATATAATGACCGCGGTCCCGCGTTTATATGAAAAAATATATGATAAAATTATTTTAAAAGGAGAAACATTGTCTGGTATTAAAAAAATACTCTTCTTTTGGGCAGTTAACCTAGGTTTAAACTATAAACCAAATAAAGAAAATGGCTGGTGGTACGAAAAACAACTTAGCATCGCTCGAAAATTAATATTTATAAAATGGCAAGCTGCTTTAGGTGGTGAATTAAAAGTAATGGTTTCTGGAAGTGCTGCATTACAGCCAAGACTAACACGAGTATTTGCTGCGGCAAATATGCCAATTATGGAAGGGTATGGTCTTACAGAAACGTCTCCAGTAGTTACAGTTAATGATGTAAAAAACAAAGGTTTCAGACCCGGTACTGTTGGTAAAGTGATAGAAGATGTAGAAATTAAAATTGCTGAGAATGGAGAAATACTAGTAAAAGGACCTAATGTAATGATGGGATATTTTAAAGATGCAGCAAAAACTGCTGAAATCTTAAAAGATGGTTATTTCCATACAGGAGACAAAGGTTCCTTTGATGCCGACGGTTTCTTGAAAATTACTGGCAGAACCAAAGAAATGTTTAAAACTTCTGGAGGTAAATATGTAGTTCCACCTTTATTAGAAGGCGAATTAAAACAATCTTTATTTATAGAACAAATAATGGTAATTGGTGATGGGGAAAAAATGCCAGCTGCTCTTATTCAACTAAACTTCGATTTTATCAAAGATTGGATTGATAAAAAAGGACATAAAATTGGAAAAACGAATCTAGAAATTATAAATTCTGAATTGGTTATTAATAGAGTTCAAGAAGAAGTAGATAAATGCAATACGCATTTTGGTAAATGGGAGCAAATTAAACGTTTTGAACTTACACCAGATGTCTGGTCTATTGATGGTGGCCATTTAACGCCTACAATGAAGATGAAACGTTCAATTATTAAAATTATTTACAAAAACTTGTACGATAAAATTTACCAAAAGTAATAATTTTATGCTGTCAATTAAATAAGCTGTAAACACGTATTATAAATATCTAAACAATACATAATCATATTAAATAAAGTAGCCATCAGATTGTCATCTTTTCATACCTCTAATTATGAAATTTCGTCGCTTAATATATACCAGTCAAGCTACAGAGTCGTTTAGTAAAGATAATTTACTAGACTTACTCCTTCAATCACGTGCATACAATTCTGTGGACGATATCACGGGAGTTCTTATGCATAAAAAGGGTTTTTTTCTTCAAGTGCTAGAGGGCGAATCGGAAGCTATTGAAGATCTTTTAAACCGCCTACTTTTAGATACTCGCCATATAAAGTTAAAAATTGTCTTAGATAATTTTACAGAAAGCCGTATGTTCTCAAATTGGGCGATGGGATGTGTAGATTTTAATAAAGATGAATTCAAAATAATGCCCGGACTTTGTGTGGATTTGTCTGATCCTAAAGTTATTCAAGAGCTAACTACTCGCCTTCCTGAAGTAGCTTCGTTTCTCCTTAAGGAAATAGATTGTAAATAAATACAATATTACACGCCTTGTAGCGATGCGTAAAACTGAAAACCTTACCAAAACACTTCACTTAATTTACCCATTATTAGCTTCTATATATGCGTATTCAATTTAACTGAATCCATAAACTTGCTTCACCTTTGCTAATTTAAGTTTCTGTATGCGCTTAAATATTACACTTTTTTTAACGAAAACATAGGTTTCTACTTTTGATTTTATGCTTTAAAAAAGATAACTTTGCTAAAAATAATAAATTTATTAAGACTATTTACTCTTAGCAATACGTTATATAAAATAAAAAAATATGAGTTTTTTAAATGCAGAATGGAGAAAATTAAGCTTTGCAAATTACGAAGTTAATCCTAGTTTTCTATTAAAGTACGTTCCGCCCGGAACAGAGCTCGATTTATGGGAAGACAAGTGTTTTGTTAGTTTAATTGGTTTTATGTTTATGAATACCAAAATATTGGGTATAACAGTCCCTTTTCATATTAATTTCGAAGAAGTAAATCTCCGCTTTTATGTAAAACGATTTGAAAATAATACTTGGAAACGTGGAGCTGTTTTTATTAAAGAAATTGTATCCAAACCTGCGCTTACCTTTGTAGCAAATACTTTATATAATGAACATTATCAAACGTTACCAATGCGACACCATTGGGAAGAAAATAGTAAAAACAGAGTTGTAGAATACCAATGGAAAAAAAATAAGGCTTGGCAATCTTTTAAAGTATGTGCAGCATTAACGGCTACCGAAATTGAAAAAGATAGTGAAACCGAATTTATTACAGAACATTACTGGGGATATGCGAAAGTAAACGATAACATATCCAATGAATATGAAGTTACACATCCAAGGTGGAAAGAATATAAAGTTGAAAGTTCTGAAATTAATGTCGATTTTGGAGTCGTTTACGGAAAGAGTTTTGAATTTTTAAATGATTTAAAACCAACATCTATAATGCTTGCTGAAGGTTCTGAAATAACTGTTGAGGGTAAGAATAAAATAAGAGAAAAGTAAATAGTTATCATAGAATACACCAGCTAAAAACTTGTGTATTAAATAAAATGACAAAATTTAAGATTTAGTAAGATCTCTTGTAATCTATTATGAGTGTGGTGGCCAAAACTACTTTAATTCTACTACAATTTCATTTTTACGTGACAGTAATTCAAAAGGGGAATTGTAACCCAAAACGGAAAATTTATTGGAATACTTAATGGCTTTCTTATCTAGCAGCGCCATTAGCTGTAACCGATACTTTTCTATTTTTATATCACTTGCCCAACCCCCAAAAGTAATGGCTGCCATTTTTTTCTCGGGAACTTCAATAAATTGAATGTCGGAATTTTCTGGTTTTGGCAACGTTTCTTTGGTAAACTTTTTTGGAACTAAAAACATAATTGTCATCTCCTCTTCTAAAGACAGGGCTACCGGAGAAGTCATAGAAATTTGTTCATTCTTTTCATTCTTTCCAAAAATATAACCTCCTAAAATGGAAAACCCTTTGCTTGATGCCTGTTTGTATATGTCTGTATCTAATTTTACCGAAGTAAATAGACTTGCTTCATATTGCCGAATTTCAAAACCTTCATATGCCTTTGTTACAGAATACTTGTATCCTTCAATAATACGGCTGCTTCTATAAAAATAAATTTGACTTCCTACAAAAAGTAAGAAAAGAACACCTAAAATGATTAAAAATGTTTTCATAAGTAATTTCTTGTATTACATTAGAATGGCACTATCAAAATACTATTAGAAATAAATAGCATAAAAAGTAGCTTCGATTTTAATGTAAAATTTTAAATAATAATTCTTTTAAAATATCCTCGCTAGATTGATTTGCACCAACACCTTTGCTCTTTACATCTGCATCCCTTAGAAAAGTAATTACTTGAGCCACCTTTCGCATCGGATAATTTCTTGATGCTACAAAGTACTCCTCAACAAAATACGGATTCACACCTAAAGATCTCGCTACAGCGTTTTTAGATTTGTCCTTTAAACCGTGAAATAATAAGAGTTGTGTAAAATATCCATTTAATAAAGAAATGGTCATTATCAACGGATTATTTTTAGGATTCTCTGCAAAGTAATTTATAATTCTATTGGCTTTTACAATTTGCTTCTCGCCTACTGCTTTTTTTAATTCGAAATTATTAAAATCCTTAGAAATCCCAATATTATCCTCTACATGTTTATCGTTAATGATGGTTTCTTTGGGAAGCACAAGCATTAACTTATCTAATTCATTAGATATTTTACTTAAATCTGTACCTAAAAACTCTACTAGCATTAAAGCTGCTTTTGGCTCAATTTTGTAACTTTTTCCACTGAGAACTCTACGAATCCAATCTGAAACCTGATTATCATACAATTTTTTACTTTCAAAGATCAAACCAGTTTTTGCAATTGCTTTGTGTAATTTTTTACGCTTGTCTAGTTTTTTGTATTTGTAATTTAAAACTAAAACAGTAGTAGGTTGCGGATTCTCTGCATAAGAAATCAAATTTTCTATATTCCTACTTAAATCTTGTGCTTCTTTAACAATTAAAACTTGTCTTTCTGCCATCATTGGGTACCGCTTTGCAGCCCCAACGATATCTTCTATTGTTGCATCTCTACCATACATTACTTGCTGATTAAAGCCTTTTTCGGCTTCATCTAGAATATTTTCTTCTATATAATCAGAAATCTTATCTATATAATAAGGCTCCTCACCCATTAAAAAATAAATAGGCTTTATGTTGCCTTTTTTAATATCTGAAACAATGTCTCTTATTTCGTTCATTTTCTTACTTTTGATTGATGCAAAAACTCAACCTACCAAACTATAAATTTAGAATCAAAAGTAAC
>JBNMOF010000141.1:0-5805 GCA_051277175.1 Polaribacter sp.
TTTATTGCATTTTGAAGCGGTGCCAATTGCAAACAATCCCCTACCCATTCTAATGTATTATAATGGAAATGAAATTGTACTTGATGCATTGTTAGTAGCAGACGAAACAACGGTTGAAATATTTGATATCTTGGGAAGAAAAATACTCGAAAAAAAAATTAGGGGTAAAACGATTCATTATCTCACTTTTAATAATAAAAATCAAGTATTTATCATGAAAGCGGAGAGTGCAGGTTTGTCACGTATTACCAAGATTTTTGTGCATTAAATAAAGTGGTTTTTTAAAGTCCGACTTCCACTAAAAAGCAACGTGCTAGACAAAAAAAGATTATTTTTAAGTACCTATATGCCTTGAATCTAGTATGGCGCTTCTTTTGAGAATAAAATGCACCCCATAAGCACTTCAAACAAATTAAAAAACCGCTATATTTCTGTATGTTTCGTTTCCATATAGGCGCTCCTAGTTCCAAAAATCCTTTCCGATTGCTATTCGAATTTTATTTGTTAACTTTAGTACTTACAAAACGTAACCATCAACATAAGAATACGTTACCAATAACAAAAACTAAAGAATTAACAAATGAAGAAGCTTTTAATTTTTACAACGATACTCTATTTTTTAACCAGTTGTTCAAATGAAACAAGTCCCTTAAAAGAAAAACAAATACTCTATTATGGCGGAGACATACTTACAATGAATGGCGATACACCGAAGTATGTTGAAGCATTAGTAACCAATGAAGATACCATCGTATTTGTTGGAAAAATTAAGGAAGCAAAAAAAATATTTGCTGCTGCGAAAACTCAAAACTTACATGGAAAAACACTTCTACCAGGTTTCATTGACGCACATGCTCATTTTGCCGGATTTCCGAGTCAGGCTATAGGAGCGCAAATACTTCCTCCTCCAGATGCTGGAGCAGATAATATAGCGTCTTTAATAAAAATATTAAAAGATTGGTCAACCCCAGAGAATATTGAATTAACTGGTTGGATTTTCGGAATGGGGTTTGATGACTCCGTCTTAGAAGAAAAAAGATTCCCAACGAAAACAGATTTAGATAAGGTCTCCACGGAACATCCTATCATGATAATTCATATCTCAGGGCATTTTTGTGTTGTGAATAGCAAAGGGCTCGCAATGTTAAATATAAATTCAGAAACTCCAGATCCAGAGGGTGGTCTTATAAGAAGGGTTCCAAATACAAACGAACCAAATGGTGTTTTAGAAGAATTAGCAGCAATTCCTATTATGCCAAAAGTACTCGGGCCAAAGAGTGAAGCGGCCTTAAAAGCATTTCTAATAGCGGGCCAGGATATGGCTTTATCCTATGGTTACACTACCGTCCAAGAAGGCCGAGCAATGCCGAGTTCTCATTTATTTTTAGAACATGCTGCAATGACTAATTTCTTAAAATTAGATGTGGTGAGCTACATTGATTACTCCGTTGCAGATTCTTTATTACGCACAGATTGGTACCGCGATACTTACAAAAATCACTATAGAATTGGAGGTGTAAAACTTACCCTAGACGGGTCTCCACAAGGCAGAACAGCGTGGAGAACCCAGCCGTACCTCATTCCTCCAGAGGGCGCTAAAGAAGGATATTTAGGATATCCGGCAATCCCCTCTGATAAAGATGTTGAAAACATTTATGAAAGTGCATTTCGAAACAACTGGCAAATACACACGCATGCAAATGGAGATGCTGCGATGGATCAAATGATTAGAACCTTAAAAAAGGTCACCCAGAAATATGGAAATGAAGGCAGAAGAGATGTTCTTATTCATGGCCAATACGTTCGAGAAGATCAGCTGGATGCCTTTAAAAACTTAAACATCATCGCTTCACTTTTTCCCTTGCATACTTTTTACTGGGGTAATTGGCATAAAGAAATAATTGGCGATCGTTTAGGAAATAAAATAAGTCCCACCAGAACAGCCTTAAACAAAGGCTTAAGAATTACCATTCATACAGATGCGCCAGTAGCCTTGCCAAATTTAATGCGAGTACTGTGGACGGCAACAAATCGCGTGTCAAGATCTGGAGAGATTATAGGTAAAAACGAAAGGTTAACGCCGTACGAAGCATTAAAATGCATTACAGAATGGTCTGCATATCAACACTTTGAAGAAGACACAAAAGGCACGTTGGAAGTGGGTAAATTAGCAGATTTAGTGCTTCTAGATGCAAACCCATTAAAGGTGAAAATTGACGCCATTAAAGACATTACTGTGCTCGAAACCATAAAGGAAGGGAATATTGTATTCAAAAAAACCGAATGATTAAAGGCTATATTTCTAAAAACCGAATCCAAAAAACTAAGAATTAATACGACCATAATAGCACCGAATTCCCTCACAGCATTGAATGCAGCATTGGAAAAACTAGCCATTTAATATAATTTATAGCAAAGACTGTTATTTATATTTCTACGAAGCATACGGTGCGTAATACTTGCAACGAAACCATCGGCATATCCCTTCAATTCAGGGGAGTTACAAACCTCTTAAGTAGGTTAAACTTATAGTTCTTATATTCGGAGTATGAAAAAATTAATGTTACTATCCGCCTTATTCACCTTTGCTTGTAGTGCTGATCATGTATTGCCAACAAACACCGTTGAAGGTAAATGGTTATGGTCGCCAACTGAAAACAAAGCAGAAGCAAATACAATGTATGAATTTGTAGCTGGTATTAAATACACCTCTTATGCAGATTGCGGGCCTGAACTTTGTAAAGAGGATGATTGGATTGCATTGGACGATTCAGATAGAATCCCAGGCAGCTTTTCGTATACATTTGATGGCGTTACTTTAACAACTGATGGGAACGCCCAAGCAGTTACATTTGAATGTGGTGGTGGGAAAATGTATTTTTCAAATGGTGGAAAAGTTTGGAGATTAAGTGCTGATTGCGACTAAACCATAGGCATCGCTTCCTCCTTTTAATTCAGGGATTTCTAACCCTTGTACATGGGTTACATTTATAAATAAATGCACCATAGCTTACTGTAGCTTGGTTATCGCGTGTATGACAACTGAAAAAGCACTACAATACATCGCATTATAGTGCTTTATTTCTTAAAAAAGGTATCTCTTTTATATATTATTCTCCTTTCAGCATTTTTTTAAACGCCTCTAAATCAAATTCGTTTCCATAAAATAGCGTGCTCATTTTCATAATATCAGCAGCAATGAGAACAGCCGTTTTTATTTCATCTTCAGATGCCCCTAATCTTTTTAGTTCTGCAATATGATAAGGAATGCAGTATTGACATTTAGTAGCTGCGGAAGTTCCGAGGGCTATTAAATGCGCTTCTTTTTCAGCTATTGCACCTTCTTTGTATAAGCCCATTTGCGCTTTAAAATAAGCGTCAGAACTTTTCAGTATTGATGTAGGGTAAACACTGTTAAAAGGGCTCTGAGCTAAAAGCGATTTCTTCTCTTCACTTGTGAGTGTTACATCTTGAGAAAAACCAGTTGAATGCAATGCTACAAATAGCAAAATAAATAGTACTTTTTTCATTTTTTAAATTGTTTATAAGTTTAAATAATATATTTGTTGGGAATACTTTTTTACACAAGCTATTTAAAGCATTGGAATTCCATTAGAAATTGCTGAGATTGGCGCAATACCATAAATTTCTTTTGTGAAATTCACGAGATTAGGATGGTTCTCAATTCCTTCCCAAAATTCAGAGTTTAAATACGTATCGACTGCCTCTTTACTTTTGAAATGGTATACGCCTCCAAATACTCCAGTATCTGTATTTCCAATGAAGGATTTTCCGATAAAACCCTCAATTTTTTCGGCTGTAAAATTTGGCGACACATCAACTCCTAGTTGATGGTGTTGCTCAAGAGTCATCTCCTTCAAGTTATACTTTACAACTAGCAAGTGCATGCCCATCGCATCAGCCGGGTTGGTTGATGTTTTTCTATTTGCCCATATACCGTTTGATTTGTTTGAAAATGGCGGAACAGCATACATTTCTTTCGTAAAGTTCACTAAATTAGGATGCGCCTCAATTCCTAACCAAAATGCTGAGGTTATGTATTTTTCAGCAGCTTCTTTAGAGCTAAACTGATAAACACCTCCATACACTCCTGTATTTGTATTTCCAATAAATGATTTACCAATAAGGCCTTCAATTTTTTCAGGTGTAAAATTTGGTGCAACATTTGCTCCAAGTTCTGCATGTTCCTCAACACTCATTTCTTTGAGGTTATAGTTAACAATTAAAACATAAGGTGTTGACTGCTCTTTTTTTAAACCTCCGTTTTGAGCGGCTTCAATCATTGAAGCGTTCGCTTTACCATCAGATTTCTTTTTATTAGTACATGCTACAAATAAACTTGCTGTTAGCAAGAGTATAATTACTTTCTTCATTTTTTTTTAGTTTTGGTTATTATGAATTACGGGTAAGTTAAGCATTTAAAACCAGTAACTTAAAAAAAATATTTCCAAAAATAAAAAGTTGTTCTTTGGAATAATGCTGTGGAGCAGAAGCGCGTGCAATCCAACTATTTTAACTAGGATCTAAATGCCTTCGCTAAAGTGTACTTTATTATTTCTTCCAAGTCCCCCCGTATTTGTATGCAGTATTGTCTTTTTTAACTTTTAGCAAACAATCTTTACATACAAACACCCATGCCAAAAGATACGTAGTATTAAAATCAATCAACAGCCGCAATAATTACATTACCAGAGACAATATTATTATTAATATCAACCCCATTAAAATTTCCTTTTGGTTCTTTTTTATTTTCAGTAAAATCTAATGCTTTGATATAAACTGATACTTTTTGCAAATGAAACATTCCAGATATAGAAAAATCAAAATTTAATATTTGGCCTTTACTTAAAACAGAGACTTTATCATTTCCTATAATTATATCCTCATTTAAGCTTATTATATTGTAGTGAAATTTTTCTATTTTTAGATTTAATTTATATTGTAATGTTTCGAATTTAAAAATAAAACTATATTTCCCAGCTGTTTTTAATAATATTTGAGAAAATGGACTTTTTTCAGAAAAAAGTAGTGGGTTTTTTCGAATGCTGCTTTCTACGACCATTCTGTTTTTATTGAGTTCTTGACAAATAATAGGATCAAAGTTTTCTCCATTAACTTCTTCTTCAACTTCCGTCTTAGAGTTGTATTTCTTTAAAATCATTTTCCCAGCAATGGCCCTGTCATATTTATCAAACCCTGAGTAGGTGCCGATTAAATAATGTCTCTCGTTTGGCGAAGATTTGCCAATAAAAAATATAAACTTTGCACCCTCACTTTTTTTTCCTTCGATATAAAACTTGGTGTCGAAAAAAACAAAATCTTCACTTTGTTTAATCGTCCCATAAAATCTATAAATTCCTTTATGGCCAGCATCATCTCGATACACGTAAATCATTTCTATTTTTTTCCATTCACTATAAATAAAAACTTGCCCTTTATTCATTTTGTTATCTTCTCCAAAATAATAACAAACGTAATAATGGTCATTCTTCTGACTGTTTTTATTTAATAATTCGAGCTGTTCTTTTTTTTCGGCATCATTAAAAAAGCCACTTTCCATAAAGGTATAAACATCTTTGTAGCCCAAATAATTAAAGAAAAGTAGTTTATACTCCCTGCTTATTTTAATTATAGGTATACCTAATTGTGATTCTCTATGTTTATTATAAAGATACTTGCCATTTACATACCCTTTTAATATTTGTTCTAAATCATTTTTTAGATTAGGTTTTTCACTAGTATAACTTCCAAAACCATATAATTGAGAGTCTTTATATCTTGCGT
>JBNMOF010000142.1:0-5801 GCA_051277175.1 Polaribacter sp.
TTGACACACAAACCTTCAGGAATTCAGATTTCTTGTTCCAACTCACGTTCTCAGCATGATAATAG
This sequence comes from Polaribacter sp., assembly GCA_051277175.1. Lineage (GTDB taxonomy): Bacteria > Bacteroidota > Bacteroidia > Flavobacteriales > Flavobacteriaceae > Polaribacter. The sequence goes on from JBNMOF010000142.1 coordinate 66, forward strand.
AGCAACTGCAATGAAAATGCTGAAATCTCAATTGTATGAAATTGAACTCCAAAAACAACAAGCAGCTAGAGACGAAATTGAATCCGGTAAATTAAAAAACGAATGGGGAAGTCAGATACGGAATTATGTAATGCATCCTTATAAATTAGTGAAAGATGTTAGAACTGCGCACGAAACAGGAAATGTAGATGCTGTTATGGATGGAAATATTAATCCTTTTTTGAAGGCATATTTAATGAAAAATGGGCAGCTTAAATAAAAAACAATACTTTTCACTACTACTTTTAGTCATTGTAATGCTAATTCCTAGTACTTTATTAGTCTTTATAGGTGAAGACTCTGCTGTTGGTACTATTTTAAAAAAAGGAGTGTATATATTAATTTCTTTTGCGCTTATTGCCCTTCCTCTATTCTTCTTAAAACCGAAATATTTTGGCTATTTAGTCCTCCTTTTATTTCCATTTATAGTTTTTGAGAGTAACCATATCTTACTACTTAAAAGTCCTTCTTCAGAAGAAGCAATTGCTGCTATAATTTTAACCAATCTTAATGAAATTAGCGAATTAATAGTGGGAAACATATGGGGGTTAGTTATTGTTATAGCGCTTTTTACAGCGATAATTATAGCTGTTTTTAATATCAATAAATCTTTTGTATTGCCAAGAAAATTGAAAACAATAATTTTCTCTACTTTTATTTTAACCTTTCTTGCTTTAGCAGTTAGAAACCTAAAATTGGCAACAAAATCTTCAACCAAACCAAGTGAAATTATAAGCAGCTTTCAATATTCTTTTCAAGTGCAGCTTTCAAAAAATTTTCCTTCTGGCATATTCATAAAAATGAAGCATGTTTATGAAGGTCTAGAAGTAAAAAGTGCCTATTTAAAAAATACAAATAAATTTAAATTTTATTCAGAAAAAAAAGACAGTTTACAGCAAAAAGAAATATATGTTCTTGTGCTTGGTGAAACTGCTAGAAAACATAATTTTGGTATCTATGGGTATTCAAAAAATACGTCTCCTAATTTAGACAGCATTTCTAATTTAATTAGCTATAATGATGTGCGAAGCAACTCAAATGTAACTTCATTAAGCATTCCATTTATACTCTCGCGAGCAGATCCAAATAACACCGCTTTAAAAATGAAAGAACCCCCAATTTTAAATGCATTTAAAGAAAGTGGATTTAAAACCTATTGGATAAGCAATCAACAAATTGGAACGGGTAGTATTTTTGGTTTATATGCCCAACTGGCTGATTCCTATATTAATGTTTCCAAATCGCTAGATGCTGCTGGTTTTGATGAAAATATATTGCCAGATTTTGATCGTATTTTAAAAGATGATGCGCAAAAAAAATTTATTATTCTTCATACTGTTGGCAGCCATTACAGATATAACTACCGCTATCCCGAGGCTTTTGAAAAGTTTAAACCAAACTTAAAAAAGGGGCTATCCATAGAGAATTTTAGTAGTTACAATAATAAAGAAGAAATTATTAATAGTTATGATAATTCTATTTTATACACTGATTTTATCCTGGCAAAAATTATCGATGCACTAAAAAAAAGTAAGTCTAGCTCTTTTATGTATTATATTTCAGATCATGGTGAAAATTTATTTGATACGACAGAACGAAAATTTCTACATGGATATGAAAAGCCCACTAAATATGAACTAGAAATACCACTATTCATATGGCATTCTAATAATTACAAAGAAAATTATCCCAATGTTATTAATAATTTAGTGAAAAATAATGATAAAAAAATAATGGCAACAAATACTTTTCACACTTTATTAGACATGGCGAATATTCGTCTTCCTAACTTTAATTACAAAAAAAGTTTTGCCAACAAAAAATTTGACACCCTGCAAAAAAGAACTATTTACACGGTAAATAAAACAATTATTAACATCGATTAAAATGATAAAAATATACCATAATCCGCGGTGCAGAAAATCTAGAGAAGGTTTGTCTGTCTTAGAAAAATCCGGAAAAGAGTTTGAAATAGTAAAATATTTAGACAACGTTCCTTCAGAGGAAGCCTTAGCAGAAATTATCAACTTATTAGGCATCTCCCCGATGCAATTAGTTCGGAAAACAGAAAAAATCTGGAAAGAAAATTACAAAGGAACAAATATGTCAGATGCCAATATAATTAGCGCTATGATAGAGAATCCAAAGTTAATAGAGCGTCCAATTGTCATCAATAAAGAAAAAGCAGTTATTGGAAGACCTTCAGAAAACATCAACACTATTATTTAAATTATTTAGCATTAAACGCTTTAACTTTTCTTTAACTCAATGTGATTAAACTAAAAATGTTCTTTGTAGTCTAACATTAAAAATCATTTAAGTTTTGACCATAAAAAATATACTTTTCATTTGCTGTTTATTTACCTTGTCCACTTTGTTTTCTCAAAAACAAAATAATTCTAATAGTATTACTATTTCTGGAAAGGTAGTAGATACGAGAACAAATCAACCTTTAGAATACGCTACCGTTATAATAAACAACACAGAAACTGAAAAGGTTTCTGGCGGAATTACTGATATAAATGGTGAATTCTCAATAGAAATGCCAAAAGCGACCTATCAAATTAGTGTTGCTTTTATATCCTTTGAATCGGCAAAATTTCCAAAAGAAAAAATTACTTCAAATAAATATTTAGGAATTATTAAATTAGCAGAAGCTACCAATGGTTTAAATGAAATAGTTATTGTAGCAGAAAAAACGACTGTTGACATTCGTTTGGATAAAAAAATATTTAATATTGGTAAAGATTTATCAACAAGAGGCGGAAATGCGAGTGATGTTTTAGGAAATGTACCGTCTGTTCAAGTGGATGTTGAAGGAAATGTAAGTTTAAGAGGAAATGAAAATGTAACCATATTAATTGATGGCAGACCAAGTGCATTGGTAGGTATGAATGGTGCAGACGCATTAAGACAAATTCCGGCAGAAGCTATTGAGAAAGTAGAAGTTATTACTTCTCCTTCTGCGAGATATGATGCCGAAGGTACCGCAGGTATTTTAAATATTATTTTAAGAAAAAACAAATTAGTAGGATTTAACGGCTCTTTACAATTAGATTTAGGAATTCCTGAAAGAATAGGAACTGCTTTTAATGCAAATTGGAGAACTGAGAAATGGAATTTTTTCACCAATACAGGCTTCAGATACAACGCCACTCCCGGAAACGCTTTTAGTGATTCTGACTTTCTATCTTCCACTGCACAAAACGCAAGAGTTCTTGAAAGCAGAAAGTTCGGAAGGTTAAGTAGGTCTTTATTTACCAGTTTTGGTGCTGAATATTATCTCACTCCAAACTCAAGTGTTATTGGAAATATTGTTTTTAATAGAGGAAATGACGATGATGTAAATACAAATGATATTAAAAGATTTAATTCTGAAGGTGTTATCAATGAAGCAACTTTTAGAACTGAAAGCGAAGGGGAAGACGAAAATAGAATACAGTATACGTTAGACTATGTAAATAATTTTAGTCAAAATGGGAGAAAATTATCAATAAGCTCACAATACTCAACAGAAGCTGAAAATGTTTTAAATAACATTACAGAGGTAGATACATCGCTAAACCTTTTAAACGATTTAGAACAGGTTATTGAAGATCAAGACGAAAATAGCGGTTTATTCCAAGTTGATTATGTACATCCAGTAGGAGAAGACATTCAATATGAAGCCGGTTATAGAGGAAATTATAGAGATATCTTTAATAGTTTCTTTTTAGCGGAAAGACAAGATTTCGAAAATAATGGTCCTTTAGTTCCCGATGCAGGCTTAAATAACTCTTTCAATTACGAAGAATTTGTAAACGCTGCCTATTTTCAATATGGTCAAAAATTTAATAAAATATCACTTTTAGCAGGAGTGCGTTATGAATACACTTCCATTGAAATTACGCAACAAACAGCAACAACAAAAGACAATAGAAGTTATGGAAACTTATTTCCTACTGTAAACCTCGGTTTCGAATTTGAAGATGGAGAAAATATCACTTTAGGGTACAACAGAAGAATAAGAAGACCAAGAGGCAGAAGTTTAAACCCATTCCCAAGTCGTTCTAGTGAAAGTAATATTTATAGCGGTAACGTCGCTTTAAATCCTGTAATTACAGATGCGTTAGATCTTGGTTATTTAAAACGTTGGGATAAATTTACACTTAGTTCATCTCTTTATTATAATATTAGTACTGATAATTGGGAACGTATACAAGAGGATACAGGAATGCTAACAGACAACGGAGATCCTATTACAAGAAGGTTTCCTATAAACTTATCAACGGAAGAAAGAGTTGGTTTGGAGCTTACACTAAACTATAGACCTATAAAAGCTTGGAATATAAATAGTGATTTTAATTTATATAACGTTACTAGTGCTGGAGATTATACAAACCTTACTACAAACGTTACCCAAAATTTTGATTTTGAAAACACGTCATTTTTCATCAGGCTCAATCAAAAGATTAGTTTACCAGGTAAAACAGATTTACAAATAAATACGAATTACCGTGGCCCGTCACAAAATGCACAAACAAAGAGCAAAGGAGTATTTAGCATGAATCTGGCCGCCAGTAAAGATTTATTTGATGAAAGCGCCTCTTTGAGTTTAAATTTTAGCGATGTTTTTAATAGCAGAATCAGTCAAAGAACAACCATACTTCCAAATTTTTTAGAACAATACTCAGAGTTTCAATGGAGAGATCCTCAAATTAGAATCAGTTTTGTGTATCGTTTTAATCAAAAAAAGGAGAGAGAAAGAAAAGGCAGCGGCACGGATGGTGGAGAGGATTATGAAGGGTAATATTTTGGGTATTTTAGCAGGCTTTGTACCATCATTTTTTATTTTCCAATTAAATCCCTAATGCACGCACTAACATCCATAAAAAAACTCGTTCAATTTAATGAACGAGTTTCTTTTAGTGTATATTTTCTGAAGACTACTTTCCTTGAGCAGCTTTCTTAGCTTCTTGCTTTAATTTAAAATTTTCCCAAAGAGTTCCACCAATCCAATAAGGAACTACAAACGTTAGTAAAAATATCAACAACCAAAAACCAGCTGTAAATATAAACATGAATAAAACCAATCCTGAAAATTGAGAAAAATCTAACATTTTAATATATATTTATTAATTATTACCGCAAAAATAAGACATATTTTCAAATTTTACTGTCTAAATCTAAAATTTCTCAACAGTATTTAATATTGTTTGTTGATATTTATTTTACGTAGTTTTTTGTAAATTTGCACATCTTAAAATTACAATCTTTTATTATGAAATATAGAATTGAGAAAGACACAATGGGAAACGTAGAAGTTCCTGCAGATAAATATTGGGGCGCACAAACAGAACGCTCTCGTAACAACTTTAAAATTGGTGCACCCGCTTCTATGCCTTTAGAGATTGTATATGGTTTTGCTTATTTAAAAAAAGCTGCTGCGTATACAAATGCAGAATTAGGTGTTTTAACAACAGAAAAAAGAGATCTAATTGCACAGGTATGTGATGAAATTTTAGCAGGTAAACTAGATGACCAGTTTCCTTTAGTTATTTGGCAAACAGGATCTGGTACACAATCGAACATGAATGTGAACGAAGTTATTGCAAATAGGGCACATGAAATTGCAGGAAAAATAATAGGCGAAGGAGAAAAAACCATTCAACCAAATGATGACGTCAATAAATCACAATCATCTAATGATACTTTTCC
>JBNMOF010000143.1:0-5761 GCA_051277175.1 Polaribacter sp.
CTCCAATAAAAATAGAACGGTAAGAATAAGGGTTTCTGACGATACAGCATTTATAACGATCAAAGGAAAATCAAATACCGCAGGAACTAGCAGGTTTGAATGGGAAAAAGAAATACCTTTTTCTGAAGCTGACGAGTTACTACTTTTATGTGAACCCAATTTAATAGAAAAGCAGCGATATTTAATAAAAAAAGGGCCTCATACTTTTGAAGTAGACTTCTTTTTAGGAGATAACTTAGGTTTAATTGTTGCAGAAATAGAATTAGGCGCTGAAAATGAGAAATTTGAAAAACCAAGTTGGTTAGCCAAAGAAGTTACTGGAGAGTTAAAGTATTATAACTCGAGTATCTGCAAACTTCCTTTTAAAGATTGGGCCTAAAAAATCGATCTAATAAATACTCTTTAGTTATTGAATGTAATATATAGCCATAAAGTGACTCAAACTTCCTAAAAGAACAAAAAGGTGAAAAATTGCGTGATTGTATGGTAGTCTTTTTATCATATAAAGTATGGCTCCAATACTATAAAATACTCCTCCAATAAATAAGTAGTTCAAACTAAAAGAAGATACGTTTTCTATTAAAGGGTTTATAAAAAAGACAACCTGCCAACCCATTAATAGATACATTGCAGTAGATAATTTGTTATATCTACCTGTAAAAAATAACTTTAAAATGACGCCTACTAATGCAAATAACCAAACAGAAATAAATAAATACCAACCCCAATTAGTCTCTAAGGCAACCAAACTAAAAGGCGTATAACTGCCAGCAATTAATACATAAATTGCCGCATGATCTAAAATATTTAGTTTCCTTCTTTTTTTTGGCGCTATTGCCGCATGGTAAAATGTAGATGCTGCGTATAATATAATTAAACTAAATCCATAAATTATAAAGCTGGTGGGTTTTAAAATACCATTAAAACTAAATGCCTTGATAACTAAAAAGGGGAAAGCTATTACACTTAATAACAGACCAAAAGCGTGAGACCAAATATTTAATTTCTCTTCAGAACTTGAATATGTAAAATTTAGTTTTTCATTCATGTTTTTCTAGTTGTATCTTTCATATATCTCTTATCATTTACTAAATCATCATAAAGAATGTTGAAGGTTTTATTTTTTAATGCATCCATGTCTTGTTTTACAGACATCCCCTTCGTTTCTATAAATTTATGCTGATGTACTCTCAAAGTTCCAGGCCTTCCTTTCAATAAATCCCAAGAAAAAAAGCGCTTACAATCATAGTAAACTTGGGGTATAATTGGTATTTGAAATTCTATTGCTAAACTAAATGCTCCTCTTTTAAACGGAGCTAAAACCACTTCTTCAGTGGGTACTAATCCTTCAGGGAAAATTGCCATACTTACCCCATTTTGCAATCTCTTTTTTGCAATTTCAAACACACGTTTTCTACTTCTAAAACTACTTCTGTCCACCATAATTACGGTTCGTCTGTACAAAAAACCAAATATAGGAATTTTAGAAAGTTCTTTTTTTCCAACAAACACAATTGGTTTTTTACTTAAAGCAATGAGTACAAAAGGATCTAAAAAAGAAGCATGGTTTACACAGTACATATAACTTTTACTTGGATCAATGCATTGGTCAGAGTTAAAACTTAATCGAAACCCCATTCCGTAAATTAATGTTTTAGAAAGCATTCTCGCAAAATTCCAAAACAAATGATACTGTTCTTCTTTGAATGAAAAAATGAATAAAAAGGGGAAAAACACCAAGATGCAAGCAATCATTAGGACGTAAAACCAAACGCGCCAAACTAGTAATAAAGGAATTTTTAAAAATTTCACAGAATTTATTAAAAGTTAAAATAAATTATTTTATTCCAATTACACAGCGTATACGAAGTTAATGCTTTTTTATAAAATCGCACGCTGCAAGTTGAAATACTAATATCCTTTTTGTTTATTGATTTTACTAATCAAAACCTTATTTTTGTAAACAGAAGATTTATTTATCTCAATTATGCGAGTTTTTGCAATTTATAAAAAACTGAATGATCTCGTGTTTAAAAAAGCATCAAAATAAAAATTAATGTCAAGAATTTTAACAGGCGTACAAAGTACAGGAACACCACATTTAGGGAATTTACTAGGCGCTATTTTGCCGGCAATAGAAATGGCAAATAACCCAGAAAATGAAGCGTATTTATTTATTGCAGACATGCATTCTTTAACACAAGTTAAAAATGGAAAAGAGTTAAGAGAAAACACCTACAGCACAGCAGCAACTTGGCTAGCTTGTGGTTTAGATATTAATAAAACTGTTTTTTATAGACAAAGTGATGTTCCTCAGACTGCTGAGCTAACGTGGTATTTAAGTTGTTATTTTCCTTTTCAAAGATTAACATTAGCACACAGTTTTAAAGACAAAGCAGACAGACTAGGAGATGTAAATGCTGGTTTATTTACGTATCCAATGCTCATGGCAGCAGATATTTTATTATACGATGCAGAAATTGTACCCGTAGGGAAAGATCAACTACAACATCTAGAAATGACAAGAGATGTTGCCAATAGAATAAATAATATTATTGGAGAAACATTGGTTTTACCGCAGGCAAAAATTCAAGAACACACAAAATTAGTGCCTGGAATTGATGGTGAAAAAATGAGTAAATCTAGAAATAATACGATCAATATTTTTCTTACTGATAAAAAATTACGCAAACAAATTATGGGAATTAAAACCGATAGTTTGGGGTTAGAAGAACCGAAAAATCCGGATACAGACAATGTTTTTGCGTTGTACAAGTTACTCGCTTCTGAAACTCAAATTAAAGAAATGAGAGCAAGTTATGAAGGTGGAAATTATGGTTACGGACACGCAAAACAAGCTTTATATGAACTTATTTTAGAAAAGTTTGCAACTGTTAGAGAACGTTATCATCACTTTATGGAAAATAAGCATGAAATTGATGAAGCACTTATCATTGGTGCTGAAAAAGCAAGAACTACTGCAAATTCAGTTATTAAAAGAGTTAGAAAAAAAATAGGATACTAAAATACTGAATCTGTTAAAAAGCAAAAACCTAAAAGAAGATCTTTTAGGTTTTGTAATATTATATAAAAACAGGAAACTTATTTAATCTTCATAGATTTTGCAATTGCTTCTAACTCAAATAGAAAAGCCCTTTTATTTACGGAAGGCGCATATGTAAAGCCTTCAAAAACTACAATTCTATTGTGCTCTTTATCAACTACAGAATAGTTTAAAAAAGGCCCTGCCATAAAATCATTTTTTACTTCCCACTTTCCTCTTGTTTCAAAAGTTTTTTTTCCGTCTAAAGTCATTTCAGAAGTAAAAGGCGTGTAGGCTTCTTCTGTAATCATGTGCATGGTTTCTGGATTTGTTCCAGGAATATATTTTTTGCCAATGCGATTTCTAACCGCTACAATATTTTCAGCAATTTTAGTTTCGTCTTCTAATGGAACGGTATATACTAAAATGTTATTACTTCCAGTTTTTGCAATACCACTTGTTAAATGTTGTCTTAACCATAAGAAATCTCCTGTATCATCTACTGTTTTAAAATTTTCTGGTGCAGTAAAAGAAATTCCTAAATTTTGTAGTGTTTTAAATTGAGAATCGTCTAATTTTTTTTTCTCGAAAATATTCTGAGTCATTACAATATCTGAAGCGATATAAGCAGCTATAATTTCCTTTTTATGACTATTAAATACCTTAATAATACTAGCATCGTCTGTGCCATACACATAAATAACCGTTTGTGGTTGTGCATAGACGTTCTTCTTTATATAAAAATCTTCTTTTTTCCCTTCACCAATAATTAGAATGTTTCTAGAAACCTTCATCATACTTCTAAAACCATTTGGTGCAATCTGCGAGACAGATAATATTGGTTCTGGTTGCGGTAAACCAACCATAAACTCTCCAAAAGAGTTTCTAATTGCAGCTCCTAAATCTCCGTTCCAGTCACTAGCTTTAGTGACTACCATTACTTTATTAATTTTACCAAGAGAACTTCTTAGTACAAATTTATCAGTTCCTACACAGGAACTTAATATGATTGCCACAATAAATATTGAAAATAAATTTTTCATAATTAGCTTTTATAAATTTTAAGTTTGGTCCCAGGTTTTAGACTTTTAACACTCCAAATATTGTTCCACTTTTTAATTTCATCAATAGAAACATTCTTAAATTTTCTAGAGATTGTCCAGAGTGAATCTCCTTTTCTTACGATATAAGTTTCAAAAGCTCCTTTTTTTGTAGATATTTCTTTCTTTTTTCTTGAGTCAACTTTTACTGAAGATTTTGGAATTGCCAGTTTTTTAGGATAAATACTTAAGCCTTGACCAACCTTTAATCGGCTGTTTTTCATTCGATTCCAACTTTTAATACTACGTACTCGTACCCCAAATTTATTAGCAATTTTTCCTAAAAAATCTCCACTTTTCACTGTATAACGAATGCGTTTATCTAATTCAAAGTACTTAGGCAAAGGTTTTTCTCTTCTAGAAGCATCTTCCTCTGCAAGTGCATAAATAGCATTTTCTTTTTCAATAAAATTGATAGAATTTTTTCTGGGTAATGTAATTGTATAATTTTTTCCCTCAACAAAAGGAATAATATCTAATTTATAAGAGGGGTTTAAAAACTGAATTAACGCTAAACTTATTCCTGTACTCTCTGAAACATGACCGAAACTTATGGTTTTTTTAACTTGAATTGTATCGGTTTCAAAATAACGAATTTGTGGCGCACTTGCTACTAAATCATGTTCTTTCTGGTATTCAAACAAATACATGGTTGCATAAAATGCAGGAACATAGCTAGCAGTTTCTCTTGGTAAAAAGGGTCTAATATTCCAATAATTCCGATAACCTCCAGAACGCTTTATGGCTTTTGCAACATTTCCAGGACCCGAATTATACGCAGCTAAAGCCAAATCCCAATCACCAAAAATAGTATATAGATCTGATAAATATTTGCAAGCAGCAATTGTTGCTCTTACGGGGTCTTGCCGCTCATCTACATAAGAACTTACCTTTAATTTATATTGTAATCCTGTTGGGTACATAAATTGCCACAAGCCTGTGGCCCCAGCGCCAGATTTAGCCGTTGGATTTAAAGTAGATTCTACGATTGCCAAGTATTTCATTTCTAAAGGAATATCATATTGATCTAGATATTTCTCAAACATCGGAAAATAGTATACTGCCTTCGCCATTAAAGCAGGATAATATCTTTTTCGGTACTTTAAATATGATTTTACAACTTTTTCTAGCGCAGGATTGTATGCAATATTAAATGGTGTTTTTGCATTTATTTTTTGTAGTCTTTCTTTTAAAATTTCCGTTGATAATTCGATACTAGAAACATCCTTTTCTTCAGCATCTTTTATAATATATACAGCGGTTTCATATAACGGAGACTTATACTTTGTATCCATTAACAAACTATCAATCAATGCGATATCATAGTCTGAAAACAAATCTGCTTGTGTTACTTTCTTAGGAATAGTATCTTTTGGTGTTTGTGAAAAAACACTTGTAGTAAGAAGAAATAATAGGAGCAATTTTTTCATAAAAACATTTGTTTGGTCACGCACTCTCGTTACTTCATAAGAGACTTAATACATCTTATGAATACTATATGTTATGTTTCAAGCGAACTTTATTTTTTAAATATCCAATTCTACTACAATCGGGCAATGATCTGAATGTTTTGCTTCTGGTAGAATATAAGCCCGAGATATTGTATCCTTTAATGGCT
>JBNMOF010000144.1:0-5666 GCA_051277175.1 Polaribacter sp.
AAAACAGCCATTCTTCTAATTTAAAATGTTTATAATTAAATAACCATTCCTGTTCTACCTTTATCCTTTCGAAGTTTCGAAAATTCAGCGTGGGAAAGAAATCATCCCCGAAGTTTTACAAAAGTAATTAAAATAATTAACTATTTTGAATATTCAGATTACTTGAATGAGTACGTTCCTTAAAGGTTGTGCTTTTAACGATATCTTTTCTTCATGCTTCATAAAAGGATGCTGTTTAAACCACGAACGCATATTGCCTGCTTCAAGAATTGTGAATTTGGAAGTTTACATGTTTTTCTGCGGTGGGAGAAATCTAATTTATGTTATTGCCACGTGCATTCTTGCAAGAACAAAACACGATTGCATGCTCCTTTAACATAAATAATATTCATTGGTAGTCTGTCAATAACTTTTCCTAATTTTGCAATCTAAAATAATTGAAGATGCCACGCAGAGAACGCAACAAATTTGTAAAAAAAAATCAAGTTTTAGAATTAAAAATTGAAGATTACGCTTTTGGAGGGAAAGGGATTGCAAGAATTCGTTCAGAAGAAGGAAGTTTTGTGATTTTTGTACCCAATACACTACCTGGGCAATTGGTAAAAGCACAGATTAGTAAATCAAGTAAAAATTATGCGGAAGCAAAACTAGTAGATGTTATAGAAGCTTCTGAAGATGAAATTGAAGTTCCGTATCAAGACATTCCTGGTGCACCTTACATACAGCTTCCAATAGAATTGCAACATCAGTATAAAAAAGAAAGCACTCTTTCACTGTTTAAAAAAATAGGAAAAGTAGAAAATATAGAAGATTTATTTGACGAATTTGTCACTTCACCAAACGTATTTCATTACAGAAATAAAATGGAATATGGGTTCTCTGCAATTGGATATGATAGGGTTACAAAAAGAGATAAAGACGAATTTACTTTAGGTTTTAAAAGACGAGGCGTCTGGTGGATGGGAGATAACTTAGACAAAGATTCTGGTTTGTTTGACAAGCAAATGGAAGACAATCTAAAAAACATCAAACAATATTGTATAGACACAGGCTTAGATCCCTGGCATGGGCCAAAGAGAGAAGGTTTCTTTCGCTATTTTGTAGTGCGTAAATCTTTTAAAACAAACGAGTTACTATGTAATTTAGTCACAACTTCTCCTGAATTAGAGAAGTTTGACTTGAATAAATTCGCTAACTTTCTAAAAGATATTTTCGGAGAGCGTTTAGCAGGTTTATTGCACACTATAAATGACGAAACTGGCGATAGAACAATAGCTACTGCTGGAAGTTTAGATTTGGTGTATGGAAAAGACAAAATTGTAGAGGAATTATTAGGCTTAGATTTTGAAATCAGTATGAAGAGCTTTTTTCAAACGAACCCTAAATGTGCAGAGAAACTTTACAATAAAGTAGTAGAATATGTTCTAGAAGACAAAACAAAAGTTGACAATACGGTGGTTATGGACTTATTCTGTGGTACTGGAACTATCGGACAAATTGTAGCTTCTAAAAGTGAAAATGCTAAAATTGTTGGGGTAGATATTGTTGCTTCTGCTATTGAAGATGCTGAGAAGAATGCTAAAAGAAATAAGATTGATGGCCTGCAATTTTACGCTGCAGATGTAGGAAAATTTTTAACTGCGCATCCAGAATATGAAAACAAGATAAAAACTATTATTTTAGATCCTGCAAGAGCAGGAATTGCACCTAAAACCCTTCAAAAAATAATTAATTTAAATGCAGACAGAATGGTGTATGTTTCTTGCAACCCTGCGACACAAGCTAGAGACACAGAATTGTTAAAAGAAGCAGGATATCTTCTGAAAAAAATAAGTTTAGTAGATCAATTTCCGCATACTTCTCACATAGAGACCGTTGTATTGTTTGAAAAAGTGTAATTGTTTGAAACAATTGATAAATGGTAAATGAAATTGTCATTATGGTTCATTTAATGAATTGAAAAACGATTTAAAATAGCAAAATTGATGTTTTCAAAACATTTAATAATGCTCACAGTTATTAGAATTAATAGAAATTTACAACATAGTGCAATTAATATTCAAAAGAATCCTTATATATTAGTGTCTTAAAACTCAAAACATGAAAAAATTAACAGATTTCGAAATAGAAAAAAAAATACCTGCACTTCTAGAGTGGGAATATTATGACAATGCATTGCATACGGACTTTGAGTTTGATAACTTTAAAGATTGCATGTCTGCAATGAACAGAATTGCATTTGAATGTGAAGCACTAAATCATCACCCGGAATGGACTAATGTTTATAATACCTTAGATATTACTTTAACAACACACGATGCTGATGGTGTTACAGAATTAGATTTTAAATTAGCCGCTGCAATCAATAAAATTGTTGAAGTTGAAGAAGAGTAATCTAATAAAAAATAACGAAACCTTATTTTACCTGTGAAAACAATTACATTATTACTGTTGTTCTTTCTTATTGTGCTTTCTGCTTGTGAAAAAGACGATTTTTGCATACAGAATCCTGTTACATCAAAATTAATTATTAGATTTTATGATGATACTAACAGAGAAACTAAAAAAAGAGTTCAAGGTTTATCAATATTTTCTGATATCAATAGTGATACAATTCCAAGATATAAAATTGTAAATATAGATAGTATTGCAATTCCACTTAATTCAAACGCGTTAGAAACAGTTTATAATTTTTCAAAGGGAAATATTATAAATAAATTTACAATAAAATACGATATTGAAGAAGTATATATTTCTCGTTCTTGTGGTTATAAAGTGGTTTTTAAAAACGTAGAATTTTCTCCAGCCTCTGGTTCTTGGATAACCGATTTTACCCCCACAACTATTATTAATCTTGATGACCAAAGCAAAGCACATGTACAAATATTTCATTAGCATATGTTTGTTATTTATTGTTGCTGAAAATTTTTCTCAGGAACTACAAAAAGATACTATTCTTAGCAAAGAAAAGGACACTCTTGTTTATAAAACGAACTACGGTTTGCGTTTAGGAATAGATATTAGTAGACCTATACTAGCTTCTTTAAATAGTGGTTATAGTGGTTATGAAATTTTGGGGGACTATAGAATCAAAAAAAACTTGTACATCGCGGCAGAAGTTGGTTACGAAGAAAAAAACAGTATAGAAGATTATTCAAATTCAACATCAAAAGGAAATTATGTTCGTTTGGGGGTCAACCTAAATGCCTATAACAATTGGTTAGACATGAATAATGAGATATTTGTGGGGTACAGATATGGGTTTAGTTTATTTGATCAAACTTTAAACAGTTACACACCAAATATTTCAGATTTAGAAAATGGGAACTATTTTCTTGCAGATTTGAATACAAACTCAAAAACTGAGACGAATTTAAATGCACACTGGTCAGAATTAATGATTGGTTTAAAGGCAGAAACTTTTAATAATTTATTTATTGGTCTTAGTGTCTCTTATAAAATATTAATGAGTGTGAAAGAGCCGGATGGCTTTAAAGCTTTGTTTGCCCCTGGATTTAACAGAATTTTTGAAAGTAACAACGGATTTGGCTTTAATTATACGGTTAGTTATCTAATTCCATTTTCAAAAAAATAAAATTCCTTTCTTAATCACCCTTTTTTTAGTAACTTTAAATTTCTTTCTAATAAAAAATTACTACCATGAATAAAATCCCAAGTGTAAACTTAGCAGATTTTTTATCTGATGATAAAAGTAGAAAACAAAAATTTATAAATGAAATTGGTCATGCTTACGAAACCATCGGTTTTGTAGCATTAAAAGGTCACTTTTTAGATGATGCTTTAGTCCGTGATTTATATAGCGAAATAAAGAACTTTTTTGATTTACCCCTAGAAGCAAAAGAGAACTATGAAATACCAGGAATTGGTGGACAAAGAGGCTACGTTTCCTTTGGAAAAGAATCTGCTAAAGGCAGAAAAGAAGGCGATTTAAAAGAGTTTTGGCATTTTGGCCAATATGTTGAAGATGATGCTAAAAGAGCAAAAGAATATCCAGAAAATGTGCTTGTAAACGAACTACCTAAATTTAATGAAGTTGGTAAACAAACCTACAAAATGTTAGAAAAAACAGCCAAATATGTGCTGCGCTCTTTGGCATTGCATTTAGATTTAGAAGAAACATATTTCGATCATTATATTCGTAACGGAAATAGTATTTTACGCCCTATACACTATCCACCCATAGAAACAGAACCAAAAGGTGCTGAAAGAGCTGCTGCTCACGGAGACATTAATTTAATTACATTATTAATGGGTGCTCAAGGAAAAGGTTTGCAGGTACAAAATCACGAAGGTGATTGGATTGATGCCATGGCAGCACCTGATGAAATTATGATAAATGTTGGTGATATGTTGGCTAGACACAGCAATAACAAACTAAAATCTACCATTCACAGGGTTACAAATCCGCCAAAAGAAATGTGGGGAACTTCTCGATATTCAATTCCGTTTTTTTTGCATCCAATATCAGAAATGAAATTAGATGTTTTAGAAAATTGTATCGATGCAGAAAATCCGAAACAATTTGAAAATATTACTTCTGGAGCATTTTTAGAGCAACGTTTATTAGAATTAGGATTGAAAAAGTAATCAGTATTTCAGTCTCAGTGATCAGTAAACAACTGACTCAATACTGTAAACTATACAAAATGGATTTAAAAGCACAATTAAAAAACCTATTTCCAGAGCACGAGGAAAAATTAGAACCAAAAAAAGAGAAATCTAATATTTGGTTGCAAGACGATCCTATACTCTGTAAATATGAAAAACGAAAAGGGAAACCAATTACTATTTTAGAGGGCTATACGGGTGCAATTTCCGATTTTAAAATTTTAGCAAAAGAAATTAAAACCAAACTTTCTGTTGGTGGTAGTTTTAAAGATGATAAAATTATAATTCAAGGAGATTTTAGAGATACCATTATGAAAATGCTGAAAGACAAAGGTTTTAAAGTAAAAAGAGTAGGCGGGTAAAAAACAAATATGAGTATAAAACAATCTGAATTAATTTTAAATCCAGATGGTAGTGTTTACCATTTGAATTTAAAACCAGAAAATATAGCCAACGATATTATTTTTGTTGGTGATCAAGATAGAGTTGATAAAATTACAGATCGTTTTGAATCGATCGAATTTACCACTCAAAAAAGAGAATTTAAAACGTCTACAGGTATCTACAAAGGCAAAAGGTTGTCTGTAATTTCTACAGGAATTGGCCCAGATAATATCGATATTGTTCTCAATGAACTAGATGCGTTGGTAAACATCGATTTAAAAACAAGACAACCAAAAACAAATTTAACTGTTTTAAATATTGTAAGAATCGGTACATCTGGTTCTTTACAGGCAGACATTCCAGTAGATTCTTTTTTAATGAGCTCGCACGCTTTAGATTTAAATGGCATGCTACACTCCTATCAAATTAAAGGAATTTCAAATCCAGAAATTGAAGATGCTTTTGTAAGACATACCTCTTGGAGTGCCCAAAAAGCACATCCTATTTTAATTGAAAATAATAGCGTGTTGGCACAAAAATTAATGTCAGAAAAAATAGTTACAGGGATAACAGCTACTGCTGGTGGTTTTTACGGACCTCAGGGAAGAGTTTTGCGTTTGCCTTTAGCAGATGCTAACATTAATGCTAAAATA
>JBNMOF010000145.1:0-5615 GCA_051277175.1 Polaribacter sp.
ACGAATTAAAATTCAAAATAAAAGCTGTAAAGCATTTTAAATCAACAAGCTTTTTACACTGAATAAAAAAAGCACGAAATCAATTTTAAAGCCCTTTTTAAAGGATTTGAAGCCTTTTTAAGAAATCAACAAATGTTAATAATTTCCCTCTTAAATCACTTAAAAGCTTTTAAATAGGGCTTAAAAAGCGTAAATTTGAAATTAATAAAATCGTGAAATAGACGAATTTAATCAACCAAAACTAATAACTCACTTTTATAATGAGCGAAGAAAAAAAAACATACAGTTATGATGCTTCGAGTATTCAGGCATTAGAAGGAATGGAGCATGTAAGAATGCGCCCTTCCATGTACATTGGAGATGTTGGCACACGTGGTTTACACCACTTAGTCTACGAAGTTGTAGATAATTCTATTGATGAAGCAATGGGTGGTTATTGTGACACTATTGATGTTACAATAAACGAAGACAATTCTGTTACAACAAAGGATAATGGACGTGGAATTCCTGTAGGAATGCACGAAAAAGAAGGCGTTTCTGCATTACAAGTAGTAATGACAAAAATTGGTGCTGGTGGTAAATTCGACAAAGATTCTTATAAGGTTTCTGGAGGTTTACACGGAGTTGGTGTAAGTTGTGTAAATGCACTTTCAGAGCTTTTAACCGCAACGGTTCATAAAGAAGGAAAAGTTTGGCAACAAGAATATTCTAAAGGAAAAGCACTATACCCCGTAAAAACAGTGGGAGAAAGTGATTTTACAGGAACGGTTGTTACCTTTTTACCAGACAAAACAATCTTTAAGCAAACTACAGAGTTCAGTTACGATACATTGGCAACCCGTATGCGTGAACTGTCGTATTTGAATAAAGGAATTACAATTACTTTAACGGACAAACGCAATACAGATGATGAAGGAAACTTTATTTCTGAAATTTTTCACAGCGATGAAGGTTTGCCAGAATTTATTAAATATTTAGATTCTACTCGTGAGCAATTAACTTCACAAGTAATTTCTATGGAAGGTGAAAAAAATGGCATCCCTGTTGAAGTTGCCATGGTGTACAATACTTCGTATGCGGAAAATTTGCATTCCTATGTAAATAATATCAACACGCATGAAGGAGGAACACACTTGTCTGGTTTTAGACGTGGTTTAACAGGTACTTTAAAAAAGTATGCTGATGAATCTGGTTTGTTGAAAAACGTAAAATTTGATATTGCGGGTGATGATTTCCGTGAAGGATTAACGGCAATTGTCTCTGTTAAAGTACAAGAGCCACAATTTGAAGGACAAACAAAAACAAAATTAGGAAACAGAGAAGTCTCAGCTGCGGTATCGCAATCTGTTTCAGAAATGTTAACGAATTATTTAGAAGAAAACCCTAATGATGCTAAAATAATTGTTCAGAAAGTAATTTTAGCAGCAACAGCAAGACACGCAGCACGTAAAGCCAGAGAAATGGTGCAACGTAAGACCGTAATGTCTATTGGTGGTTTGCCTGGTAAATTATCAGATTGCTCAGAAACAGATCCTTCTCAATGTGAAATTTTCTTAGTCGAGGGAGATTCTGCAGGTGGAACAGCAAAACAAGGTAGAGATAGAAACTTTCAAGCAATTTTGCCACTTCGTGGAAAAATACTGAATGTAGAAAAAGCAATGCAACACAAAGTTTTTGAGAACGAAGAAATCAAAAACATGTTTACTGCTTTAGGTGTTTCTATTGGAACAGAAGAAGATCCAAGAGCACTAAATTTAACAAAAGTAAGATATCATAAAGTAGTTATTATGTGTGATGCCGATGTAGATGGTTCGCATATTGCTACTTTAATTTTAACTTTCTTCTTTAGATATATGAAGGAAATGGTAGAGCAAGGATATATTTATATTGCGACTCCACCGCTATATTTGGTAAAAAAAGGACAGAAAAGACAATATGCTTGGGATGATGATCAACGTGATTTAATTGTACAGCAATTGGGCGGATCAGTAACTATTCAGCGTTATAAAGGTCTTGGAGAGATGAACGCCGAACAACTTTGGGACACTACAATGAACCCTGAATTTAGAACGTTGCGTAAAGTTGTAATTGACAGCCCAACAGAAGCAGACAGAGTTTTCTCAATGCTAATGGGAGATGAAGTTCCACCTCGTAGAGAATTTATTGAAAAAAATGCGAAATATGCAAAAATTGATGTCTAGTTTTTTACTTAAAAAATAAGTACAAAAAAAGGTGTAAGAATTTTCTTACACCTTTTTTTATAAAGTAATTTATTTTATCTAAAAGAAAAACCAGCTCTCAATGAAAATACATTATACTCCTGTAAAGCATATTCAGCAGCAATATTTATAAAAAATAAATTCATACTTAAACCAAGGTTCGCTCTCATTGAACTCCCGTCATAGTTTAATTTAATTGGATCTGTATACGTTTTATCTTGACTGGTCATATAGTTCCCTAACATATTGACATCCGTGTCATAAGAAGTAGTTCCTACACCTCCATAAAGAGTGAAAATAGAAAGTTTCTTAGATGCTAATATCTGAAACATAAAAGTTTTTGTATTAAACTCTAATGCTTGTGTTGGGTTATTTTGCGAATCTAAGTAAAACTTAGATTTAACATCATTCCAAGCCACTAGGGCAGAGACATCAAATGGTAATCTTTTCACAAAAGGAATCCACTGTTTTAAATCATGCATAAAACCAATACCAAAAGTAGAAAACTCATATTCATCTCCAGTTTGCTTGGGCACAAATCTAATTTTTAAATCTGTATTTTTAAAAAGCCCTACACCAAGTTGAATCATTGCAGATGGTACTACATTGTAACCAATAGCCTCTTTTAAACCAGAACCTGGTAAAGCAGAAGTAGAAATAGAGTTGCCACTAGCATCAGAAAAGGCTAACAAAGGACGATCATCTACCTTTTGAGAACCAAAAATGGATGGTATCTCAGCAGAGGAAATACTGGTATCATCTAATTTTATATTCGTATAATCTGCATTATTAAAGGTAAACGTTTCTGCCATTTTTGGCACAAAAGCACCGTTTGCTATAACAGCAATATCAATACCTAAGAGCTTATGAGATTTAGCAGTAGTGTACCAACCTCCATTTATACCGTTACCAAAACCTGTTGGAAAAGGCCCTATATATCCTTGTAATAATGTTTTGGCATCTCCCGTACCTCCTTCTAAAATTGATTCTAAATCTATCTGAGCAAAAGACACCATGGTAGAAAGCACAATTGCAAGTGTGATTATTTTTTTCATAAAATAATTTTAAATAATTAGGTCGTTTTAAATTTTATTATTCAACTTTCGCTTTAACCTTAATCTTGAGGTTTAAAGAAAAATCATCATCAGCAATAGGAGAATTTGTTGAACCTGTTAATTGAACTTGTACATTACCAGACGAAATACTAGACAAGATGTTAGATGCACTTGATGGAATAACTATAGGATTAGTTGCTATACCCGGTATTAACTCTAAAGCCTCATTAAATAAAGAAATTCCTCCAATAGAACAACTAAAGTTACCTTGAATTGGATCTCCATCATAATCATTTAGCGTTATTATAACACTTTCCACATCTGCCTCTACAAAAGTACTCACGTTATCTAGTAAATCAGAAATATTTATTTCTCTATTTATATCGATTGAAGATAAACCAACTAACCCCGAAACCGAAGCATTGGTTTCAAAATCATCTACTACAACAAATTGAATGGGACCATCTTCCTCACAATTACTAAAAGCAAATGCAACAAATAATAATAGAGCTGTTTTAATAAATTTATTTTTTTTCATGTTTTAGTTATTTAGTTCTCAATTAAATCATAACAAATATATAAAATAAACCGTTAACTAACACATTTACTCTTACTTAGCTTAAAAACAGCAATATTAAGTTGGAATTTTTATTGCTAAAATTTATTTATTATAAAAACAAACTCTTTTATCATAGTTTTATACCTTGGCATTTTAACCCCTAAATATTATTGGTCTTCAACAATATAAAACCACTCCTATGAAAACATCAATCTTAATTATTTTAGGCGCATTCGCCTTAACATTCAACACAAAAGCGCAAGCCGGTTTTGAAGGATACCTTCTAGCAAACGAAAAGGATCGAGTTAGACTAATTGAAGCCTACATTAACCCAGCCATGAAAGGTTTAATTTACAGCATGAATAACGGTTGGTATCATACCGCAAAAGCTCATAAAACTTTAGGCTTTGATCTTTCAGTTAGCTTAAATGCGTCTTTAGTGCCAGAAGAAGATGAAATTTTCACATTGTCCGGTTTAACCTCAATTAATCAAGCTACAGGAAGTAACATTACTGCTGCAACTGTTTCAGGATCAAATGATACTAAACCACTTACTACTATTAATTTTACAGAAGGTAGAGAGACTTACAGTACAACTTTTAATGCTCCTGGAGGTATCAAAGAAAGTTTACCTTTAAATGCCATCCCCGCACCAGCATTGCAATTTAGTTTAGGTTTGCCTGCAAAATTTGAAATTAGTTTACGTTTAGTTCCTGAAATAGGCAAAGAGGATGTAAAAGGAAGTTTATTGGGTGTTGGCTTAAAAAAAGAAATCACGAGTTGGTTTGGACCTTTAGGTGTAACTCCCTTGCACGTTTCTTTACTTGCTGCATACACAACAATGAATGTAGAATATGATATCCAAAGTAATGACGATATTAGTGTTCAAAACGGATTAGCAGAATTTAAATTGAATTCTTACACCGTTCAAGCAATTGCCTCCTTAAATTTCCCTATCCTAAATTTATATGGTGGAATTGGTTATGGAGCTGGAAATTCTACACTTCAAATGTTGGGAGATTACACACTAAACTACGGACCTCTTTCAAGAACAATAACAGACCCTATTGATTCTAAATTTGATGTAGGTAGTTTTAGAACAACTATTGGCACTAGAATAAGTTTACCTTTTCTTAAAATATTTGGAAGCTATACCTCACAGGAATACAATACGGCAAATTTAGGAATTGCAATTAGTCTAAGATAAAACTCCTAAAATAGAATAAAAAAAAGACAGCGAATTTAGCTGTCTTTTTTTTGCTTTAAATTAGCGAAACACTTGTCTAAAAAATTGTATTTTTGGCATTTAAATATTGAATATAATTTAAAATTAAAAATATGAAAGTTACAGTTGTTGGTGCAGGTGCCGTAGGTGCTAGTTGTGCAGAGTACATTGCTATTAAAGATTTTGCTTCTGAAGTTGTTATTTTAGATATTAAAGAAGGTTTTGCCGAAGGCAAAGCTATGGATTTAATGCAAACTGCTTCTTTAAATGGTTTTGACACTAAAATAACTGGTAGCACAAACGATTATTCTAAAACTGCAAATTCTGATATTTGCGTAATTACATCTGGTATTCCTAGAAAACCAGGAATGACCCGTGAAGAATTAATTGGAATTAATGCCGGTATTGTAAAGATGGTTTCTGCTAGTTTAATAAAGCATTCTCCAAATACAATTATTATTGTGGTCTCAAATCCTATGGATACAATGACCTATTTAGTGCATAAAACCACTGGAATCCCTAAAAACAAGATTATTGGAATGGGTGGAGCTTTAGAT
>JBNMOF010000146.1:0-5563 GCA_051277175.1 Polaribacter sp.
ATTTCAAATACATCCGCAAGTTAACAAAATTTATTCTTAATTTTATCTACAATTGTTTGTGCTAATTTTTCGTTACTTTCCATAGTCCATCCTGCAATATGTGGAGAAAGAATTACTTTGTCTGATTTGATCAAATATTGAAAAGCGTTTGGCATTTTGTCATCAGAAAAAAGATTTTCAAAAGAAGACTTTTCATATTCTAAAACATCTAAACCTGCACCTAATATTTTACCTGATTTTAAAGCTTCAACTAAAGCATTAGTATTAACAGAAGTTCCACGTGCAGTATTTATCAACCAAAAATTCTTTTTAAATTTATTGATAAAGTCAGTATTCACACTATTTTTTGTAAGTGCTGTTTGTGGTGTATGTATGCTTAATATGTCTGTCTTTTCTTGTAATTCTGCTAAGGAAACTTGCTTGCAATTATTATCAGAAACATTTTGTTTTAAATCATAACAAAGTACTTTAACATCAAAACCACGCAGCTTTTTAGCGAAAGACTGCCCCATATTTCCGTAACCAATGAGCCCAACGGTTTTTCCATCTAATTCTACACCTCTATTCTCTTCGCGAAGCCATTGTCCATTTCTAACTTCTCTATCCGCTTTATTAAGCTTGTTAAAAAGGGACAACAACATTCCTAAGCAATGTTCGCCAACAGCATTTCTATTGCCTTCAGGAGCGGCAATTAGAGTAATGTTCTTACTTTCTGCATAGATACAGTTTATGTTTTCTAAACCTGCACCAACTCTACCAATAAACTGAAGGTTGGTAGCTTTATCTAAAAAAGTCGTATCAATAGAAAAACGACTTCGAATAATAAGGCCATCGTATAAATGAATTTTTTCTTCAATTTCTAGTTTTGAAGAAGTGTAATCCTCGTCATTTATGAAGCCTAAATTGTTGAGTTGATTTATTAATAAAGGATGATTGGTGTCAAGGTGAAGGATTTTCATAAAAGAGTATTTGACATTTAGAAAATTAGATTTTTAGAGTTTATGTCCAAACATTATTTTTATAATTTGATTTAGGCTATTTGGAATACTATTTATTTCCTTCTCATTTATAAATTCAAAGGAAATGAATAATTTTATTTCCATTTCAGAAAAAGTACCTAAATAAATTGGTGAAAACTGAGCAAAATATATATTAGATTTTCTTGAAACTTCGGCAGCAATATTGAAAGAACTCGAAACTTTAGGTCTTTTTAATTGCTAAAACTTCAAACCCTGATATACATGAATAATGCGCTTTTTAGACTACTATTTTTTAACTGTTTAAATTGTTCAATTTTTAGAACAATACTAAATTAAGAGATTATTTTACAAAACCAATCTAATTTAATACTGCTCCTTATCATTAGGGAAATCGCCACTTTTTACATCAGAAATATAGTTTTCAAATGCACCGGTCATATCTTTATACAAATCTAAATAACGTCTTAAAAAGCGAGGATGAAATTCATGCGTCATTCCAATCATATCGTGCGTTACTAAAACTTGTCCATCAACACCATTTCCTGCACCTATGCCAATAACAGGAATTGAAATTGCTTCAGCGACCATTTTAGCTAATTTGGCTGGTACTTTTTCTAGAACTAGCGCAAAACAGCCTATTCTCTCTAGCATTAAAGCATCTTCCATTAGCTTATCTGCTTCTTCTTCTTCTTTTGCTCTAACGGTATAGGTTCCGAATTTATAAATAGATTGTGGTGTTAAACCCAAATGACCCATTACAGGAATTCCTGCATTTAAAATTCTTTTAATAGATTCTTTTACCTCTCTTCCTCCTTCTAGTTTTATAGAATGTCCACCAGATTCCTTCATAATTCTAATAGCAGAACGCAAGGCTTCTTTTGGGTCAGATTGGTAGCTTCCAAAAGGTAAATCTACTACAACCAAACAACGCTCTACTGCTCTAACAACAGAACTTGCGTGATAAATCATCTGATCTAAGGTAATTGGTAAGGTAGTTTCATGACCTGCCATTACATTTGAGGCAGAATCTCCAACAAGTAAAACATCAATACCAGAACTATCTAAAATTTTTGCCATGGTATAATCGTAAGCAGTTAACATAGAGATTTTCTCTTTGTTTGCTTTCATATCTACCAAAGATTTTACGGTAACACGTTTGTATTGCTTCTTAGCGACGGACATATTTTATCATTTTATGAGGACGTAAAAGTAAGAAATATCAACAGATATTTAACAATTTATAATTTTAAGCGGTTTGTATTATTAATATATTTGATATCCCTTAGAAGAAGTGCTAATTGTAAAATTAAAAATGAAATAAATTTACGTTACATTTGAAATCTTATTTAACTAATGACAGAGCAAAAACACACTTTAAATACTAATAAATGGATTGATAACTATGCAGATTACTTGTATAATTACTCAATTTCTCGCGTAAATAATAGCGATTTAGCCAAAGACCTTGTGCAAGACACTTTTTTTGCAGGACTAAAATCTGCTAAGAATTTTCAGGGAAAAGCTTCTGAAAGAACATGGTTGGTATCTATCTTAAAAAGAAAAATTATAGATTATTATCGAAAAATAAATTCTAAAAAAGGCCAGGCAGAAGTTAGAATGAGCTTTTATGAGGATGGAGAAAATGAAGGAAGTTGGTTAGAAGAGCGCGTACCGCAAAGTTGGGACAATGCATCTGAAAAAAAGATAGAAAACGAAGAATTGAGAAATCAATTGGAATTTTGCATTAATAAATTACCAGAAAAATATGCAATGGTTTTTAGAATGAAAACGATACAAGAGTTTGAAACTGAGGAAATTTGTAAGGAGTTAGGTATTACTTCGTCAAACTTATGGGTTATTATCCATAGAGCAAGAACTCAGTTAAGAAAGTGTATGGAAGATAACTGGTTTAACAATTAAGATATGTTTAAAACTTTAAAACTAACGTGTGATGAAGCCACAACCATTTGTGATAAAAATCAATATGGTGAAGCCTCTATTAAAGAATTAATAAAGTTAAACATTCACTTAATAAAATGTCGAATTTGTGGGGTTTACACCAGACAAAACATAACATTATCTAATTTCTATAAAGGATACTCTAAAAGGTGTAAACAGTTAAAACATTGTATGTCCGAAGAAGATAAAGAAGCTTTGAAAATCGCTTTAGAAAAAAATAAGCAATAAAAACAAGGAGTGATATATTAAAACGGAACTTAAGAATTTAAGTTCTGTTTTTTTGTATTTTTGAAGTTCAATTTATTAGATAGTTTACCTGTAAAGTAGTGCACTACTTCCCAAAATTTAAATTTCTTTATTAGAATGCATTTTATACCAGAAAAAATAGATGATTACGTTGTAGCACATTCACAACAGGAGCCTAAAATTTTGCAAGAATTAACAAAAGAAACTTGGCAAAAAGTACTCAACCCTAGAATGTTAAGTGGGGCTTTTCAAGGACGAATCTTAGCGATGATTGCGAAGCTAATTCAACCTAAAAACATATTAGAAATTGGGACTTACACGGGATATTCTGCATTGTGTTTTGCAGAAGGAATTTCTTTGGAAGGAAAAATAATAACGATAGATAAAAATGAAGAATTAGAAACTCTTCAAAATAAATATTTTGAAAAATCTGGATTTAGAAGTCAAATAACACAGTTTGTTGGCAATGCAATTGAAATTATACCAACAATTGATGAAAAGTTTGACTTGGTTTTTATTGATGCAGATAAATCCAACTATATCAATTATTTTCATTTAATTATCGATAAAATGAATCCAGGCGGAATTATCCTATCAGATAATGTTTTATGGAGCGGTAAAGTTGTGGAGAATTTAGATCCAAAGGATACGGATACAAAAGTACTTTTAGCATACAATAAGCTGATGAATGAGGATATTAGAATAGAGACTGTTCTATTACCTATTAGAGATGGTTTAACAATAAGTAGGGTGAAATAGATTGTTGTTTTATGTAGTTAAAAGGTTTTTTTTTTTTATCATTTTTAACAACTAATGAAGAGTAAAATTTAATTGGTATTGTTAAAAGTCTATCAACTTAAAATTGTCTTTTTATAGGTCCTGTAAGATCATCAATACTATCTTTAGCAGCGCTTATCTCTTTTTTAACGTCTTTGGCAATATCGGTATCTACGTCTAACTTCTCGGAACTGTCTTTTATTTCTCTTTTAATATCATTAGTTGCGTCTTTTACCTGACGGATTCCTTTGCCTAAGCCTCTCGCAATTTCAGGAATTTTATCTGCACCAAAAACCATTACCACAATCAACATGATAATCATAATTTCTGGACCGCTAATAAATAAGAAAACAGTATTCATAGTACAAAGATAATTATTTCTTTAACAACATTCGTTTAATTTCGTTCAATTTCATCAATGCTTCAATTGGGGTTAAGGTATCTATATTTGTTGCTAAAATTTCTTCTTTAATGTTTTCTAAAAGTGGATCATCTAATTGAAAAAAACTGAGTTGCATTTCTTCTTGCTGTGTTTGTTTTAAAACATTTTTTACCTCTGAATTTTTATTATTTTTTTCTAATTTTGCTAGTATTTTATTCGCTCTGTGAATCACCATATTTGGCATTCCTGCAAGCTTAGCAACGTGAATACCAAAACTATGATTAGAGCCACCAGAGACTAATTTACGCAAGAATATAATGTTGTCTTTTAACTCCTTTACCGACACATTAAAGTTTTTAATTCGCTCAAAAGTAGTTGTCATTTCATTGAGTTCATGATAATGCGTAGCAAACAATGTTTTAGCTTTTGAAGGGTGCTCATGCAAAAATTCTGAAATTGCCCAGGCAATTGATATTCCGTCATAGGTAGACGTACCTCGGCCTATCTCATCTAGTAAAATTAAACTTCTTTCAGAAACATTGTTTAAGATAGACGCAGTTTCATTCATTTCTACCATAAAGGTAGATTCCCCCATCGAAATATTATCACTTGCCCCAACCCTTGTAAAAATTTTGTCAACAATTCCAATTTTTGCGTTTTGTGCAGGCACATAACTTCCCATTTGCGCTAATAAAACAATAAGTGCTGTTTGCCTTAGAATAGCAGATTTACCAGACATGTTTGGTCCAGTAATCATAATTATTTGTTGCTGATTTCTATTTAGAACAACATCATTTGCAATATAGGTTTGATCTATTTGCAATTGTTTTTCAATAACAGGATGTCGTCCGTTTTTAATATCTAAATCTGTGCTTTCATCCATAATCGGACGCACATAATTATTATCAATTGCTAAAACAGAAAAAGAGAGTAAACAATCAATCTTTGCAATAATTTGCGCATTTTCTTGCACAATTTGCACGTATTGTATAATGTATTGCAGTAATTTAGAAAATATTTCTTGTTCTAATTTCTGAATTTTTTCTTCAGCACCTAAAATTTTAGTTTCGTATTCTTTTAGTTCTTCTGTAATATAGCGTTCCGCATTTACCAACGTTTGTTTGCGCGTCCATTCTTCAGGCACCTTATCTTTGTGTGTATTTCTAACCTCAATATAGTAACCAAAAACATTGTTAAAATCAATTTTTAAACTTGAAAT
>JBNMOF010000147.1:0-5556 GCA_051277175.1 Polaribacter sp.
GAGAAGGAAGTGTTGCATAGTCTCTTTGATTGTTTTGGATATCAAAATTGCTTATTCCAATACTTTTTCGGGTATTGCTTATTCCATAAGAAGTATAATTTCTTTTGGCAGAAATTGGATTGAATAGCCAGTTATGAGGTTTGAATGCGTCTAAAGAGGCATCATACATAGCGGCGAGTACTTCTGCAGCAACTTTATTATTTTTGTCATTTTTTATACGAAAGCTCCAAGTTTCTTCTGCACCGGGTTGCAGCTTGTCTCTAAAAATAGTTGTTTCAATTTTGAGAGTGCTTTCTGGTGCTTCCAGAACATTAATTGCTAAACTTCCACTTTTAAAATAGTTGAAATTTACAAAATGGTACTTGATAGCAAAACCACCAATATCCTCCTTATTTATAGGAATTTTAATAGTTTTGATTTTGTTATTCAATTTCACGAGAAATGTCTCAATAATTTTATGTTTTTTTTCAACCTGAACAACAACTGTGATATCTTTTGAAGCAGAACCAATTTGTAACGCGACAAGATCACCTACTTTATAGTTGGTCTTATCGGTATTAATTGCAAATAATTTATTGTCTGGAACTTGTTTTTCTTTGGTTGAAAAAATACTGAATTTAAATATATCTTTTACAGCTTGCTGAAAGATATCTTCAGTTTTTAGAACAGCAATGTAATTACCAGAAAGCCAGTTTTTAGTGTTTTCTAATTGTATTTCTTTCGAGTTTTCAGTATCAAAATATTTAGAAAACACCAGTGCACCCTTTTCCGAATTTTCAGTACTATTTTCAGTTTGCGAATACGGATCATTGGGAAATAATTTTCTAAACGCATTCTCAGAAATATCTTGATATTCTGGTGCAGACCAAGGTCTCTTTCTTAGCGGGTTTTTAGGTGCACGTACTTTGTAAATATGAACACTTCCTTTTGCAGGAACAAATGTTCCGTTTAAGTTTTTAGTGTCAATTTTTAAAATTGTTTTTTTCTGATTTTTATCTATTTTAGTATCCATAGAAATGGTTGCCAATAAAGAATGATATCCAACCTTTACAATGGTGGTTGCTCCTCTAGTTTCTCCATTAACGTCTGTTACGTCTGCAGTAATTTTATAAGAAAATATGGGTAAATTTTCTTTGGAAACGCCAGCATCGGGTATTGCTAAAAAAGGAATAGAAAAATTACCAGAAGCATCTGTGGTCGTTTCTCCGTTTGTGATTTCTTGCGCTTCTGAGCCTGTACTTGGTTTCCTCCAGTAATACCAGTTTGGGTATTGTGTTGTTCTGTATACGTTGTAAACTACTTTTGCATCTGTAATTTTTGCGCCAGAAAATGCTTTTGCAAACCCATTTACAACAACATTATCATCTAATTTTATACTTTTTGTAATGGGATTGAATTCGGTTTTGAACTTTGGCCTTTTGTATTCTTCAACGGAGATATATGTGTAATTTGGGTCTAGGGAATACACACTTTTGCTTTTAGAGTTTTGGTTAATTGAAATGGAGTGCATTCCTGTTAACCCATTATTTGGTAAAATAAATTCACCTGTAACAGAACCAAACTCGTTTAACTTTAAGGCTAAAGTTTTTATAGTTTGATTATTGACATCTTTTAAGCTTATGTCTACAATTTTATTCGCAAAAACAGTGGAGGTGTTCCCTTGTTTTTTAATAACAATTGCCTTTAAATACACCGTTTGTCCTGGTCTGTATATACTTCTATCCGTAAAAATAAAAGAGCTAAGGTTTTCTCGAACTTCCTTTATATATTTTCTATCGTTTCTATATAAAAAAGAATTTCCAAATGTGGCTGCATCATTATTTGTTTTTACCGTGATTGCTACACTTAAATAGCGATTATCGCTCCTAAACGACGCAAAGCCATTGCTGTCTGTTACCAATTTTTTATTGATAAGAGCACGGCCGTTTTGCTTTTCATTTTTTAAAATTATTTCAGCGTTTTTAATCGGTTTTCCGTTATTTCTGTCAACAATTTGGTAATTATATGCTCCGTTGAAAGTATTTGTAACCATAGTTAAATTGGTGGCTTGAATCGCTGTGGTTCCATAAATTGAAGTATTAGAAATAGTTGCTTGATTAGAAGCTAAAATTAGATACAAACCTCCGTTTAGTTTTGGAACAATTACTTCTGTGGTGTGATTTAAATAATCGTTTTCATTTCTTAATGTAGCTTTCCATTCTTTTGATTTTTCTAACGTATTTAAAAACAAAATTTTAGCCTCATTTTTAGTTATTTTCTTGAAATCTAATTGTTGATTTATTGAAATTTTGTAAGCTTTAAAATAAAGCGAATCCACGTTTTTATAAGAAATCAATAGTCTAGAATTTGTATTGATTGTAATATATTCTTCAGCGCTAATGGAGAGTGATCGATCTAAAATAGCAGCCTTTAAAAATGCGCATTTTTTTGCTCCAAAACTTCCAGGGAATTTATGTGTGATTGCATCACAAATTTTTAAAGCTTCTCTATTTTTAAATTGATCCTTTTCTTTATTTGAATTTTGATAATTCTCTGCTTTTTCTTTTAGAATTTTGGCGATTTCAAAAGCATATAGCCCGTTGGATTCATGATTCTTATTGTTTTTTTCTAAAGTTTCTAATAGTAAATCTTTTTTATTGTTGAATGTGGCATTGCGTTGTACAAAATGCAACCTTTCAATATCTATGGCAGCTAATGCCTTTTTGTGACCCTCTTTGAAGTGAAAAGCAATTAATTTTTGATATATTTTTAAAGCATTTAATTGCAATGAAATACTGTCTTTTGATGAGATCTTTAGTTTAGAAAAGCGGTTTGCATTTGTTATAAACTTGGGGTTGTCTATGGTGAATTTATACGAAGGTCTGGTAATAGAAGTTTCCGAAGATTTGTAAAAGGTTAATGCGTTGTGCGCTAAAAAATCATATAAAGTCGGACCGTAAATTTCGTAGTCTTTTTGTAGGTAAAGAATGTCAGAAAAAGCATCAATATTTATTTCTTGAAGCGCTGTTTCCTCCTTTAGTGAAGCCTTAAAGTAATGGTTAATTTCTTTAAAAAGAGTGTTTAAGTCCCAAGTTCTAAAATCTCCTTTAGATATCACTGAACTTGAAGCAGCATTTGTTCTGTTATAAAATTTATATCTGTTTTGAGTAAAATACTGCCAATATAAATTTGCCAAGATATTTTCTAGTACATTTTTAGTGGGGAATTTGGTCTTAGCAATATGGTGTTTAAATTGATGAATTACTTTGAGTTGTGCATCTTCCTTTAGCGTTAAAGAATATTTACTTTTGTAAAATAGTGCTTTAATTAATTGTGGAGAATTCACCTCCTTTTGTGATTTTGAATAAATATTTTCAACAATTTTTAATGCAGATTTGGGTAAATTTTCAACTTCATACTTTTCGATTACTGTCCATAATTTTTCAAAATCATTTTGAGAATGTATGGTTAAAGAAAATAAGAGGCATACTAAAATTAGCGTAGTGGTATTTTTCATAATCAATAGATTTAATCCTATTTAAGCAATTTTAAATTGGCTGGTACATCAACTTATAATTCGATTACAGGTATTCTTTATGTTATAGACGAATTTTTAGTTGACATTGGTTCTAAATATAATCAATATTGCAGAGAGCTTTTGTATTTTTGCTTTTTAAAATTTCATTAAATGAACATTCATTTTATCGCCATTGGTGGAAGCGCCATGCACAATCTTGCCATAGCACTATACCAAAAAGGATACCAAGTTTCTGGAAGCGACGATACAATTCACAATCCTTCTAAAGCTCGCCTAGAAAAATATGGACTATTGCCCAGTGAATTCGGCTGGTTTCCTGAAAAAATAGATTCAAAATTAGATGCTATTATTTTAGGGATGCACGCTAAAAAAGACAATGCAGAGTTATTGAAGGCACAGGAATTGGGCTTAAAAATTTATTCTTATCCTGAGTTTTTATATGAGCAGTCTAAAGATAAAACACGGGTTGTAATTGGTGGTTCTCACGGGAAAACAACCATTACTTCTATGGTTTTACATGTATTAAGTTATCACGATAAAGAGGTAGATTACATGGTGGGTGCGCAATTAGAAGGATTTGAAACGATGGTTCATTTAACCGAAGAAAACGATTTTATTATTTTAGAAGGTGATGAGTATTTAAGTTCTCCAATAGACAGGAGACCAAAATTTCATTTGTACAAACCAAACATTGCTTTGATAAGCGGAATTGCTTGGGATCATATCAATGTGTTTCCAACTTTTGAAAACTATACAGATCAATTTAGAATCTTCACAGATTCTATGATTCATGGTGGAAGCATGGTTTATAATGAAGAAGACCCGATTGTAAAAGAAGTTGTAGAATCTTCTGAAAATCAGATAAAAAAATATCCATACCAAACTCCGAGTCATTTTATAGAAAACGGAATTACGCACATAGAGACCGCTGAAGGTGATTTACCCTTAGAGATTTTCGGAGATCACAATCTTCAAAACTTAGCGGGTGCAAAATGGATTTGTCAGCATATGGGAATTGATGAAGATGATTTCTATGAAGCAATTGCTGATTTTAGGGGCGCAAGTATGCGTTTAGAAAAGATTGTAGAAAATAAGACTACAGTAATTTTTAAAGATTTTGCACACAGTCCAAGTAAAGTAGCAGCAACTACAAAAGCGGTCAAAAATCAATATACAAATAGAACTGTTTTGGCATGTTTGGAGTTGCACACATACTCTAGCTTAAATGCTACGTTTTTAGCAGAATATAAAGGTGCTTTAGATACAGCAGACAGGGCTGTTGTTTTTTATTCACCGCACGCAGTAAAAATTAAGCAGTTAGAAGAAGTAACTAGAGAACAAATTGCCACAGCGTTTGAAAGAGAAGATTTGATTATTTATACAAATCCGCAAGAATTTAAGGACTTTCTGTTCCGTCAAAACTTAGAAAATAGTGCACTTTTATTAATGAGTTCTGGTAATTATGGTGGTTTAGATTTTGAGGAATTGAAAACGTTACTTTAAGGTTTTTAAACCCTAATTGAATTAATTTTTATTTTTGCAATTGTTTATCAATAATTCTTTGAATGAACCTTGTTCTAGTTTCTTTATCGAATATAGATTTATAAAGAATAAATCATCTAATTTCCCACTCTATTTCAAAGTGATTGTCAAACATTTTGAAATAAATAGTAGGTTGCCCTTAAAGCTCATCATTAAATATTTTAGCAACTGACGCTATCATTTCATTGTTGTCAGAATAGGTGATTTGATAACAATTTAAAGAATCAAACCAATCTAAAAAAATCTGTGCATTTTCTTTTATCGGCGATAGCCACGAATCTGGAACCAATTGCATAAAAGCATTAATTTTAGCTATTTTATCGAATTTTAAAGCACTATTTTTTTCATATTTAATAAAGACCAAATCTTTGCAAGGTAAATGAGACAGAAAATTAGTATTGTTAGGTTTTAAATACCGAACAATCTTATTTAATCTTTTAAAATTGTATTCTGCAGAATTTTTTAATTCAGGATAGAGTGGAAGTAGTGTTTCTAAA
>JBNMOF010000148.1:0-5539 GCA_051277175.1 Polaribacter sp.
TATTTAAATGGCTTTTCAGATGGTTACATCCAGATTTAGGAGTTAGACTAGGACAGTATATGTCTGTAAAAAATAAATTAATTTCTGGAGAGGAAGATGCCAAATTCTTAGGTGAGGAAAATGAATGGTTGGCGCAATATTGCAGACGAAAATTAGAAACGACACACTACGATTACTTTGTTTTCGGACACAGACATCTTCCTTTAGAAATAAAGTTGCAAGAGCATAGTATGTACATCAATCTTGGTGATTGGATTCAATACTTTACCTATGGTGTTTTTGATGTGGATACACTTTCTATAAAAAAGTGCTCCCTTTAAGCTTTTAAAGTTAAAACAAATTCCTTTATTTTATTCACCCCCAAATACACATTTGGTGCATACTTTTGTATAAAAACGGTATCCATTATTTCATTCGGTTGAAAGGCATCCATTATTTTTTTCCCGTTAAAATCTACAAAAGCAATTCTAAAAAACAACTCCTCCTTTTCAAAGCCAAAATCTACACCTGGCAACATGGCAAAATCGTAGTTTTCTAAAACATAATTTGCCAACTCAAAACTGCTAGAAACTCCTAATTTCAAAATGGCTGCTTTATAGTTGTTGAATCCAATTAACATATAAAATGCGCCTTCAGATTTTGTGCATTCAACCTGTATTGCTGAAAGTTCGTTAAAGATAAATTCTGAAATATTTTTTAAAATGGCCGTAGAAGTTGCCACATAATTTTGCAAGTTTGTATGATATTCAAATGCTTTTATTGCAGCAAATTGAATGGGTGATGAAACACAGCTAAAAGTTTCACTAAAAAGCGATTTATAGACGTTTTGCAACGCTTGCATCTCGTTGGGCAACATCATGTAACCTAGCCGATATCCGCCTGCAGAAAAAACCTTGCTTAAACCTCCAAAAACAATTGTTTTTTCAGGGTAATATGCCGAAATACTTGGCGAATAGCTTTCCGAAAAGTTGATTTGTGAATAAATTTCATCAGAAAAAACTACGATATTGTATTTTCTACATGCTACGGCTAGCGCTTTATATTCTTCTTTTGAATAAATAGCTCCCGTAGGGTTGTTTGGAGAATTTAAAATTAATACCGTTTGCTTTTTAGGTTCTTTATTCTTAAAAAAGGTATCTAAATTTTGGCCTGTTAATTTAAAATCGTTTTCAAAATTGGTCTCTAAAATATGATACGTACCCCCTTTAGATTGTATTTGAGGAATGTAACTAACCCAACTTCCTTTTGGTATTAAAAACTCGGCATCAAAGATTAAAATGGATTGGTACAACAACTCTTTACTTCCTGGTCCTATAAAAATAGACTCTTTTATAGTTTTAATATTTTGGTGCTTTTTTAAAAAAAGCACAATTTCTTCTCTTAATTTCTGTAAACCTGCCACTGGTAAATAGTGGTTGTTTTCGGCATTTTCTCTCAATGCAGCAACAATACTGTCATGAATTGGAAAGGGAGATTGACCAAACCCAAAATGACTAATTTCTTTCCCATTTATTCTTAATTCCTTTACTTTTTCATTGATTAAGAGTGTAGCAGATTGTTTTAATGATAAGATATTTTGATTGATCATAATTATATGGCATTGCGTTTTAGTAAAACATGAAAGGCTATGAAAATAGGGAATACCAAATATAGTATGCCTATGATACCACAAAAGTAATTTAAATCAGATTTTTTGTAAGGGGCAAATGGTTATAGATTTGGGGTAATCTGTGAGTTCATTGCCCATTTTACAATTATAAAAATACTAATTTTTAAGCATAAAAAAAAGCGGCATAAAGCCGCTTTTTCTAAAAAATACACTAGATTTATTTTAGGATAAAACTTACTCTTGCGAATAAGAAACGACCACCAACTCCAAATTGTTGAGATCTTCTAGACCAATCAAAACGTCCACCACTGCGGTTCGCTTCAATAGCTCTATCTGGCGCAACATCTAATAAGTTGTTCGCTCCTACTGTAAACGTCAAATCTTCTGTAGCTTTGTAACCAAGCGATAAATCTGTAACAATCTTAGAAGCAAAAACTTGCTGATTTGCAGGAGTGTTCGTTGCTTCAGATACTTTACCAAAATATACATTTCTTAAGAAAATATTAAATTTCCCAGAAGTTAGACTATTGGTTAAGTTCATTTTAGTTCTTGGTACTGCTTCCTCTAAAAAGATTCTACTAGTTTCAGGAAAATAAGTATCTACTAAACCTGCATCTTCTAAGATTTGAGAAGAATTAATATCTCCTACTTGTCTTGTTTGAGAAAGTGTTCCTGATAAATCTGTCTTTAATCTTGTATTAGTTCCTATGGTTGCTTTGTGTGAAACTACAAAATCAATTCCTTTAGACTCCGTATCTATTGCATTTGCAAAGAAAGATGCTGCAGAAGCGTTTGCTTGAATTAATAATACATCTAATTCAGAGCCTGTACCTGGTCCTTTAAATTGACCTGTGTACACAACTCTATCAGCAATATTTACTACATAACCGTCTACCGTAAAGGTTAAGTTAGCTTCTGGTAATTTTGCTGTAAAACCAGCACTAAAACTATTAGACGTTTCTTCTTTTAATTGAGGAATACCTAATAATTTAGCCGCTTTACTGTCATTTGCAAACGTACCTACCTCTACAGGAACACCGTCTTGAAAAATAGTAGACGTAGAGTTAAAGTTTAATTGGTGTAAAGAAGGAGCTCTAAAACCAGTATTAAAGGAACCTCTAATTCTAAAATTATCTGAAACTTTATAAATAGAAGCTAACTTAAAGTTTAGGGTAGAACCAAAATCTGAATAGTTTTCATAACGTGTTGCAAAAGTAGTTGAGAACACTTCAGAAAACTTAGCGTCTAAATCTAAATAAGCAGCAACACTACTACGTGCTCTATCCAATTCATTTTTAGGTCCAAATCCTGGAAATACTTGAGAACCTCCTGGTCTAGATCTTCCAAAAAAGTCTTTTAATGGTGTAGTCCCTTCAATACCTGTAAATGGCAAACCATCTGCTTGGTATTGTGTGTAAGAAGACTCCTCACCAGAAATAATTTGATAGTTTTCCATTCTGTGTTCCACACCAAAAGCAACACCAAAACCTTCAAAAGTATCTTCGTAAAATTTAGACAAATCTAAATTGGTAGTATTTTGCATAAAAGAAAATCCACCAGCATCAAAAGTTGTTGGAGACGCATTTCCTTGAGAAGCGTTATACGTATTACCAATAACAAAATCAAAAGCATTTTTACCGTAGGTGTTAGAAAAATCTACATTCCACTCACCAATTTTTCCTTTAATACCAACTGCTAAAGATTGATCTGAAATCGTTGAATTAATTTCTGGTAAGAAACCGTTGTTGTAAGCAGGTGTAAACGTTCTGCTTTGACTTGGTAATCTATAAAAACCAGCAGAGTTTCCGTTTCTTGAACTCATTCCTGCAAAAGAATACAATTCAGTACCGTTATCATCTAAAGGTAATTTAAAGTTGGCAAAAAATCTGCCTCCTCTTACTTTAGACTGTCCTACTCTCATATTATAATCTGTTCTTTTCTGCCCTCTTGCAGCTAATTCAGAAGTAGTTGCATCTGCTCCTAATATGGTTTGTAATTCAGAAAAACCGTCTCCTGCAGTTGTAGCATAACCTGCCGCATTTGCAAAACCTTTTAAGTTGTCTATAATCGGTAAACCGTTTATTCCTGATAATGTAGCACCATCTACTCCATTGGCTAATGATAAGAATTCAGAGGAGTACTCAGCATTACTTGCATTTGCTAATCTTTCAACAACATTATATCCGTTAAAAATACCGCCTTCCCATTCTTTCATTCGATTGTATGCTTCACGCACATCAAAATCTCCAGAAAATGTAATAAAACCACCATTTTCGCCTAAAGGCAATCCGTAACTTGCACTAATATTAGTAGTTTCACCGTCAGAACCACCCGTTTGTCCGTTTGAGTTTTCACTAAAATGTGCTCCTGTAGTTACTGCAAGAGATAACTCATTGACTGTTTCGTTTAAAACAATGTTTATAACTCCTGCAATTGCATCAGAACCATATTGTGCTGCTGCACCATCTCTTAATACTTCTAATCTTTTAATGGCTGCTGCTGGTATTGCGTTTAAATCTGTACCTACAGAACCTCTACCAAAAGTACCGTTCACGTTTATTAGAGACGAAGTGTGTCTTCTTTTACCATTGATTAACACCAATACTTGATCTGGACCTAAACCTCTTAATGAAGCAGGATCTACGTGATCTGTACCATCTGAAATAGTTTGTGTGTTTGATGTAAATGAAGGTGCCACAAAATTTAAAATTTGATTTAAATTAACCTGTGGAGAGGACGCTACTAATTCTTTAATATCAACAATATCGATTGGTACTGGAGAATCTATAATAGATCTATTTGGATTTCTTGACCCAATCACAATAATTTCTTCTAAAGAAACATTGTCTTCATTTACAACAATTGTTATAAAATCACTGTTTGTTACTTTTACAGTTTTTGTTTCAAAACCCATTGCAGACACAACAATCGTTGTTGGTAAGCCTGTTATAGTAATACTAAATTCACCACTGTCATTTGTAGTGGTTCCGTTCGTAGTTCCTTTTACGAGCACGTTCATGTAAGGCAAAGATACTCCTGAAGCATCTGTAACCTTCCCTCTAATTGTTTGAGCCGCCATTGTTAAAGGCAACAAAAACAAGAAGGTAAACATTAAAAATTGATTTAAGTTTTTTTGTTTCATAATTATTCTATTTAAATTATTTACATCAAATATTGCAGTTTTAATTTGAAAAAACAAATTATACCATGAAAATAATAATAAATTTCTATGTAATAATGTACTTTATAATTTTTATCTATATAGATTATAATCTTATTTAGATTTTTTCAATTCATAAAGTCAATTAATGTACATTGATTGCTAATGAATATCTCACTTTTAAATGAACTTAAGTTCTCTAAGAGAATATATTTCATAAATTGACAAAACACATAAAAGAACCACTTCATTTTGTGCATACATAACTGCACAAAATGTTTCTTAGAAAAGAGCGAGTACCCTGGTATAATTTCTCCCGAATACTTCAGTCCTGAGATGTCTTCCTTTGTTAATTTTTAAGAATCCTACATGCATGTCAAATCCACTAAAATTAAATAAGTGGTTAAAAAGAAAACTAGACAAATCAGAAACCAACCTTTAAGCACCAATATCCAAAAGGTCTTGATTCCTGTCAAAGCTCGGCTGTATGTTAGTTATACATCTCTATTTTTAGGGTTCTATTTACCTTAACAAATATTGTTCATCTCTTTACTGTTACATACAGAGTTTGTCTCCGGCACTTTTGAATATCGTTGTTCGAGTTTGTTGATAACAAAAAAAGCCTCAACATTTTGTTGAGGCTTTTTTAAAATATAAAATTTAATAATAAACTAGTTATTCTTGTACATCTGTTAATGGCACAGGAAATACGTTATACACAATATCTCCAGCTCTATCAATTGGTAACGTATTAGATAAATTATAACGTC
>JBNMOF010000149.1:0-5451 GCA_051277175.1 Polaribacter sp.
CTTTGTCTTTTTCAAACTTAAGAACATAAGTCTCAACATCAATTCCACCAATATTAATTTTTTTAAACTCTGTAATTTGGCCAACACCATGTTTTGGGTAAACAACATAATCTTTAACTTTATATTCTCTTTTTTCTGTGTTTTGTTTTTTTATTTTTTTAATCTCAGGCTTAACTTCATTACTTTTTGAAATTCTTAAATTATCAGTCTTTATATCTATTTTTGCTGGAGCAGCTTTTTTTGAAACTGTTTTTAAATTTTTTTTAGTTTTAGTTATAGCTACTTTTGTTGTTTTAGTTTTTTTAACAACTTTAGTTTTAGGAGCTGTAGACTTTTTAACTACCTTTACTTTAGTTTTTTTTTTTACTTTTTTCTCAGGAGTTTTTTTAAAGATTTTCGCTAAAATATTTGTCGTACTTGTTTTCTTCATTTTTATACTTTTCATGATCCTCAGGTGGATCTTTTTTCTCAGTTATATTTGGCCAAATTTCACTATATTTTGTATTTATTTCAAGCCATTTTTCGCTTCCAGACTCAGTGTCTGCTACAATCGCATCTACTGGGCATTCTGGCTCACAAACGCCACAATCTATACACTCCTCTGGTTTAATTACAAGCATATTGTTGCCTTCATAAAAGCAATCAACAGGACAGACTTCGACGCAGTCCATTAATTTACATTTAATGCATTTATCATTTACCAGGTATGTCATTTAGATAATTCTTTTTTTACTTTTTCTTTTAAGTCACCCATAGTCTTTGCATCTATATATAATAAACCAGCTAGTCTCCTCATCAAGTTTGTCTCATACATATCTGCGTTATCATCTGAATAAATAATTTTCCATAGAGACTCAACAATTCTAATTTTATCTGATTCAGGAGCATTTTTGACCTCTCTTGTAAAACTTAGTATTTGGTTAGAATTTTCTTCAATAACTGACGCATCTGCAATTAATTTATCTATATTTGAAATTGTTGCACCTAATTCAATTAAAGTTTTTCTAATAATCTCTTTTTCTTTATCTTCATAATTTTCATCAATTTTTGCTACATGAATTAATAAAGCAGCAATATTAGAATAAGATTTATCATTATTCACTGTATCCTCCTCTTTTTCTTTATTTTTAAAAAAGCTTATCATTAATTAAAATTAAAATTTTTTAATACTTTAAATGGATTGTTTATAGAGACTGTCTTTTTAAAAGGCTTTTTAATTTGTTTTTGTGGACTGTACCTAAAATAAATATCCTTGTCTCTTTCGAGTGTTTTGTAATTCATTTTCTCAATTAATTTTTTAAAATTTTCTTTACTACATCCTAATAAATTAAGCATCTCTGGTACTAGTTTAATTTCTTTATCCTTTTCGGGGCTAGCGTTAATAATTAGCATAAACAATCTTTCTAGAATGTCAATTCTAACATAATAATTATCAAAATTTTCAAAGCCACAAAGAAGCATAAAATGTTTATCTCTTATATTTTTATCATCCAAAAAATTTAAGCCAAAAGTAGGAGGAGTTAAATTCAAGTTTTTTTGATTAAAGTTTTTCCACAGTAAGGTTCTTAAGGAAACAGCTTCAGGCTTTAGTAATCTAAATAAAAAAACATGGTATCTTCCAAATTTAACACCCAAATCTCTTAAAATTTTTCTCTCATCTTGACCAAGTTTCTTTAAGTATTCAGCTACTACTTCTCTTTTAATAACACCATTATTTTCATATAATTGGTAAGCCAATGCTTTAATGGAAGAGTTACTTTCTTTTAAATTTTTTAAGTCAATCAGGCTTTTCAATACGAGCTTTATTTTTTCTTTAATCCAATTTCCAATAAACTCTGATAATTTTTGTTTGTCATCATTTTCCAGAATATCATCTACTATTAAAAATATATCAGGGTTTAAATAGTCTTTACCAGCTATTAATTTAGCAATTGGAAAATTTTTCCAATAAATTTTAAAATCATCTTTTATTTCTATCAACCCTGTATCAATAATAGATTGAATTCTTTTTTGCAGTTCTGGGCCCACAGTTTGTCTTGCTGCTTTTTTTAATGACTTAATATCAGTTTCAAGCGCACCAGCTTTTAAATCTATCTCAAATCTTAAACCTTTCAAATCACCAATAAACTGCTCATCAATTATTACTTTATTATCTTCCATTATCTCAGTTTTAAATTCTATATCCTGTTTTAATCCCCTTGCAAGCACACTTGCTCTTTTATCAATAAAAGTTTTAGTAAGTTCTTCATGTAATCTGTCAGATAATCTGTCTTCTAATAGTTTAGTTTTCTCTATCCAATAACTTTGACTTTCAACCCAATTAATTTTATTTGAAACATATGACCAAGTTCTAACATTTGCAATTCTATTTGATAAAGAATCAACATTTCCTTCTAATTTATCCAACTTTATTAACTGTAATCTCATATAATCATTAGTAATTTTGCCATCTTTACCATTTAAAAAGCTAAAAACCTTACTAACCACTTCGAGATGGTTGCCATAAGTTTTTTTTACAAAATCTGGAATTTGACAACATTCCCAAAGTAATTCCAATGTTTCTTGGTTATTTTTAATGTTGTGACCGTCCATATCTTTTAAAAAATATTTTAAAAGTTTTTCATCTCCACACTCATGTATTTTTCTTAACCAATCTCTATTAGGCTTTTCTTCAAGTGATTTAATTAAACTTAAAGCGTTATTAAAATTTAAATTAGAATTTCTCCAAAAAAGCATCTTAATTTCTTCAAATTTGTGATTTTCGAGCAGCTCAACCTCCTCTGCAGAAATCTCTTTACAGTCACCAGTAATTCCAAAATTTCCATCATTTAAATATCTGCCAGCTCTTCCAGCAATTTGTCCAATTTCAGACATGTTAAGACGCCTTAACTTTCTTCCATCAAATTTTTTTAAATTTGAAAAAAAAACATTTTCTAAATCCATATTAATTCCCATTCCAATTGCATCAGTTGCAACAAGAAAATCAACATCACCAGACTGATATAATTGAACTTGAGCATTTCTCGTTTTAGGGCTTAATGACCCCATAACAATAGCTGCTCCACCTTTTTGTCTTCTAACAAGTTCTGCAATTGCATAAACTTCTTCAGTTGAAAAAGCTATTATTGCTGTCTTCCTATTTATTCTTGAAATTTTTTTATGACCTACATATGAAAGTTGAGAAAGTCTTTCTCTGTTTATAAATTCAGTATCCTCATCTAGTTTATTTACTATACTTTTAATAGTGCTTGAACCCATAAGCATTGTTAGTTTTTCTCCACGAAGATTTAATAATCTATCAGTAAAAATATGACCTCTTTCATGATCTGCACACATTTGTATTTCGTCTATCCCAACAAAATCTAAATGTTTATTAATTGGCATAGACTCAACTGTACAAAGAAAATATTTTGCATTTGCAGGGATGATTTTTTCTTCACCAGTAATTAAAGCAA
Organism: Polaribacter sp.; assembly: GCA_051277175.1. Classification (GTDB taxonomy): domain Bacteria; phylum Bacteroidota; class Bacteroidia; order Flavobacteriales; family Flavobacteriaceae; genus Polaribacter. Next base: position 3,456 of record JBNMOF010000149.1, read on the forward strand.
CTTTATCTATGCTTATTTTTTCAATAATTTTGTCATACACTTCACGTGCAAGTAGTCTTAGAGGAAAGCCAATCATACCCGAATCAAAAGAAAGCATAGTTTCAATTGCTAAGTAAGTTTTACCGGTATTTGTTGGACCGAGAACAGCTGTGATTTTATTTTTAGACATTTCTATTGATGGTACCTCTAATATTTTCTCCACCACATATTGTTGCTCATAAAGAACAAAAATAGACTAAAACATGACCGAATCGTAAGGATAAAAGTTCTCATTTGCTCTTTATACACTAATTAATTTAACATAATAAAAAACAATTCTGTATTAGTATTTTGTAGCAAAGTTATGAATAAAAAATTGTGGGAAGCGTCACCTGGTCAGAAAAAAAAATCTCTTTTATCGAGCTATGAGCAATTCATTTCAAAAAAATTCAAAAAAAGATTTAATCAAAAATATGACAATATTTTAAAATGGAGCATTGAAAACCCAGGTAATTTTTGGAGTTCAATTTGGGATTTTTCTGAAATTAAAGGATTTAAGAGTAAAATTAAAATAAAAAAATCAAAAATATTTTATAAAAATAAATTTTTACCAAATTCAAAATTAAACTTTGCTGAAAATTTACTCTCAAAAAATAATAAGAATAAAGCAATAACATTCGTTAGCGAGAATGGTTTTCGAGAAGAAAGAAGCTGGTACGAACTAAACATTAATGTAAGTAAAATATCTAAATTTTTAAAAAGTATTAAAATTAAAAAAAAAGATAGGGTTGCAGCATATATGCCCAATACTATTGAGACTATTGAGGCATTTATAGCCTCCTCTTCTTTAGGAGCAATATGGTCCTCATGCTCACCAGATTTTGGTGTTAAAGGTGTAGTAGAACGTTTTTCACAAATCAGCCCTAAAGTTTTATTTGTAGTAGATAAGTATTTTTATAATGGAAAAATAATAAATATTTTAGAAAGAGTTCCTCTAATTTTAAAAGAGATACCTTCTATTGAATATGTTGTCATTGTTAATTACCCAGGAGAAAAATATTTAGAAAATAAATATACATCTAAAAAATCAAAAGTACTTAAATGGAGTGAGTTAATGAAACAAGAATCTGAAGAGATTCAATTTCCTAAATTTGATTTTGAGCAAGATCTTGCAATCTTATATTCAAGTGGAACCACAGGAAAACCAAAATGTATATGTCATAGGAGTGGAGGAGTTTTGCTTCAGCATAAAAAAGAGCATCAGCTCCATTGTGATATCAGAGAAGGTGATAATGTTTTTTATTTTACTACTTGTGGATGGATGATGTGGAACTGGCTGGTAAGTGTCTTAGCTTCCAAGGCATCTATCGTTTTATTTGATGGATCACCAATGTATAAAAAAGATGATTTACTATTAAAAATAGCTGAGAAAGAAAAAATTACTTTATTTGGTGTTAGTGCAAAATATGTTGATGCTCTTCGTAAATCTAAGCCCACTTTAAAATATAAGTATAAATTATCAAAATTAAGAACAATTTGTTCTACTGGATCCCCATTATCAAATGATGGGTTTAAATTTGTGTACGAGAACATAAAAAAAAATGTTCATTTATCCTCTATATCTGGAGGCACTGATATTGTTTCTTGTTTTGTCCTGGGAAATTTATACCAGCCGGTAATTCTAGGCGAAATACAAAATAAAGGTTTAGGTATGAATGTTGATGTTTTTAATGAAAAGGGTGAATCTTTAAAAAATAAAAAAGGAGAGCTAGTTTGTAAGAGCTCTTTCCCATCAATGCCTTTAAAGTTTTGGAATGATAAAAATGATATTAAATTTAAAAAAGCATATTTTAATAATTTTTTAAACACATGGTATCATGGTGATTATGCGGAGATAAAGAAAGGTGGGGGCTTTATTATCCATGGTAGATCAGATACGACACTTAACCCTGGAGGAGTGAGACTTGGAACTGCTGAAATATACTCTGAGGTAGAAAAGTTTATAGAAATCAAAGAG
>JBNMOF010000150.1:0-5397 GCA_051277175.1 Polaribacter sp.
CCATTTATAAAAAAAGTAGAAAAATTATTTCCTCAAATTCCTATGAAAAGAATTGATGAACGTTTTACGTCTAAAATGGCTTTTCAAACAATGATTGATAGCGGAATGAAGAAAAAGCAACGAAGAAATAAGGCCCTGGTAGATGAAATTAGCGCTACTATTATTTTGCAATCCTATTTATATAGCCAACATTAAATTATATAAATCTATAATAATTTAAAAAAAGTAACAGCTTTAAAATTCGCAATTCAAAAATTCGTAATTCGTATTTGTAAATTGTACTTTTGCAGACCTTATCAAATAAAAATAAATGATTTTACCAATTGTAGCATACGGGGATCCTGTTTTAAGAAAAGTTTCGCTAGCCATAGATGCAGACTATCCGGATCTGGAGAAATTGATTTCCAATATGAAGGAGACTATGTACAACGCTTCGGGCGTTGGTTTGGCAGCTCCACAAATTGGAAAAGCCATTCGTTTGTTTTTGATTGATGCTTCACCTTTTGCTGAAGATGAAGATTTATCGGAAGAAGACAGAGCGGTATTAAAGACTTTTAATAGAGTTTTTATAAATGCTCAAATTATAGAAGAACAAGGTGAAGAATGGATTTTTAATGAAGGTTGCTTAAGTATTCCTGATGTTCGAGAAGACGTTTCTCGTCAACCAAAGATTACCATTGAATACCAAGACGAAGACTTTAAAAAACATACAGAAACTTTAGACGGTTTAGCCGCTCGAGTTTTTCAACACGAATATGATCATATTGAAGGAGTTTTATTTACAGACAAACTTTCAACACTCAAAAAAAGAATTATAAAAAAGAAGTTAGAAAATATTTCTAAAGGAAAAATTACAGCAGATTACAGAATGCGTTTTCCAAACTTAAAAAAAGGTAAATAGTCTTAAAAGACCTAAAAAAATATAACATGGAATTTAATAAAATTATAGCTGTTACAGGAAAACCAGGATTATTTCAAGTAATCTCTCAATCTAAAAGTGCCATCATAGTTTCAGCTTTAACTGACGATAAAAGAGTTGCAATTAGCGCAACGCAAAATGTAAGCTTATTAGAGAATATTGCAATTTACACGTATGAAGAAGATATTCCTTTATTAAAAGTTTTTAAAGCGATGTTTGAAAAAACGGAAGGTAAAGAAACCATTTCTCATAAAGAAAGTGGTAAAAAATTAGAAGCCTTTTTTGCGGAAGTTTTAACAGATTATGATGCTGAAAGAGTCTATACTTCTAATATAAAAAAAGTGATTCAGTGGTTTAATTTATTGGTAAATGCTGGAATGGATTTTTCTAAAATTGAAGCTCCTACTGAAGAAAACAAGAAAGAAGCTTAAAATATTTGTTTTATAACCACAGTACTGTATTTAGTTCTAGTAACATTTTTAATTTGTAGCTAGAACTTTTGGTTTTTATTACTTTAAAACTTTCAACTCTAAAACATGAATTCTAGAAAAGAACAATTAGCTGCTTTTAATCGTTTGTTAGATATCATGGATGAACTTCGCGAGGAATGTCCTTGGGATAAAAAACAAACCTTAGAAAGTTTACGCCACTTAACTATTGAAGAAACGTATGAGCTTGCAGATGCAATTTTAGAAAACGATTTGCCAGAGATACAAAAAGAATTAGGCGATGTACTTTTACACATTGTTTTTTACGCAAAAATTGGAAGCGAAAAAAAGGCTTTTGATATTGGAGATGTTGCAAACTCTATTTGTGATAAATTAATAAGCAGACATCCTCATATTTATGGGGACGTAAAAGTTGATAGTATAGATGATGTAAAACGCAATTGGGAACAATTAAAACTAAAAGAAGGCAAGGAGTCTGTTTTAGAAGGAGTTCCTAAAAGCTTACCTGCAGTGGTAAAAGCAAGTAGAATTCAAGAAAAAGTTGCAGGTGTTGGTTTCGATTGGGAAAAGCCAGAACAAGTCTGGGAAAAAGTACTAGAAGAATTAGCAGAATTTAACGAAGAAGTAAAAGCAGGCAATAAAGAAAATACCGAAAAAGAGTTCGGCGATGTTTTATTCTCTATGATTAATTACGCACGCTTCATTGGGGTACATCCAGAAAATGCTTTAGAGAAAACCAATAAAAAATTTATCAACCGGTTTCAATACTTAGAAAAAGAAGCAAAAAAGGAAGGCAAAGATATTTCTGAAATGTCTTTAGTTGAAATGGATGTTTATTGGGAAAAATCTAAAGAATTTTTTAAATAACACATTCCTAAAACAACATACCTTACTAATTCACAATACCTTAAAAAAACTCTAAACTTCTTCCCTTAAAATAAATGCACTATTATTTCTCTATTACTAACCGATTGTTTAGTTTTGTGTTGTATTAGAAACCAAATGGCAAGAAAGAAAGAATATAACGAAACCGAGGTTGTTGAAAAAGCAATGCACCTATTTTGGCGCAATGGTTATGAAACAACATCAATGCAGATGCTTGAAAAAGAGATGGGCATTAACAAGTTTTCTATATATGCTAGTTTTGGTAATAAGCACGGATTGTTTATTGAAAGCTTAAAATGTTATAAAATAAGAATAAACGATATTTTAGTAAAGTTCAAAAACGCCTCAAATGGGGTTGAAGATATCAAACAATTCTTCTACGACTCTGTAAAACTGAACCATAAAGAGGAAAGCCAAAAAGGATGTTTTGTTACCAATACATACAATGAGTTTTCTGAAAGTGAAGACCAATTAATAAAAGAACAGATGGGTTCTTTTATGGAACAACTTAAAATATTAATTATTGAAAAGTTGAAAATGGATTCTTCTAAAGATGAAGAAACAGTTCTAAAACAAGCGAACTTTTTATTACTTGCAAAACATGGCCTTGCCGCTGCTGCAAGAGTTAACGGTACAAAAGAAATAGAAGATTATATAGAAATGACATTCAATACGATATAATATTTTTTTTTAATAAAACTAAACGATTGTTTAGTTAAAATAAAGATAAACAACAAAATAAATAATTATGACAACTTTAAAAATTCACAATACCGATACAGCACAAGAAGAAAGTAAAGTATTATTACTAAAATCCCAGAAAGCATATGGTATGATTCCTGGATTACACGGTGTATTAGCAGGAGCTCCAAAAACCTTAGAAGCGTATCAAACATTACATCAATTATTTACAGAATCTTCATTTAACGAAGAAGAATTAACGGTTGTATGGCAAACGATAAACGTAGAACATGCATGTCATTATTGTGTACCTGCACATACGGCTATTGCCAAAATGATGAAAGTTGATGATGCAATTACAGCGGCTTTACGTAACGAAACAGCTCTTGAAAACACAAAATTAGAGGCATTACGTACCATGACATTGTCTATTGTTCGTAATCGTGGACAGGTATCTCAAGAAGATTTAACCGCATTTTATGGTACTGGTTATGAAGAGAGACAAATATTAGAAATTATTCTAGGTGTATCACAGAAAGTAATAAGTAACTATACAAATCACATCGCAAATACACCTGTAGATGCGCCTTTTCGAGCTTTTTCTTGGAAAAAATAAAAGAAGTACTCCTTCTTTTTAAAAACAATAAATCTTCCAATTTACTTTTAGAAGGTTTAAATTTATAAGATATATGAAAGAAAAATTAAAAATAGACATCATTTCAGATGTCGTTTGTCCGTGGTGTACTATTGGATATAAACGTTTAGAAAAAGCCATTATAGCGCTTGGTATTGAAGATCAAGTAACCATAGAATGGCAACCTTTTGAATTAAATCCTAACATGCCGGCAGAAGGTCAGAATGTAACAGAACATATTTCAGAAAAATATGGATCTACTGCAGAACAACAAGAAGCATCGAAAAAAAATATGACTGAAGTTGGACAGGAATTGGGTTTTAAATTCGACTATTTTGATGAAATGCGCATGGTAAATACTTTTGATGCTCATATTTTATTAGAATATGCTAGTGATTTTAATAAACAATCCGAATTAAAAATGCGCTTCACAACTGCCTTTTTTAGTGAACGTAAAGATGTGTCTAAAAGAGATGTTTTAAAACAAGCATTGTTAGATGTTGGTCTAAATGCCGAAGAAGGAATTGCCAAATTAGACAATGAAATAGTTCAAAAAGAAGTACGTACAAAACAAGATTATTGGAAAAATTTAGGAGTTAATTCGGTACCCACAATTGTTTTTAATAGAACAAGTGCATTAACTGGCGCACAACCAGTAGATACTTTTAAACAAATACTTACCAAATTAATCGCTGAATAAGTTCTTTTTAAACAGGTAAGAATAAATATCTTTAAGAGATTAAAACAGTGACGATGTGCTGTTTTATAAATACAATTAAAAAAAAGCCTTCAATTTCTTGAAGGCTTTTTTTTAATAATTATGACGTCCTACGTATTATTTAGGCATTACTACACTATCAATGGCATGAATAATTCCATTTGAAGCTGCAACATCTGCAATAACTACTGTAGACATATTTCCATTTTCATCTTTCAACATTACATTTGCTCCGTCTAAAGAAGCTACTAATTTACCACCTTGAACGGTAGTAACTTCAAATGCACCGTCATTTGCTTTAATTGCCGCTACAACTGCTGCTGCGTCAAATTTACCAGCAACTACATGGTAAGTTAAAATACTTGTTAAAGTTCCTAAATTTGCTGGCTCTAACAAACTAGCAACGGTACCTTCTGGTAATTTTGAAAACGCGTCATTTGTTGGTGCAAAAACAGTAAATGGTCCTTCACTACTTAGTGTTTCTACTAAACCTGCAGCTTTTACTGCCGCTACCAATGTCGTAAAATTTTCATTCCCGGCAGCTACTCCTACAATGTTAGGTGTTTGGTTTACCTCTACAATTTCAGTAACTACTGCTGTATTTTCTTTTACTTCTTCTGTCTTAGAAGATTTACATGATGTCATTGCAAAAAGTCCAATCGTTGCAATAGCCATAAATAGATTTCTAGTTTTCATAATGTGATTTTAATTTATTAATTCATACAAATATATATGATAAAGAAACAGGTCTTAATTAATTTTGTTTAAAGTTTAGTTAAAATTAGTGAACAAAAAAAATCGCCTAGATAGCTTTAAAAAAAAACATCTAATTCAAATTAAGAATTAGATGTTTTTTTATTAAAGGTTTTACTGATAAAAGCTACTTACTTAAATACATTTTTCTACGAGCGTATAAATCATAAAATTGATCATCTTTTAAGCTATCTATAAATAAGATACTTTCTCCTGTAGATTTCATTTCTGGACCTAGTTTCTTGTCTACATTCGGAAACTTATTAAAAGAAAATACAGGTTGCTTAATTGCATAACCCTCTAACTGAGGATTGAATTTAAAATCTGTTACTTTGTTGTGACCTAACATTACTTTAGT
>JBNMOF010000151.1:0-5390 GCA_051277175.1 Polaribacter sp.
AATCCACCCATTTTTTAGTAAATAGTTCTTCTCCATTCCAATTTCCGTTATGTAAATACAACAAACCAAATTTTGCCCAATCTCTAGCAGTTGCCCATGCATAGGAAGAAGCAACATAATTTCCTGCCAAATCACTTTCAACTACCATAGAGTTCATTCCTATTTTATCAATAAAATCCGTATACCAAAAATCTAAATATGCTTCATGTGTAGGAAATTGTCTTCTTAAAATTCCTGATAATAAATTGGTCGTTCCAGAAGCGTAATTCCAAGACGCATTGGTTTTGCCTGTCAGTGACTTCTCTTCTTGCATTTTAGTCATATCTCTCTCTAAAAACAACATTTTTGTAGCATCAGAAATTTCGTCATAGTTCTCATCCCACTCTAAACCAGAATTCATTTGTAATAAGTTATGAATTGTGATGTTCTTACGTGCATCTTTTTGCCAAGATTTAATAGGTGCTTTGTCTTGTATGTTTATCTTGTTTTGGTGTTGTAAAACTCCAAAAACGGTACTCATTACGCTTTTTGTCATAGACCAACCTAGAATTCTAGAATCTTTGGAAAAACCGTCACCATATTTTTCTGCAATAATTTGATCTTTATAAATAACAACCACTGCTCTTGATTTATTTTTCCCAAAGGTTGAATTCACTGTTTCATTCAACTTTTTATAATCTACGTTCGTAAAAACGGTGTCTTTTTGTGGTGCATTTCCATAAGGAAAAGGATTAGTATTGTTTGCTTTTAATCTTTTTGGCACTAAATAAGAAGCCGTTTCATCGCTTTTATCTAGCGTTAAAACAGACCCCAAACCTTCTCTATAAATCGCTTTCCTAGTGAGTAAACCGAGTACAGAAGATGTTGCAAATTTCTTTTCGATATCTACTTTATCTGTTGCTAAATTTACGGGTGAAAAATTATTATCAGTACTGTCTGTAAAGGCTAAAGATCTCTCTCCAAGGAAAACGGAAGAAGCTGTATTTTTTGCTGAATAACCTGCCAATATATTCAATTTCGGATAGTTAGAAATTACAACAATTATAATAATTAAAGAGATAAAAAGAAGAATACGCTTGCTTACTTTCATTAGAAATATAGTTTAGTGATGTAAAAATAAGGAAAACATATTCAGTTTATGAAAACTTTAAAAAATCAAGCTTTATCTTTGTAACTAAATATGATTTGTATGATTAATATTGATAAAATTCGTGAAGATTTCCCAATTTTAAAAAGAACTGTTCATGGAAAACCTCTAGTATATCTTGATAATGCAGCAACTTCACAAACACCACAAGTTGTAATTGACACTATTGTAGATTATTACAGCAATTACAATTCAAATATTCACAGAGGGGTGCATACTTTAAGTCAAGAGGCAACTGATAAGTATGAACAAGCGCGTATTAAGGTACAACACCATTTTAATGCGAAAGAAGCATACGAAATTATTCTAACTGCTGGCACAACGCACAGTATAAATATAATAGCTGCTGGTTTTGCATCACTAATACAAAAAGATGATGAAATTATTGTTTCTGCTTTAGAGCACCACTCTAATATTGTGCCTTGGCAAATGTTGTGTGAAAAAACCGGGGCCATTTTAAAAGTGATCCCAATGTTTGAAGACGGCTCTTTAGACATGGAAACCTACCATAATTTAGTAAATGAAAAAACAAAATTAGTTTTTTGTAATCATGTTTCTAATGCTTTAGGTACGGTGAATCCTGTGGAAGAAATTATTGAAAAAGCGCATCAATTTAATGCAGCTGTTTTATTAGACGGGGCACAAGCAACGCCGCATCTAAAACCAGATGTACAAGCTTTAGATGTTGATTTTTATGTAGCTTCTGCTCATAAGCTATGCGGCCCAACAGGCGTTGGTATGTTATATGGAAAGGAAGAATGGTTGCAAAAATTGCCTCCATATCAAGGTGGTGGTGAAATGATTGCTACCGTTTCTTTTGAAAAAACGACCTATGCTGGTTTGCCTCATAAATTTGAAGCAGGTACCCCAAATATTTGTGGAGGTATTGCATTTGGTGCTGGTTTAGATTATATGAACGCAGTGGGTTTTGAAAATATTGCTTCTTATGAGCATGCGCTTTTAGAATACGCAACACAAGAATTATTAAAAATTGAAGGTTTAAAAATATACGGAACAACCGCTAAAAAAACGGCTGTCATCTCTTTTAACGTAGGGGGCATTCATCCGTATGATATTGGAGCTATTTTAGATAAACTTGGCGTAGCAGTTAGAACAGGCCATCATTGTGCACAACCAATTATGGACTTCTACAAAATTCCTGGTACGGTTAGAGCTTCCTTCTCTTTCTACAACACAAAAGAAGAAATAGACATCCTCGTAAACGCTGTTAAAAAGGCTGTTATGATGCTTTCTTAAACGCAGAAAAAAATAATAAAAAACAAAAAAGGTTGAGAATTTAAATTCTCAACCTTTTTTTACATGATACTATTTCTTTCTAAATTATCTCAAAGCAGGAGAGTAATTTGTTGGATAATCGTCGGCTTTTGCCAAACCATCAGTTGCTAAAGTAAAGTTAGAACCAAACTTAGCATCCACAGCTCCTAAAATTTTGTTTGCCATAAGCGCATAACCTCTTGCTGTTAAATGAATACCATCTAAACTCACCAAACCACCAGTAACTAAACTGGTTGTCATTGTATACCCGTCAAACTGAATTCCTGAAGCTCCTTCTCTTAAAATTCCATTAAAATCTAACAAAGCAACATTTTCGTTAGTAGCAGCGACCTCTGTTATTACAGCATTATACGCAGCTGTAGCAGCTCTAATACTCGCTAATTCATTTGAGGTTAACACCCACTTGTCTGCTAAAGGAACTGCAACACCATTTACACTTGAAGGATTACTTGGATCTGCTAACGTACCTATAAAAGAAGAACCTGTTAAAAGTAAGAAGTCTTCTGCAGTACTTTGTCTCATGTTAATTAAACCTGGATTTATCCCTGTTAAATCTGTTAGATCTTCATCCATAATAACTACAGCATTTGCTCCTTCGGTAAAAGAAATTGTTCTTTTAGCAATTTCAGCATCTGCCATTTCTTGCGTCATTGGTGTATAGGCAACTAAATAAGCAAAAGCTTGTTGAATTCCGCCATTATATGCAGCATAAGCCGAATTTACCCCAGTAGCAGTTGAAGCATCCATAGGAATGGGATTAAAAGGTACTGTTGTAAAGAACGGTAACAAAGTAATGTCTGCAATCGTAGCAACAACCCCTTTTGCACCGCCAGAAGTCATAGCACCAACCATACCGCTAAAAACTGATGCAAAAACATTCGGGTTTGTAATGTCATTTCCTCCGTAATTTGCAGGATTTAAATTTTCTGCCGTATTTGGGCTTCTATCTACGCCTGAACCTCCTGAAGTAGCAAAACTTAATACGTCATTCCCACCAACTTCGGATAATGTAAAAAATGTTGGGCTTTGCGCCATTGCGTCTTCTAAAACAGTCGCTGAAGGGCTTGATGCCAATCTTGCAAAATAAGGATTTGCCAATCCTACAGGAACACCTTGTAGACTACCATAACCAGGAGCAAGATAATGAAAACTCTTTGCACCAGGAACACCATAATTATTTAAAGCTCCTGCAACAGATACGGTTACATCTGTTGTGGGGTCTGCTACTAAACGTGTTGGTCCAGCTCCATTAAAATAGAGTCTTGGCTCTTGAATTTTTGTTCCTCCAAATAACAAACCTCCAATATTATCTGCCATTAAAGGCTGATTAAAATCTCCTCCACCAACAGCGGAAAATTTTGAAGCTAAAATATTTGGAAAAGAACTTTCTTGAGATGCTTTAAATAAAGCACCATCTGAATACCCTGCGGTAAAAGAAGTACCTACAGCAATATATTTAGAAAAATTTAATCCGTTTGCGTCTGCCGCTACTACGGATACATCTTCTAAAATTGGATCTAATTCGTTATTTACATCACAGGATACCGCGCCAATTGACAAAAGAAGTAACCCTATATATTTATAATTTTTCATAAAATATGTTATTTTGTATTAGTTGTTAATTGTCCAAGAGACATAGTACTGAGAGCCTATAGCTCCAACTCCTGGTGCACTAAAATATTCTTCACCCATTAAGTTTGCACCCCCTAATTTAAATACAGATTTCCAAGTAGGAACTGTATAATTAATTTGCGCATCTAAAACAGTTCTAGCATCTATTGTTGCATCTAAGAAAGAAGATTCCCACAAGTATTCATTTTGCCATCTTGCATTTATATTAAAACCAAAGTTTTTAAATAAATTTGTATTACCAAACTGTAATTTTACTTTGTGTTCTGGTGTATTAAAACCTGCTTCAAAATCTGGATCAGAAGCTTGGTCAAAATCGAACTTAGCATACGTATAGCTCAAGCCTAAATCAAAATTATTGAAAATTTTCGTGTTTAAGCCAATAGAAGCACCATAAGAACTAATTTCTGCTACTGTATTTGTGTATACTTGAAATGCTTTATAATCTCCATTTCTAAGTGCTAAAAGAGATAAACCATTATCTCCTACAGTTCCGTAAAAAGGAACCAATACATTTTTACCAGAAATGAAATCTTTATAATTGTTAAAATATCCACTTACATCTACCGTGATTTTGGATGCTCCGGTATTTATTAAACCTCTATACCCCAATTCAAAAGCAGTTACTTCTTCTGGTTTTACTAAAGATACATCTGAAGCTGCTGGAGCTCCGCTCTGCACAGCACTCGCTGAAAAAGAATTCTCATACGCCAATCTACCCGATAAAGTTGTTGTTCCTCCACCTGTAAAAGCTTGTCCTGCTGAACTAACAATTAATGGAGTTGTTGTGAATCTGTCTAAATTATCTGGAGCTGAACCTACTAAAATTGCAGAACCAGCATCTAAACCAATATATTGGTCTTGTGTTGTTGGGTTTCTAAATCCTTTTTGGAAAGAAGCCCTAAAGTTGTCGTTTTTATCTTCACCCGCAGCATACGATAATGAAACTCTTGGAGAAAAGTTACCATCAAAATTTTGTGCTTTGTCATAACGAATAGAAGTTGTAAGTTTTAGACGATCATCTTCTAAAAATTTCTTTTGCATTTGTGTATACAAACCAAATTCATCATAATTAATAGGACCGTCATAATCTGTAAAAATACTTCCATTAGAGTTTAAAGAATAACGTCTGTAAGAACCTCCCACTTGGAACTCTGCCCAATCGATTACATCCTGAAAATTATAATTTACGTCTGAATGGTATAATTTTGTTTTATCTTGAAACCTAGATCCGGTAACTAAGTCTGGATCTGAAGTAACTTCATCAAAAGTAGCCTGAAACTCTGGTGTTCCTGGAATTAAACGCCCTGTATCTGCC
>JBNMOF010000152.1:0-5337 GCA_051277175.1 Polaribacter sp.
CATAGGAAAGGCGAAGCTATTGGTGAAAGACGAAGGAATTATTGCGGGTGTTGAATTTGCAAAACAAGTTTTCTCTTATGTGGATACGCATTTAAAAATAGAAACTTTTATAAATGATGGCCAAAAGGTTAATTATGGTGATGTTGTTTTTCATGTTTCAGGAAAATCGCAATCTATTTTAATGGCAGAACGGTTGGTTTTAAATGCAATGCAAAGAATGTCTGCTATTGCGACAAAAACAGCTTTTTTTTCCAATTTATTAAAAGGTACAAAAACGAAGGTTTTAGATACTCGAAAAACAACTCCAGGAATTAGAGCTTTAGAAAAATGGGCTGTAAAAATTGGTGGTGGAGAAAATCATCGTTTTGCTCTGTATGATATGGTAATGATTAAAGACAATCATATCGATTTTGCAGGTGGAATAACAGCAGCTATTACAAAAACTAAGAAATATTTAGCTAAAAAGAATCTTGATATTAAGATAATTGTTGAAGCGAGAAGTCTAAAAGAAATTGAAGAGATTTTATCGAATACAGGCGTGTATCGAATTCTAATTGATAATTTTAATTATGAAGACACTCGAAAAGCAGTAGCGTTAATTGGTAATACTTGTTTGACCGAGTCATCTGGCGGAATCAATGAAGAAACCATGAGAGCATATGCAGAATGTGGCGTAGATTTTATTTCTTCGGGCGCATTAACGCATTCAGTTTATAATTTAGATTTAAGTTTAAAAGCTTTTTAGATATTCGTGATAAACGAACAAACAAATAAATAGAGTTGCAATGAAAGCAAGTTTAACATTGGCACTCCAAAAATAAAAAATGACGGATACTTATTTTGACAGCGAAGAATACTCGAAAATTGATTTTACAAAAACAAATATTAAGAAGGGCGAATATGACAATTGTACTTTTGTGAATTGCAATTTCGAAAATGTTCATGCTTCAAATATGGAGTTTATAGCTTGTGAATTTATTGATTGTAATTTTAGCAATGCCATTGTAAAAGATACATCGTTTAAAGATGTAAACTTTAATAATTGTAAAATGATTGGCGTAAAATTTAGTGAAGTAAATCCCTTTTTATTACAGGTTTCTTTTAAAGAATGTCAGTTGAATTATGCTTCTTTTTATCAGTTAAAAATACCAAACACTAAATTTATTAATTGTAATTTAGAAGCAGTAGATTTCACTGAAACGATAGCAAATAGTGCTATTTTTGACAATAGTCAATTAAAAGGAGCTATTTTTGAGGACACTAATTTAGAAAAATCAGATTTTAGAACCGCGCTTAATTTCAACATTAATCCAGAGAATAACAGACTAAAAAACAGCAAATTTAGCAGAAATACAATCGAAGGGATTTTGTCACAATATCAAATTATTATAGAATGAAATACATATATTTTTACTTTTTAGTAGCATTATTGGTGCTGAATTCTTGTGGAAGTAAAGAAGAAAATACTTTAATATTTAAGTATGCGCTTGAGACTAATAAGACAGAGAAGTATATCTTAAATACTAAAAAAAATGATTCCATGGTTCATTTTGAATATCGCAATTTGAATGATACAATTCCTTTGTTTGATTTTAGCTATATCCCAGATAAAGAGCAATTGATCATAAAATTTAAAACGTTGCGATACACCAACGAAAATTATAATTTAGATAGTTTCAAATTTAAAATATTTCAAATAAAAGAATCGAATACGGGTATTAGAACTGTGCTTTTTAATGAAAATTACGGACTCGTAGCAAGTGTAGGTTTCGGCGAGAATTTTATCTTTTCAAAAGATTCTATTACACCAAAAATAAAAGAATTAACCTTTAAAAAAATATTTAGAAGCATTAATAGTTTAAGGATTGAGTAATATAAAACAACAATGCTAAAAAGTAGCAAAGTGAATAAAGATTAGCAGTGACGACAGAATAGTTCTGTTTTTGAAGATTATGACAAAGAAGGAGTGAAAGATTAGTTACCTTTTTTTAATATTGCAATTGTCTTCCTTTTTGAATTATAAATGCCAATTCAAATCGTTAATATTTTAGAGGATAAAAAAAATAAAAATTTGAAAAATTTTCAAGAGAAATAGAAATAATGTTATCCAGTTTTATATGAAGTATAAAGTTGAAAAATTAGTACCATCAATATTTTAACTTTGTGACCTCAGAGCTAATTTTAACTTGGTTATTTCAATAAACGCAGCGATTCTAAAAATGACAAAAATAGTAGAAGAAAAATTAAAAAAAATACCAATTGTAACTATTTTGGTAAAGTTTGGGAAGAAAATTAAACTTCCTGGTTTAGAAGGTATGTCTTTATATGACGTTTTAGAAATGTACTTTATTGGCATTATAGAGGGTGCTTTAACAACGAGAGCTGGCGGTATTGCCTATAGTTTTTTCATGGCAATTTTTCCTTTTTTACTGTTTGTACTTACGTTAATTCCGTTTTTACCAATCGACGGAGCTCAAGAAGGCTTATTATCTATAATTTCAGATGTGCTGCCACCAAAAACTTTTGATGCTGTAGATTCTGTTTTGGTAGATATTATAAAAAATCAATACGGAGGTTTACTCTCTTTTGGTTTTATAGGTTCTATTTTTTTAATGACAAATGGTATCAACGCCATTTTTGGTGGCTTTGAATATTCCTATCATGTAAAAGAAGTAAGAAACGTTTTTAGAGCTTATTTTATATCGATGTTAGTTTCAATTGTAATCGTACTTTTTTTATTGGTTGCGGTAACACTCATTATTTTTTTCGAATTAATTTTGCAAGATATGGTCTCTTTAGGTTGGTTAGAGGATAACTTGATTTGGCTACAATTAGGGCGCGGTTTTATCTTTTTGTTGATGATTTTTGTGACGGTATCCATGCTGTATCATTACGGTGTAAAAGAAGGAAAGTACTCTGGGTTCCTTTCTCCAGGTGCGTTTTTTACTACCGTTTTATCAATTTTAACTTTCTATTTATTTAGTTATTATGTAAATGAATTTGCAAAATACAACGAGTTGTATGGTTCTATAGGAACACTTTTAATCTTGATGCTCTTTATTTGGTTGAATGCAATTATACTGTTGTTAGGTTTTGAGTTAAACGCATCTATTTATGCTTTAAGAAGAAGAAATAAAACTACTAGAACTCTGA
Organism: Polaribacter sp.; assembly: GCA_051277175.1. Lineage (GTDB taxonomy): Bacteria > Bacteroidota > Bacteroidia > Flavobacteriales > Flavobacteriaceae > Polaribacter. The sequence continues at coordinate 3,154 of JBNMOF010000152.1, forward strand.
ATAATTTATAACTTTTTCACGATATTTGTGCACGAAAAGCGGTTTAATATTCAACATTTGTGTAAACTTAATTTTTTATAGATTTTTGAATACTGAAATATTATGTTATTCATGCCTAGGTATGAATCTAAAAAAGCTTCAAAGCAATCTTTTAGTTATTTAGAAAATTCCCTTTTTATAAGGATGATTGAAGAAGCAAAAAGAAGTATAGTCTAAAGACGAAAACTAAAAAAGAACAATGAAACCAAGCATTCCAAAAGGAACTAGAGATTTTTCGCCGATAGAAGTTGCAAACCGTGCCTATATCATGAACACGATTAAAACGGCGTTTGAAACATTCGGATTTCAACCGATAGAAACTCCAAGTTTTGAAAACTCTGCTACTTTAATGGGTAAATACGGAGAAGAAGGAGATCGATTGATTTTTAAGATTTTAAATTCTGGTGATTACTTGAATAAAGCAGATGCTACATTTTTGACTGAAAAAGATAGTTTGAAATTGACTCCTCAGATCTCTGAAAAAGCACTCCGTTATGATTTAACAGTTCCTTTTGCGAGATATGTGGTACAACACCAAAACGAAATTACATTTCCTTTTAAAAGGTATCAAGTGCAACCCGTCTGGAGAGCAGATAGACCACAAAAAGGACGTTTTAGAGAGTTTTTCCAATGTGATGCAGATGTTGTTGGTAGTAAATCTTTATGGCAGGAAGTAGAGTTTATTCAGCTGTATGATACTGTTTTTTCTCAATTAGGTTTGGCGGGAACTACAATCAAAATAAATAACAGAAAAATACTTTCTGGAATTGCAGAAGTTATTGGAGCACAAGACAAGTTAATCGATTTTACAGTCGCTTTAGACAAGCTAGATAAAATAGGAAAAGAAGGCGTTGTAAAAGAAATGTTATCTAAAGGGATTACTGAGGAAGCCATCAAAAAAGTACAACCATTGTTTGACTTTTCGGGCGAAAATTTAGAGAAGTTGTCTTCTTTAGAAATGATGTTGCAAACTTCAGAAGAAGGAAAAAGTGGGGTAGCAGAGTTGCGTTTTGTAATTAATGCTATTGAAGAATTAGGTTTATAGTCCGCAGCATTAGAGGTAGATGTAACGCTAGCAAGAGGTTTAAATTATTATACAGGTGCAATTTTTGAGGTTGCTGCACCCAAAACAGTGAAAATGGGTTCCGTTGGTGGTGGTGGAAGATATGACGATTTAACAGGAATCTTTGGTTTAAAGGATGTTTCTGGAGTTGGAATTTCTTTTGGATTGGACAGAATTTATTTAGTTTTAGAAGAATTAGGTTTGTTTAAGACTGTTGATTTACCAAAGCCAAAAGTTATTTTCCTAAATTTTGACGTGGCTACAGACGTTTTGAAAATGAAAGCCATAAAAAACTTAAGAGCAAACGCGATAAAAAGTGAATTTTATCCTGATTTAGGAGAAAGTAACAAGCAACAAAAACGACAATGGAAATATGTTTCTAGTAGAGAAATAGAATTTGTAGTTTCTAATGTTGAAAATAATGTTTTTACCTTAAAAAACATGAATTCTGGAATACAAACAAATTGTTCTTTATTAGAACTAGTGCAGCAGTTAAAAAAATAAAACACAAATATGGCTGCGGGAAATTCAGATGGGCAGTTAGAAATTAGCTCATAATTAATAGGAATAATATCAGGCTGAGCTTGTTGAAGTCTAAGGTTTATTTTTTTTAAATTATTATAGTATCACTATAATTGATACAAAAATTAAAATAGTACGTTGTAAACACGTAAATTTGCATATTAACATAGAAAGAAATGTTTGAATTGGACAGCAAAATGAATGACGAAAGAATTGAAGAAATAGGGGAGAATCATGTGGCTACTTCGGCTAAAAATCCGATTAGACCAGATGCGTTTGATCTTTCTGATAAAGAGAAAATAGCAAGAATCGAAGCAAGTGTAAAAGATATTTTACATACTTTGGGAATGGACTTAACAGATGATAGTCTTCAAGGTACTCCAAAGAGAGTTGCAAAAGCATTCATAAACGAAATGTTTATGGGCTTAGATCCTAAGAATAAACCAAAAGCATCTACGTTTGACAATAATTATAATTATGGTGAAATGTTGGTAGAGAAAAATATTGTGGTGTATTCTACCTGTGAGCATCATTTATTGCCGATTATTGGTAGAGCTCAT
>JBNMOF010000153.1:0-5327 GCA_051277175.1 Polaribacter sp.
ATTTTGAAAAGCAAGTTCGGTATTCGCGATATCTAATTCCTCTGCACGCTTTTCTTTTTCTTCGTTTTGAAAGGCAAGTTCGGTATTAGCAATGGCTAATTCATCTGCACGTTTTTGTTTCTCTTTATTTTGAAAAGCAAGTTCCCTATTGGCGATATCTAATTCCTCTGCGCGCTTTTCTTTCTCTTTATTTTGAAAAGCAAGTTCGGTATTAGCAATGGCTAATTCATCTGTTTGTTTTAAAAGGATTTCTTTTTGTATAGTTTGGACGTTGATGTCAAACATGATAGCGACATATTTAATTATTTTCCCATTTAAATCTTTAAAAGGCATAATGGTTATGTCCATCCAATAGCGTTGCCCTCCTTTTTTCTTATTCAACACTTCACCTTTAAACACTTTCCCAGAACTAATAGTTGACATCATATCAGTAAAAAAGACGTCAGGTTGTTTTCCGCTCTTTAAGATTCTATGATTTTGACCTATTAATTCTTCTCTTTGGTATCCGTAACGTTCACAAAACTTATCGTTAACAAACGTAATATTAAAATTAGCGTCAGTTTCAGAAACGATGGCTGCTTTATTTAAACAACTATTTTGTTGTTCTAGCGCTACTCTAATAGCAGTCAATTCTTTTGTTTGCTTATCTTTCTCTTCGTTTTGACAAGAAAGCTCTTTGTTGGCTAGCACTAGTTCTTCTACCTGCTTTAGAAGGGATTCTTTTTGTTGCGTTTTGGTGTGGACATCAAACATAATAGGTATATATTTAATTAATTCTTCTCTATGACTATAAGACAATGAAATTTCCTCAATTTCATATTAACCTTACAAGGATTCAGACAATCAAAAAAGATTTAAAACACGACATATAAAAATCAAATAAATGATTAATGAATTGAACACAAACTAAAATATCATTAATAAGAAATACATATCAGCATTTTAATATTCTGTCTAATAGAAAAAATAACGAGTGTTTAGCGCCAATTTTAAAATATTACTATTTCCGGTTTTTAGAGAATTTAGTTTTACAGGAGGTTTACTTCTTTGCCTTCTATAGTACCAAGCAATTTTCCCCAATTGTCCCATGATTTTAATAGAATCTTTAATTGATAATTTAGAACCATCAGCATGAATCCATCTTTTTAAAGGCTGCTCACAAAGTAGTAGTTTTGCTTTTCTTAAGCCAAAGTGAAGTGTAATTCTTCTAAAAATTTCCACATCGAAAATCCATCGTGTAATAAATTTTTTACCAAATGAAATTTCAATAACATCTTTACTAAAAACTTTAGCACCACATTGAGTGTCTTTAAAACTCAGCTTTAAAATCTTTCTAATAAAAAAATTAAATGTTAAGCTAATTATGTTTCTAGCAGAATCTTTGCTGATATTCGCACCCATTCTATTAATTCTAGAACCACTAACTATTTTGTAGTTGAATTTCTCTATAGTGGAAACTAAATTATCAAAATCTGTTAAGTCTGTAGACAAGTCGGCATCTAAAAACCCTATATAATCTAAACCCTTTTGCTTAGCCATATATAACATTCCTTGCCTTACGGCTTCTGCTTTACCTACATTTTTTTTGCAATTATAAACAGTTATAAAATCTTCTCTGCCTTTTCTTAAATCCTTAAGGACCCGCAACGTTTTGTCTTTACTGCCATCATTTACAAAACACAAATGATAGCCAGAATTTTTAACTATAAAATCTGCAAACTTTTTACTTAGCAATCTTTTCTCTTCATTATAACAAGGTATTACCACTCCAACACATCTTTGTTGAATTATTATACCTTTATGTTTAATTACTTTATTGGAGGTTTCTGGAACTCCAATTAATCTTTTTACTCTAGCACAAACCTCTACCAGGCTTAACGGCTTTTTCAGATAATCATTAATACCTAAATCAAAACCTTCTGTAATCATATCATCACCAGTATTACCAGATAAAATCATAATTGCTGTATCTGATTTTTTAATATTTCTTATATGTTTTACAACTTCAATTCCAGAAACTAAAGGCATATTTATATCTATAATCACTAAATCTGGCTGATAAGATTCATATAATTCGATTCCCCTAAGTGCGTTTGTTTCCGTAAGAATTTCATAGCCTAATTCTTTTAATCTATTTTCTAAAGGAATTAGAACTAATTTTTGGTCATCAATAGCTAAGATTTTCATATTTGAGGTCTTTTAATTTGTAAAAGGTAGCTTTACTTTAGTAAAAAAAACGGCGGTAAACCACTAAAGATAGTTCTGTGAAGACCAATGGAAGTTTACTAAGGTCTAATAACATTTTAAGTATCATTTAAAAAATTTATATTTATAGTATTGAAAAAGAGCTCTTTATCACATGAAAGAAACTTCTCATAAATATTTAATTTCTGCAATACTTTTAGGGATTGCTTTTCATGGAAGCGCGCTCTTTTTTACATTAGAAATGACCTATGATGCTTTAGTACATCTATTTTTCGCAGACCATTATGCTAATAATTGGTTTGAACCTTGGAATTATAAATGGTATACTGGTTTTAATGTAATGAGCTACCCTCCTTTGGTACATCAATCTATTGCAGCTTTATCTTTAATTGGGGGTTTAAAATTTGGCCTTTTTACTGTTGCAATTAGTAGTGTCATTCTATTTATAACAGGTGTTTATCGTTTTTCTTTATTAATGACGTCTAATAAAACTGTTGCAGGTTATGCTGCCTTATTAGCTGTTTTCTCCTCTTCTTTTGTAGAAACCCTCCATATTTTCGGACAATTACCAAGTATTATAGGAATTTCTGTTTTAATGCATGCAATGCCACCTATATACTCTTGGTTAAAAACAGGGAAGTATGCGTTTCTTTTTATGTCGCTATCTTTAATCGCCGTAACTGTGACATCTCATCATGTTACACCAATTTTCGGAATGATTTTCTTTATCTTTCCCTTAATTGGAATGGTAATTTTAGATATTTCTCGTGAACAAGTAAACTCTTATAAAGAAGTTACTTTTAAGCTATTCATTAAAAATTTTGGAAGGCAGTTTAAACGAAATATAAGTTTTGGTTTACTTTCGCTATGTATTATTATCGGTTGTCTTTTACCTTATTGGATTAATTCTAAAAAAAACCCGATTACGCAAATTCCCATTCCTCACGGTTCTCGTGATAACTTTTTAGAAATTACATCTTCTGGTCTAGTGTTTTTTTTGATTCCATGGGGTGTTTTATTATTTCTCTTACCCTACTTTTTTTATAGATATTTTAGCAAACGATATTTATTTTTTGGGCTTTCTTTTACTTCGTTACTAATTCTAGGAATTGGAGGCACTACACCAATTCCTAAAATAATTTTAGGAGAAAATGCATTTAATATTCTAACCCTAGACAGATTTACATTTTGGGCTTCTATTATGGTTTTACCCTTATTTGGAGAGTTTATATACCGACTTGTAGAAGGTGACTTAAAAGCTCTAATTAAGCAAAAATTTGGTTCAGTATACCATCGCTTAATTAGTGTATTATTAGCTGGTTTTTTTCTATTTATCACCATTTTCACCATAAATTTAGGCTATTTCAGACCTTTTCAAGCACGGAAGATTAAGATGCTACCTATTGCTAATTTTTTAAACCAAGATCAGCATGATCAATGGAGGTATTTAACTTTAGGTTTCGGAGATCAAATGGCTTGGTTATCTATACAAACTGATGCCTTAACTGTAGATGGAAATTATCATTCCGCAAGACGTTTACCTGAATTAACAACACGAGCCATTGAACGGTTAGAAAACTCAAAATTTAAAGGAGTTGAAGGGATTGGCTCTTTACAACAGTTTTTAACAACTCCGGAAAAGTACCGTTTAAAATATATATTTTCAAATGATAAATTCTATGATCCTATTTTGTATTTCTGCGGATGGCAGCGTTTGCAGCGGTTAGAAAACGGGATTATGGTTTGGGAAAAATTAAACGTCCCTCCCCTTTCTTCTATTTTGCCTAAAGATGATGTCGCTACTTGGCAAAAAATAATTTGGGGAATTATTCCTCTTTTAACGCTTATTTTAGCATTTGTATTAAACCTTCGATTTCTTTTTGTACATCGTTTAAAAACACATATTAAGGAAGTCCCTGAATACTTAAGGTTTAAAAATACACACACTATTTTCTCTAAAAACCTTTTAAAAACGACACACATTTGGTCATTTCTGTTGTGTTTGATTATCTGTTTTGGTTTGTATTCATTCTATCTGAAAAATGATTCACAAAGAACGCCAGAAAATGTTGTAAAGGCGTATTATGACGCGATAGATTTTAAAGAATTTGAGAAAAGTCATCAATTGATAGACCCAAAAAGTAATATATCATTTTCTCAATTTAAGTTAGAAATTGCAGTTTCTGATGGCCTTTTAAGTTCATACGCCAAACTAGATGCTTTAAAGACTGAAATTAATAAAAAAACGGATAGTTTAGTAATTTTAAAAGTGCAGACAGACTGGATTACTCCGCTTGAAAAAATCAATAAAACTGAGTATAAAACCTTAGTTAATAGGAAAGGAAAATGGTATTTGAAACCAGAAAACGTAGACTTTGACCTACCTCCAAATCAACTATATTCTAATAATGTAACTGGCTTTTTTAACCAAGGAAGAAGAAAAATTACTACAGAACAAACGCATCATGAAGATATTTTAAAACAACCTGTTTTAGAAATTCTCAATGCTAAATTGGTGAAGTTTAATAATCACTACGCCATTATTGGAGAGGTGCAGAACATAGATAACGTTCCTTCAGATATCGTTTTAAAAGGCACTTTATATAATGATGAAAGCAAAGAACTAGCTACTTACAATGCTAAATACCACATAAAGCATAAGTTGATGCCAAAAGAAATTAGTTCTTTTCGAATTAATTTCGAAGGCATTGCTTGGTCTAAAGTACAAGATTCTATTCCACAAACATTTAATCCTGATGAGTTTACACCCGTCGAATTAGAAGAGCAACCAACTAAATTTAATTTACAAGCAGAAGGAAATGTATCAAATTCAGACTTGTATAAAGGTGTTGTTTTAAGTGCTGTTCACATCAATTCTAAAACCATAAAGGGAACACTATTTAATAGCGGTTTGCAAGAAGTTACAATTCCACAGTTATTAATCACGTATTATAATAAAGATAAAAAACTAGTTTGGGTAGATCATTTGTTTCTAAAAAACGGAATAAAACAACAGCGTAAACAATACTTTGAATATAATTTCGCAGAAAACAATCAACTAATTATTATTAATGAAGATATGAAAGATTGTTATGTAAATGGATTATCAAATACAGCTATTT
>JBNMOF010000154.1:0-5286 GCA_051277175.1 Polaribacter sp.
CTTCATGACAGATATTATAATCACCACAAACTACTAAATTCGGAATTTCTTGTTTTAAGTTATTGATGTATTCCTGAATTTCATCCATATACTTTAGTTTGAAATTGAGTCTATCTAGGTTTGTTCCCGAAGGCAAATACATACTCATTACAGAGACATTATCAAAATCTACACGAAGATTTCTACCTTCGAAATCCATCGTTTCTATTCCGGTTCCATAAGCCACATGATTTGGTTTTTCTCGACAAAGAATCGCCACAGAAGAATATCCTTTTTTCTGAGCAGAAAACCAATAATGATATCCATAACCAGCATTTTCAAATGCAGATAAATCTAATTGATCTTTATGAGCTTTTGTTTCTTGAATACATATTACATCTGGTTTTGCAACTTGTAACCAATCTAAAAAGCCTTTTTTTAAAGCGGCTCTAATTCCGTTTACGTTGTATGATATTATTTTCATTTTTAACTTGTCTTTATTTCCTCTCAAAGAGAAAAAATCATACTATTATTTGTTAGTCTAAAGCTATTGGTTGCTTTAGAAACAACCAAGTAATCTGTTTTGTATTTCCTTTTTCTGTTTGAATAATTTTCTTTCTAGGTGACAAAATAAAGGCCAAAATAGCACAGATACCCGCTTTGAGTATAAAGTTATCTGTAACATACAGTTGATCAAAAATCATCATAAAAACAACAATCATAATCGGATATATTAACCAATACGTTTTTTTAAATAGTTTCATACTACTTCAATATTTTTTTATAAAACAACCATGTAATTTGTTCGGCTGTTCCGTTTTGTTTTTGAATTTTTTTTACCCTGGGTGATAAAACAAAAGCCAAACCAATATTTATAATGATCGTGAACGTATTTGGTTCATATTCTAAAATTCGATACATAATTAACCCAAAAAAGAGTATTAATATTGGAAATAATAGCGGAACAAATGGTCTTATTTTTTTCACACTAAATATTCATTTCTGGAATCTCTCCATGTACCACTAAAGTTCCTTCAGTTGCTTTCTGAATGTCTTCAACCGAAACTCCCGGAGCTCTTTCTAATAAATGAAATTGATTGTCTTTAACTTCTAACACCGCCAAATTAGTAACTACTTTTGTTACACAGCCAACACCTGTTAAAGGCAAAGAACATTTCTTTAAAATCTTAGAATCTCCGTGTTTATTTGTGTGCATCATTGCTACAATAATATTTTCTGCAGACGCTACTAAATCCATTGCACCACCCATTCCTTTAACCATTTTTCCCGGAATCTTCCAGTTAGCAATGTCTCCATTTTCCGAAACTTCCATTGCTCCAAGAATCGTTAAATCTACATGTTTACCACGAATCATTGCAAAGCTCACGGAAGAATCAAAAAAACTTGCTCCTGGCATTGTTGTTATCGTTTGTTTTCCTGCATTTATAATATCTGCGTCTTCTTCTCCTTCAAAAGGAAAGGGACCCATTCCTAAAACACCGTTCTCAGATTGAAACTCAACTTCTATATCGTCTCTTACATAATTTGCAACCAAAGTTGGAATTCCGATTCCTAAGTTCACGTAAAATCCGTCTTGAACTTCTTGTGCTATTCGCTTTGCAATTCCTATCTTATCTATAGCCATAATTAGTTTCTTTGTCTTACTGTTCGTTGTTCAATTCTCTTTTCATACTCTTTTCCTTGAAAAATTCTTTGTACAAATATTCCTGGAATATGAACATTATTTGGATCTAACACACCAACTTCAACCATTTCTTCTACCTCTGCAACTGTAATTGTTGCTGCACCACACATATTAGGATTGAAATTTCTTGCCGTTCCTTTGAAAACTAAATTTCCTGCAGCGTCTCCTTTCCATGCTTTTACAAAAGCAAAATCTGCCTTAAAAGCAGGTTCTAAAACGTACATTTTACCGTCAAATTCCCTTGTTTCTTTTCCTTCCGCTACCTCAGTTCCATAACCTGCCGGTGTATAAAATGCAGGAAAACCGGCTTGTGCCGCTCTACATTTTTCTGCCAAAGTTCCTTGTGGCGTTAATTCTACCTCTAATTCTCCAGACAACATTTGTCTTTCAAATTCGTCATTTTCTCCCACATACGAAGAAATCATCTTTTTAATTTGCTTATTTTCAAGCAATAACCCCAAACCAAAACCGTCTACACCTGCATTATTCGAAATACAGGTTACCTCTCTAACATCTAATTTGACCAATTCTGAAATCGCGTTTTCTGGAATTCCGCACAAACCAAAACCACCCAACATAAAAGTCATTTCACTTTTAACACCCTCCAAGGCTTCTTGTACGTTATTTACTTTCTTATTAATCATAATGTTATTTTTTATAACTTAAATACAAACCCTGTTTGCTAATTTCAATATCTTTTAAAATTCGGTATCTTCTACCGGTATTATTTCTTTTATCTCTTCTCCTTCCTCCGCTGTTTTCTCATCGCAATTAATATTTATTGACAAGTTTTCTGGCTTTTCAAACTCTTCTTTACTAATTTTTAATGTTTTATCAGCATAACATTTTTGCATAAATAAAGCCCAAGAAGGTAAAGACATGGTTGCTCCTTGTCCTTTAGCTATTCCTTCAAAATGAATTGCTCTATCTTCACCACCCGTCCAAACTCCTGTAGCTAAATTGGGTACAATTCCCATAAACCAGCCATCAGATTGATTTTGAGTGGTACCTGTTTTACCAGCAATTGCATTGTCAAATTCATAAGGATAACCCGTAACATAGCCTGGTTTCTCCCACGGTAAACGCAAACGAACACCAGAGCCAGATTGTGTAACTCCTTCTAATAAGTTTAAAACTACATAGGCAGATTCTTCACTTAAAACCTCTTCTGTTTTTGGTGTAAATTCATCTAAAACAGTTCCATTTTTGTCTTCAATTCTAGTAATAATCATAGGGTTTACACGCAAACCTCTATTTGCGAAGGTAGAATACGCACTCACCATTTCTAATAATGATAATTCTACAGCTCCTAATGCTATTGAAGGATTTGCAGGAACATAGCTTTCTATACCCGCAGCTTTTGCCAAACGAACTACATTTTCTGGTGAAACCATATCTATTAATCTTACAGACATTGTGTTTACGGAACCTGCTAAACCTTGTTTTAAAGTCAACATACCTCCGTACTTGTCACCAGAATTTTCTGGAGTATACTCCTCTGGAATTCCATATTTTCCCTTTGGAACCGTATACGGAATATTAGGAAAAGTATCACAAGGAGACAGCTTTAATTGGTTAATTGCTGTTGCATATACAAAGGGCTTAAAAGTAGAACCTACTTGTCTTTTTTGCTGCGCTACTGCATCAAACTTGAAATTTTTGTAATCAATACCTCCAACCCATGCTTTTACATGGCCAGTCTGGGGTTCAATAGACAATAATCCTGAACGTAAAAAATATTTATAATATCGTATGGAATCATAAGGAGACATAATGGTATCTATCATGCCTTTGTATGAAAATACTTCCATTTTTGTCTTCTTATTAAATACCTCTTCTATATATTTTGATGATTTTCCGATGTTATTTAAACGCTTATATCTACCAGAATTTTTCTTAGCTCTGTCTAAAATTTCGGCTATCTTAACCTCTTCAAGTTCATAAAAAGGAGCTGTTTTATTATTCTTTTGCTCTTCAAAAAAGTACTGTTGTAAATTCGACATGTGCTCATCTATAGCTTCCTCAGCATATTTTTGCATTCTAGAATCTATCGTTACAAAGATTTTTAAACCATCTTCAAAAATATTATATTGCTCTCCATTTGGCTTTGGATGTTCTTGAACCCAAGTTCGCATAACCTTTTGTAAATGCCCTCTAAAATAAGTTGCAGAACCGTCTTTATGACTTTCTTTGTTAATATTTAAGCCCAAACCTAGTTTTTGCAAAGAATCCTTTTCAATTTCTGTAATAAAATCGCTTCGAGTCATTTGTTTTAACACTACATTTCTACGTTGTTTTACTTTGGCTTCCCTTCTTAAAGGGTTAAAATAGGAAGAGTTTTTCAACATTCCTACCAACATTGCAGCTTCACCTATCGCCAACTCTTTGGGTTCTTTTCCAAAATAAATTCTTGCTGCAGAACGAATGCCCACTGCTTGATTTAGGAAATCATATTTATTCAAATACATGGCAATAATCTCGTCTTTTGTGTATTGCCTTTCTAACTTAGTTGCCACCACCCACTCTTTTGCTTTTTGTAATACTCTTTTAAGTATATTTCTTGACGCTCTGCCTGTAAACAACATTTTAGCCAATTGTTGCGTAATAGTGCTTGCACCGCCACTTCCTGGTTTTAAAACAGCTCTTGCTGTTCCTTTAAAATCGATACCAGAATGCTCATAAAAACGCTCATCTTCTGTCGCTGTCAGGGCATTTACCAAATTGGTTGGCAACTCTCTAAAATGCACAGGTGTTCTGTTTTCTGTAGCGTATTTACCGATCGTTTTACCATCAATAGAGATCACTTCTGTCGCTAAGTTTGTTTGCGGATTTTCTAATTCTTCAAAAGAGGGTAACACTTTAAAAGGATCCCAAGCAGTATATAAAAATAAGACTAAGATGAGTGTAAATCCTCCTAAAATAATTCCCCAAAACCATTTTAAATATTTTTTGAAACTAGTTGTTTTTTTCGTTGCCATTATTCTTTTATTTTTTCGATACTAAAACCAACATCTTGAATTCCGTTCAGGTTTTCAATGGCATTAATTGCACCATTTTTTCTCATTGCATGTCTTATTTCAAGGGAATAATTTCCTGAAATAGGAAAAACTTTATGTTCTTTATAGAAGAGCTTATTTTCTTTTATTTCAGAAAAACCATTGCCTAAAAATTTCCCTGAAGCATCGGTCATTTCATATTGTAACGTATCGATAACCAAACTATTATCCGGGAATTTAAATTCTGTAATTACATATAAATTACTAAAGCCATACTCTTTATTACTTCGGATATTGATAAATAAATTCTTAGGTAAAATGGTGTCTTTTATTTCAAAAGAAAAGCTGATTTTTTTTCCTGACTTCCAAGAACCATCTGCTACTGTTTTGTAGTTGTTAAATTCTGAAATGTCATTGCAAGAAATCGTTAAAATTAAAGCCAATAAAAGAAATAGGGGTTTATTTTTCAGAATCGCTTCCATTTTTAGGATTGTTATTATTACGATTTTTATTGTTATTTCTTCTTGGTTTATTTGGCTTTTTCACCTCGCCTTTTGGCTGACTTTCACTGGCATTTGCATTTGTTTTTTCGTTTGCATTTGGTTT
>JBNMOF010000155.1:0-5270 GCA_051277175.1 Polaribacter sp.
TAAAAGTATCTACCATCACTGCTAATTCTTCTGTTTTTGTTTTCCCAATACTTTTCTCTGCAGTTCCGGGGTGTGGACCGTGAGGAATCCCTGAAGGATGCAAAGAAATGTGCCCTTGATCAATGTCATTTCTACTCATAAAATCACCATCAACATAGTACAATACCTCATCTGAATCGATGTTACTATGACTGTAGGGTGCAGGAATCGAATCTGGATGATAATCATACATACGTGGCACAAAACTGCAAATTACAAACGCATTGGTTTCAAAGGTTTGGTGCACTGGTGGCGGTTGATGAATACGACCTGTTATTGGTTCAAAATCGTGAATTGAGAATGCATACGGATAATTATAACCATCATAACCTATTACATCAAAAGGATGTGAAGCGTAAATCATTTCTATAATTTCACCTTGTTTTTTTACTTTGATTAAGAAATCTCCTAATTCGTAATTTGTTTCTAACTCGTAAGGCCTTCTTATATCTCGCTCGCAAAAAGGAGAATGTTCTAATAGTTGACCGAAATGATTTCTATAGCGTTTTGGTGTGTAAATTGGCGAATATGATTCTACGATAAAGAGTCTATTATTCTCATCATCAAAATCAAGTTTGTAGATAACTCCGCGAGGAATTACTAAGTAATCGCCGTATTTAAAATCTATGTTTCCAAGATGTGTTCTTAATTTCCCAGTTCCCTTGTGAATGAAGATAACCTCGTCTGCATCTGTATTTTTATAAAAATAGTCTTCTGTAGACTTTTTTGGAGCTGCTAATATAATATTACAATCAGCATTTGTTAAGACAACTTTTCTGCTTTCTAAATAATCATTTTCTGGAGGAACTTGAAATCCTCTAAACCGGTACGATTTAATATTATTTGCTTTCGCTATTTTTGGTTTAACAGAATATTGCTTACGAATTTCTTTGACCATAGTTGGTCTGTATTCGTGGTAAGAATTGGTAGACATGCCGTCAAACCCAATTGTACCAAACAATTGCTCGTAATATAAACTTCCGTCTTTCTTGCGAAATTGTGTATGTCTTTTGGGTGGAATCTCCCCTAGTTTGTGATAAAAAGGCATTTTATAAATGATTTAATGAATTAATAAACAGAATGTTACAATTTATAGATAATATAAAATTGCGCCATTTTCACTTTGAAAAATTAATATATTAAATCCTCATTCGGGATTGCGCTTCATTAAAAACTTTAAGTGTGTCAATAGATCTAAGTACATCTCAATCGATTTAGTTAGTGTAACAAAGGTAAGAAAAGTCTTTTAAAAAAAATTATTTATGGTTTGAAGATATTTCAACTAGCATAAGGACTATAAAATAGAAAAATCTACTAAAAAGCCTCTTTAAGTTGTAACTTAAAGAGGCTTTTTATATTCCTTATCATATGAGAATAACACTCATAATTTAAGTTAAATTATTTACTCAATCTTTTTAACCACCGCTTTAGGCGCCTCTTTTCTTGTACCATCAAAACCGTCTACACCACCAACTGTTGTGTACTTCATCACATATTTTTTATTTGGAAAAATACGTTTGTAAGCACTTTGACACATTAAAGTAGCTTCGTGAAAGCCACAAAGAATTAACTTTAATTTTCCAGGATAGGTGTTTACATCCCCAATAGCATAAATTCCGGGTATATTTGTTTGATAATCTAAAGCATTATTTACTTTAATGGCATTTTTCTCAATTTCTAATCCCCAATCTGCAATAGGTCCTAGTTTTGGAGACAATCCAAAAAGCGGAATAAAGTGATCTGTTTCAATCGTAAATTCTTGGCCACCATTTTGAATTACAGAAACACCTGTTACTTTGTCTGTACCTATAATTCCTTTTACCTCTGCAGGCGTAATCATCGTAATTTTACCTGTGTCTTTTAATTCTTGTACTTTATCCACGGAATCTAAAGCACCTCTAAATTCGTTTCTTCTGTGAATTAGTGTTACGGATGAAGCCACATCTGTCAAGAATATTGCCCAATCTAAAGCAGAATCTCCACCACCAGAAATAACTACTTTCTGGTCTCTGTAAAATTCTGGATCTCTAATAATATATTCTACTCCTTTATCTTCAAAATCTACAATATTTGGAATTGGCGGTTTCCTTGGTTCAAAAGAACCCAATCCGCCCGCAATAGCCACCACTTTTGCTTGGTGTTTTGTCCCTTTATTTGTAGTAACAATGAACGTTTCGTCTTCTTGTTTTTCTATAGTTTCTGCACGCTCTCCTAAAGTAAATCCTGGTTCAAATTGTTTAATTTGTTCCATTAGTTTATCGGTTAAGTCGCCCGCTAAAATCTCTGGATATGCAGGAATGTCATAAATAGGTTTCTTTGGATAAATTTCTGAACATTGCCCACCAGTTTGCGGTAATGCATCTATTAAATGACAACGCAATTTCAATAACCCTGCTTCAAAAACTGTGAATAAACCTGTAGGTCCTGCACCAATAATTAAGATGTCTGTTGTAATCATTATTTTTATTTGGCGCCATTACGAAGAATAAAGTAATCTCTTTTTACAATAAGATTACTTCATTCCTCGCTAGGACGTTCATTTAATCATTTTGTTAAGTATGAATTTTTTTAAAGAAGAAATTAAGCTACGTTTATTACTTCTACTATTTGTGGCACATACTTTTTAATAGTTGCTTCCACTCCGTTTTTCAAGGTCATTTGGTTCACAGAACAACCAGTACACGCGCCTTCTAGTTGCACTTTTACAACAGCATCTTCTATTGATAAAAGTTTAATATTACCTCCGTCACTCATTAAAAATGGACGAATCTCATCTAGGGCTTTTTCTACATTATCTAATGTTTCTTGTGCTGTCATAATTTATTTTTTTACTGCGCTACAACCACTCATTGTTGTAATTCTAACAACTTCTGTTGGTGGTAAATTTTTGTTTCTTTTTAATAATTCTGCTACCATTTCTCTCGAAATCTCATTAAAAGAGTTTTCTAAAACAGTGCCTTTTTGTAAAGCTACAGGACGACCAATATCTCCAGATTCACGGATACTTTGAACCAAAGGAATTTCACCTAAAAACTTAGTATTAATATCTTCTGCTAAATTTTTTGCACCATCTTGACCAAAGATATAATATTTATTATTTGGCAATTCATCTGGTGTAAAATATGCCATATTTTCTATGATTCCTAAAACAGGAACATTGATACTTTCTTGTTGAAACATAGCTACTCCTTTTTTGGCATCTGCCAAAGCAATATTTTGAGGTGTACTTACAATCACTGCACCGCTAATTGGCAATGCTTGCACAATTGATAAATGCACATCTCCTGTTCCTGGAGGCAAGTCGATTAATAAGAAATCTAATTCGCCCCAATCTGCATCAAAAATTAATTGATTTAATGCTTTTGAAGCCATCGGTCCTCGCCAAATTACTGCCTGACCTGGATCTGTAAAAAACCCTAAAGACAATAATTTTACACCATAATTTTCTACGGGCTTCATCTTTGAACGTCCAGCTACATTTACAGAAAGTGGTTTTTTCCTTTCAACATCAAACATAATGTGTTGTGAAGGTCCATACACATCTGCATCTAAAACACCTACATTAAAACCCATTTTTGCTAAAGAAATAGCCGTATTTGCTGTAATGGTAGATTTACCAACACCTCCTTTACCAGAAGCAATTGCAATAATATTTTTAATATTAGGAATTTCTTTTCCACGAATTTGATTCGGATTCTCCTTAGCAGCGGCAGGCTTTTCTACTTTTACATTAATCTTTACGTCTATATCCTCTGACACATTGGTTTTAACAGCCTTTGCAATTTCAGATTCTACTTTCTTTTTTGCTTGCAGCGTAGGATTGCTTATGGTTACGTCTATTTCTACCTCGTTCCCAAAAGCGACTACATTTGTTATATTGTTATTTTCTACCAAACTTTTTCCTTCTCCGGGAGCAGTAATGGTTTCTAATGCCTTGTATATATCTTCTTTTTTAAAACTCACGTCTTATTTTTATTTAATCTTAATTGCAAAGATACAGCTTACTATTCAGAAAATAAGGCTTGTAGATTATGATTATTTATGGACTAATAGCAGGAAATTATATTGCGTGATTTTTAGAGAATTAACGCATCTTAATGCAACTCTTTTGTAGGATCCCAGAAAACAAGCTCAAAATCTTGAATTTGATTATCAATCACAACAATTCCTTCATTTTCTAACAATTGTTGCATCAAATTTGTGCCGTCAAAATGATGTTTTCCTGTTAGTAAACCTTTTCTATTGACAACTCTGTGTGCAGGAACTTCTTCCGTTTGATGATGCGAATTATTCATTGCCCAACCCACCATTCTTGCAGATCGTGCAGCGCCTAAATATTTTGCAATAGCACCATAACTTGTAACACTACCAAAAGGGATTAAGCGTGCAGTTTTATATACTTTATCATAAAAATTATCAGCGTCTTTCACTTCGTGAAGATAGTACGTTTTATAAAAATAAGATGGTGTATCGTTTCAAAAAAAAGAAATCGTGTAGTAAAAAATTAAATTTCAAAAAAGAAGCAACAAGGGCCTAAAAACGAACTTTAACAGAACCTAAAGGAATTAATACTTTAAACGAAATTGAATATAGGTAATTGCTTTACCAACTTCTAAGTACTGATTTTCGTAGAAAGTTTGCGTTTCTGTAACTTCTTCTGGTGCACCTTCATTTTTATAAACCGTATGGTTTGCGTATAAAACTTCGTGACCTGCACCATGCAGTAAACCTAGTGTATAACCGTGCATAAATTCGCTATCGGTTTTTAAATTTACAATTCCAGAGTCATTTAAGATCTGGTGGTATTTTTTTAGAAAAACGGTATTCGTCATTCTGTGTTTTGTCCGCTGATATTTTATCTGTGGATCTGGGAAAGTAATCCAGATTTCAGAAACTTCATTTTCTGCAAAAATAAAATCAACTAATTCGATTTGAGTTCTTACAAAAGCAACATTTGGTAGGTTTTCTTCAATTGCTGTTTTCGCTCCGCGCCAAAAACGCGCACCTTTAATATCAATACCAACGTAATTTTTATTTGGGTTTTTTCTTGCTAAAGCAATTGTATATTCGCCTTTACCACAACCGAGTTCTACAACTATAGGATTGTTATTTTCAAAAAAAGAATGCCATTTGCCTTTTTGAGAGAAGTCTGTTACTACCTCTTCTCTTGTTGGCTGAATGACATTGTTAAACGTTTCATTTTCTTTGAAACGTTTCAATTTATTTTTGCT
>JBNMOF010000156.1:0-5263 GCA_051277175.1 Polaribacter sp.
ATAAACAACACTTCCTTTCTACTTTTTACTTGTAACTTTTCGTATATATTTTTAATATGAAACTTTACTGTATTTAAAGAGATATTTAATTGATTCGCAATTTCTTGGTTTGATTTACTTGCGACTATTAATTCAAAAATTTCGTTTTCTCTAACACTTAATAAATTTTCAAAATTCAGTTTTTCATCCATTTGTTTATTTGAAGCTTCTGCAACTAGTTTTTCTAATTCAGAAGCATAAGTAACAATCTTATGACGCATGAATCGATTTTCTTTTTTTAATACCTTCATTCTATAAATAACAGCAAGAGACAAAACAATCATTTCAATAAAACCACCTAACTTTATATTGGTTGCATTCAAACTTGCAGAGGAAATACCAAATACTTTAAACACATAATAATTAACACTTAATAAGAAAATAACTACAAAAGCAAAAGTGAATACTTTAATAAAAAAATTCTTTTTAAATAAGGTAACCCCTGCTAACCAATAGATTAAAAAAACACTAAATACTAAAATACTTATTGCTATTAGAAAAATAAAATTGTCGGTAACTAAATAAAATGAGCCTAATATTAAAATAGCTGAACCTATCGCATAAGGCAATAATTTAAGTTTTGGATAATAGACATCTAATTGCAAATAATTACTTGAAAATTTAGACGAAAAAAATGCAACCAGCGTATAAGCTAAAACAATTAAAAAATCGATAGTTCTCTCTGTAAAACCAATGAAATTCAACATACCGTCGGTAACAAATAAACCAAATGATGTACTAAAAAGGAATAAAGAATAATATATAAATGCAGCATCATCAAACACAAAAAAGTAAAAAACATTAGAGATCATAATAAAAAGGGCAAACCCAAAATACAAACCTATTAATAAGGTTTGAACCTTTTCCTGAAGCAAAAAGTCTGTTTCTTCCATTATTTCTATCGGAAGATAGGATTCTTTACGAGGTTCAACTCTAACAAAAACTTCATTATTTGAAATAAAAGGAACCGTTATATATCTTTCATAAGAAAGAGGACTAAGCTCAATATTATTTTGAAAAGCTTTTACATTATGAATGTGCGGGTTTATAATTCTAAAAACATATTCTTTATTTGTATTTAAAGTGGATATTTTAAACCAATAAATAGCTTTATTAAAACCATCTGATATGGTATTTTCATACTCTTTAAAATCAGCATTTTTTATAGTTTCAAAATTATAACTTCCATTTAAATCTTTAAAAAATGAAGTTTTATTTTGTGAAAAGATATTTCCTAAAATAAAGATATGAAGAATAAGAAGTTTAATTTTCATTTTTATGTTTTTCTAGAGCATTTTCTCGCAAATACAAAAATAATGGAAATGTAAATGCAACAGCAATTAAAAAAGTAAGTGGTATTAGAGCCCACCAGTACTTAATTTTTAATTTAATAGATTCCGGAATCATAAATGCAAAAAAAGTAAACACTACCACTGTTAAATCTGCTCCAAGAGATTTTCCTGCAAAATTGGCTTGTGCATCACTCATAAAGTTAGAAAATGTAGGGTCATTTGTGGTTTGAAACCATTGTATATTGTAATACCAAGTATAACAAATACCTAAAACAGCTAGGCCTAAAAAGATGTGTTTTCGTTTCATCATCGCGTTGTGTTTTAAAATAATTTTGTTTGACTTTCGTCATCTCTCTTTTGCTCCTCTGCCTTCTTTTGTGCAATTGATTTTTTAAGTGCAATTGCAGCTTTATCATCAGGAGAAACGGCTTCTGAAATTATTTTTTTATCATCTTTTTCTACTACTTCAGTAGGCAGTTGCTGCGCTATCACTTCTTCGTCTACCACCTCTATTTCCTCAAAGCGCTCTTCTTCTGGTTCTTCAAAAGGCAATGATTCTAATAAATTAACTAGTTTTATTTTCTCTGTGGTTAACTGATTTCCTTGTGCTTTTATTCCTTTAACAGCAATAAAATCCTCAAAATTGACTTTTTGTTTTTCTAAACTCCTTTTAGAAAAAATTACTTCCGCAACGGGTCTATGGTCTGTGGCTACAATTTCTAACTGTGCTTTTAGATGTTCAGAAATAAAAAATTCTTCTTTTTCTGTTGCTTCAATTAAAAAACGTTTTACATAATAACGTTCTTTTTCTCCATCGAAATAAATGGCAGAAATTGGCTTTTTAGGTTTCCATTTTTCTAAGACAATCATATCTTTATCAAAATGCATCGCTAAGTCTGGTTTTACCGCTTTTGCTTTTCCACTTTGTGTGATAATTAGCAATTTATCCTCTGCTCTAAACTCACCTAACAACTCACCTCTATCATCAACATTTAAACGCTGAACAGTATCGTCAAACCAAATTTTACGAGGTTTTAAAGTAGACACTCCTTCCGATTTAAAATCTATAGATTTTATCTGATATTTTGTAATTATATTTCCTCTTACTGCTCTTCCTTTTACCGCTAGATCAGTAAAATCAATATCCCATTTTAGTTTCTTAATTCCTCCTGCAGCTCTCAAATTAATAGTTACAACTTCTGCTTCTCCATTCAGATTTGCCGTAAAATAATGAACAAGAGAACCTTTATTTCCGTTTGCTAAATCGTACTCTTTATCTCGCGTTACAGAAGTGACATTAAATCGTTTTATGTAAGACGGCCCTTTTGAACCATCTCTGTACATAAAATTATAAACCGTCCTTTTATCCTTCTTTTTAAAAACAGCAACATGAATAATATCTTTACCAACAAAAATCTTTGAATCTACTTTTGTTACGATCATTTTACCATCTTTTCTAAAGATAATAACGTCATCAATGTCAGAACAATCACTTACAAATTGATCTCTTTTAAGAGAAGTTCCAATAAAACCTTCTTCTCTATTTACAAAGAGTTTTGCATTATTCATTGCTACTTTTGATGCTACAATATCATCAAAAATTCGAATTTCTGTCTTGCGTTCTTTTCCTTTTCCGTAAGTACTTTTTAAACGTTTAAAATAATCGATTGCATATTCAATTAATTTTGACAAATGATTTTTAACAATCGCTATTTTAGCCTCTAAACCTTCTATAAATTGTTTGGCTTTATCAATATCAAATTTTGATATTTTCTTGATTCGAATTTCTGTTAAACGGGCTATATCTTCTTCAGTAATTGCGCGTTTTAAATGTTTTACATGCGGTTGTAAACCCAAAGCAATTGCCTTAATTACGCCATCCCATGTTTCTTCTTCTTCAATGTCTCTATAGACTCTGTTTTCTATAAAAATACGTTCTAAAGATGAAAAATGCCACTGTTCTTCTAATTCATTTAACTGAATTTCCAATTCTTTCTTTAACAAATCTACCGTTAAATCTGTTGAATGTTTCAGCATTTCTGAAACGCCAATAAAAACAGGTTTATTATTTTCAATAGTACAGCACAAGGGTGAAATTGAATTTTCACAACTTGTAAAAGCATACAAAGCGTCTATGGTTTTATCTGGAGAAACATTTGGTGGCAAATGCACCAAAATTTCTACTTCTGCAGCGGTATTATCGTCAATTTTTTTTATCTTAATTTTCCCTTTTTCATTGGCTTTAATAATACTATCTATTAAAGTTGTGGTAGTGGTTGCAAAAGGAATTTCGGTAATCACTAGTGTCTTTTTATCAAGTTGTGCAATTTTTGCTCGAACTCTAACTTTCCCTCCTCGTTTACCATCGTTATAATTAGTAAAATCTGCAATTCCACCGGTTATAAAGTCAGGTAATATATTAAAACTTTTACCTTTTAAATATTTTATGGAAGCATCAATTAGTTCTATAAAATTATGTGGTAAAATTTTAGTTGATAAGCCTACTGCGATTCCTTCTGCTCCTTGTGCTAAAAGCAACGGAAATTTTACAGGTAAATCAATGGGTTCTTTTCTTCTACCATCATAAGACATTTTCCAATCGGTAGTTTTCGGATTAAAAACAACATCTAAGGCAAACTTTGACAAGCGAGCTTCTATATATCGAGAGGCTGCGGCGCGATCTCCAGTCAGAATATTCCCCCAGTTTCCTTGCATATCGATTAGCAATTCTTTCTGACCAATTTGTACCATAGCATCTGCAATAGAAGCATCTCCGTGCGGGTGATATTGCATTGTATGACCAACAATATTCGCTACTTTATTGTACCGCCCATCGTCTAAATCTTTCATAGAATGCATAATTCTACGTTGCACAGGTTTTAAGCCGTCTTCTAAAGATGGTACTGCTCTTTCTAAAATAACATACGAAGCATAATCCAAAAACCACTCTTTATACATTCCTGTAATTTTAGTGATGGTCTCTTCTTGGGGCGAATCTAATTGTTCATTTTGATTCGTTAGCTCTTCCTCGTGCTCATTTTCGTTTATTTCTTCACTCATATTCTAAACTTCATCTTCAACTGTATCCAATTCTACTTTTAAATTCTCGATGATAAATTTCTGCCTGTCTGGAGTATTTTTCCCCATGTAAAATTCTAACATTTGCTCAATAGACATCTCTTTGTCTAACATTACAGGATCTAAACGAATATCGTTTCCAATAAAATGGACAAATTCATTTGGAGAAATTTCACCCAAACCTTTAAATCGAGTTATTTCTGGTTTCCCATTTAACTTTTCTATTGCTTCCCGTTTCTCTTCCTGCGAATAACAATAAAAAGTTTGTTTCTTATTTCTGACTCTAAACAATGGAGTTTCTAAAATATACAAATGCCCTTCTTTTATTAATTCTGGAAAAAATTGCAAGAAAAATGTAATTAATAACAAGCGAATGTGCATTCCGTCTACATCGGCATCTGTAGCGATTACAATATTATTGTAACGCAAGTCTTCAATACCATCTTCTATATTTAAGGCTGCTTGTAGTAAATTGAACTCTTCATTTTCATACACAATTTTCTTAGTCAGCCCATAAGAATTTAATGGCTTTCCTTTCAAACTAAAAACCGCTTGCGTATTTACATTTCTAGATTTTGTGATAGAACCTGAGGCCGAATCCCCCTCTGTAATAAACAAGGTCGTTTCTAAATAGTTTTCTTTTTTAATATCTCCTAAATGAATTCTACAATCCCGTAATTTTTTATTGTGTAAATTTGATTTCTTAGCTCTGTCTTTCGCCAATTTCCGAATTCCAGAAAGCTCTTTTCGTTCTTTTTCTGCCTGAATTATTTTACGTTGTAATTTATCTGCAACGTCGGGGTTTTTATGCAGGTAATTGTCAAGCTTGGTTTTTAAAAAATCATTTATATAGG
>JBNMOF010000157.1:0-5239 GCA_051277175.1 Polaribacter sp.
CTACTTTAAATGAAGTAGGAACTGTTTTACAAGTAGGTGATGGTATCGCACGTGTTTACGGTCTATCTAATGTTCAATACGGTGAGCTCGTAGAATTCGAAGACGGATTAGAGGGAATTGTATTAAACTTAGAAGAAGACAACGTAGGTGTCGTATTATTAGGTGCTTCAACTGCCATTAGAGAAGGTTCTACTGTAAAACGTACAGAAAGAATTGCCTCTTTAAAAACAGGTGAAGGAATTGTAGGACGTGTTGTAGATACTTTAGGGAATCCAATTGATGGAAAAGGACCCATTGAAGGTAAAACATATGAAATGCCCTTAGAGCGAAGAGCTCCTGGTGTTATTTATAGAGAACCTGTAACAGAACCTTTACAAACTGGTATTAAATCTATTGATGCAATGATTCCTGTTGGTAGAGGTCAACGTGAGTTAATCATTGGAGACAGACAAACAGGAAAATCTACAGTTGCTTTAGATACTATTTTAAATCAAAAAGAATTTTTTGATGCTGGGAAGCCAGTATATTGTATCTATGTAGCTATTGGTCAGAAAGCATCTACAGTTGCAGCAATTGCAAATATGTTAGAAGAAAAAGGAGCAATGGCATACACTACAATTGTAGCAGCAAATGCATCAGATCCTGCAGCAATGCAAGTATATGCGCCTTTTGCTGGAGCTGCAATTGGAGAATTTTTCAGAGATTCTGGAAGACCCGCTTTAATTGTATTTGACGATTTATCAAAACAAGCTGTAGCGTACCGTGAAATTTCTTTATTATTAAGAAGGCCTCCAGGTCGTGAAGCGTATCCTGGTGATGTATTTTTCTTACACTCAAGATTATTAGAAAGAGCTGCAAAAGTTATTAATGATGACAAGATTGCAAGTGAAATGAATGATTTACCTGATTCTTTAAGAGGAATTGTAAAAGGTGGAGGTTCTTTAACTGCATTGCCAATTATTGAAACACAAGCAGGAGATGTATCCGCATATATTCCAACAAATGTAATTTCGATTACTGATGGACAAATTTTCTTAGATGGAGATTTATTTAACTCTGGTGTTCGTCCAGCGATTAACGTAGGTATTTCTGTATCTCGTGTTGGTGGTAATGCTCAGATTAAAGCAATGAAAAAAGTATCTGGTACGTTGAAATTAGATCAAGCACAGTATCGTGAATTAGAAGCGTTTGCTAAGTTTGGTTCAGATTTAGACGCAGCAACCATGAGTGTAATTTCTAAAGGACAGCGCAATGTTGAAATTTTAAAACAAGCTCAAAATGATCCTTTTTCAGTAGAAGATCAAATTGCAATTATCTATGCAGGTTCTAAGAACTTGTTAAAAGATGTTCCTGTAAATCAAGTAAAGAAATTCGAGAAAGATTATATCGATTATTTAAACGCGAAACATAGAGATACTTTAGACATTCTAAAATCTGGAAAATTAGCACCAGAAGCTATTTCTGTTTTAGAAGCAGCAGCTAAAAAAATCTCTAAGCATTTTGCTTAACATATAGTTGTCATTCCCGTGAAAGCGGGAATTTCAAAATTCCAATAGAAGAATGGCAAACTTAAAAGAAATACGTAATAGAATTACCTCTATTAAATCGACAATGCAGATTACATCTGCCATGAAAATGGTATCTGCTGCAAAGTTGAAAAAAGCACAAGATGCAATAACGGCAATGAGACCTTATTCATCTAAACTAACTGAATTATTGCAAAATTTAAGTGCAACTTTAGATAGTGATGCCGGTGGAGCATATTCAACACAAAGAGAAGTTTCTAAAGTTTTATTAGTAGCTATCACTTCTAATAGAGGTTTATGTGGTGGTTTTAACTCTTCTATTACCAAAAGAGTTGTAAGAACTATTGAAGAGAAATACAGTGGTACTTCTGTAGATATATTTTCTATTGGTAAAAAAGGAGGAGATGTTTTATCCAAAGCGCATAATGTTGTTGCGAGTAGAAATGAACTTTTTGACGATTTAACTTTTGATAATGTAGCCTTAGTTGCAGAAGAGTTAATGGAAATGTACGTTGATGGTGCTTATGATAAGATTGAAATTGTTTACAATCAATTTAAAAATGCAGCAACTCAAATACCACAATTAGAGCAGTTCTTGCCAATTAAACCTATTGAAGGTGGTGATGCAAATGTGAATTCTGATTATATCTTTGAACCTTCCAAAGAAGAAATTGTAGAAGCTTTGATTCCTAAGTCTTTAAAGACTCAGTTGTATAAGGCCTTAAGAGATAGTTTTGCTTCAGAACACGGAGCTAGAATGACTGCGATGCACAAGGCAACAGACAACGCAACAGATTTAAGAGACGATTTGTTACTAACTTATAATAAAGCGCGTCAAGCAGCTATTACTAATGAAATATTAGAAATTGTTGGTGGAGCAGAAGCTTTGAAAAATTAGACGTAGCGTAGCGAAGTCAAATTTTAAAAAGAGCAGAAGCACTTAAAAATTAAGAAAATAGTAAACTGTAAATAGTTTATCTAATTTAAAATATTAAAAAATCCACTCAATTGAGTGGATTTTTAAGTTATAGCTCAAATTATTAAGATCCTGAATCTTTTAAAAAATAAAAAAAACCCAACTTTATTAAAGTTGGGTTTTTAAAATTATATAATTTGAAACGCTTACAAATCAAACTTAATTCCTTGCGCTAGCGGCAATTCATCAGAATAATTTACAGTGTTTGTTTGTCTTCTCATGTATACTTTCCAAGCATCAGATCCAGACTCACGTCCACCACCTGTTTCTTTTTCACCACCAAAAGCACCACCAATTTCAGCACCAGAAGTACCAATGTTTACGTTTGCGATACCACAATCTGAACCCGTATAAGATAAAAATTTCTCAGCCTCTTTCAGTTCATTGGTCATAATTGCAGAAGATAAACCTTGTGCAACGCCATTTTGTTGTGCGATTGCATTTTCTACTCCACCAGAATATTTCATTAAATATAAAATAGGCGCAAAAGTTTCATGCTGCACAATCTCAAAATGGTTTTCGGCTTCAATAATTGCAGGTTTTACATAGCAACCAGATTCGTAACCTTCACCTTTTAAAACACCACCTTCAACTAACATGTTTCCACCTTCAGCTTTTGCTTTTTCAATAGCAGCTAAATAGGTGTTTACAGAATCATGATCAATTAACGGCCCGATATGATTTGTTTCATCCAAAGGATTTCCGATTGTTAATTGTTTGTAAGCACCTACAATCGCATCTCTTACTTTATCGTAAACAGATTCGTGAATAATTAATCTTCTTGTAGAAGTACAACGTTGTCCACAAGTTCCAACAGCTCCAAATACAGCACCAGGAACTACAACTTTTAATTCTGCAGTAGGTGTAATAATAATTGCATTATTTCCTCCTAATTCTAATAAAGATTTTCCAAAACGTTTGGCAACAGTTGCACCAACAATTCTTCCCATTCTTGTAGAACCAGTTGCAGATAATAACGGCATTCTGGTATCATTCGACATCATTTCACCAACATTGTAATCTCCATTTATAATAGAAGAAATACCTTCTGGTAAATTATTCTCTTTTAAAACACCAGCAATAATGTTTTGACAAGCAATAGAGCATAAAGGTACTTTTTCAGAACCTTTCCAAACACACACATCACCACAGATCCAAGCTAAAGAAGTATTCCAAGCCCAAACAGCTACCGGAAAGTTAAATGCAGAGATAATACCAACAACACCAATTGGATGCCATTGCTCTCTCATTACGTGTCCAGGGCGCTCAGATGGCATGGTTTGTCCGTTTAATTGTCTTGACAAACCAACAGCAAAATCACAGATATCTATCATTTCTTGAACCTCACCATAGCCTTCTTGTAAAGATTTACCCATTTCATAAGAAATTAATTTTCCTAAAGGCTCCTTTAATTCTCTTAATTTGTTTCCAAATTGACGAACAATTTCCCCTCTTTGTGGAGCAGGCATGTCTCTGAAAGATAAGAAAGCTTTACCAGCTGTTTCCATTACCTTTTCATAATCCTCTTTTGTTGTTGCTTTTACTTTTCCAATTAATTTTCCGTCAACAGGAGAGTAACTTTCAATTATTTCTCCGTTAGAAAAATTATCAGAACCAGTGGAAGTTCCGTTATTTATGTCTTTTACACCTAATTGTTGTAAGGCTTCTTTAATTCCAAAATCTGTCATTTCGCAGTTCCGTTTTAGTTGATTAACTTAGAAGTTTCAAATTTACGAATTATTTTACACATAAATAAATTAAACAAAAAACATAATAATTGTTTAATTTTAAACAAAAACAACAATGAAAAATTTTCTTTTTATTATGGCAATCTTATTACTCTCTTTTAGTTGTAAAAAGGAGTTAATTTCTAAACAAAATGAGACCGAGGTCAAGCAAAATGAATTTGCAATTATAATTCATGGAGGAGCGGGAACTATTTTGAAGAAAAATTTATCTGATGAAAAAGAGACAGCATATAAACTGAAACTAGAGCAAGCAATTAGAACAGGACATGCGATTCTTAAAAATGGAGGAACAAGCCAAGAAGCTGTTGTTAAAACAATTCAAGTGATGGAGGAGTCTCCACTATTTAATGCGGGTAAAGGGGCTGTTTTTACACATGAAGAAACAAACGAGTTAGACGCTTCTTTTATGGATGGGAAAACATTAAATGCTGGAGCAGTTGCAGGGGTAATGAATGTAAAAAGTCCGATTGAACTTGCAGTTAAAATAATGACAGATTCGGATCATGTGATGCTTTCTGGAAAAGGAGCATCCGCATTTGCGAAAGAAAAAGGATTGGAAATTGTATCTCCTAGTTATTTTTATACAGAAAGAAGGTTTAATGCTTTACAAAATATAAAAAATAAAGAAAAAACGGAATTAGAGAAGGATAGTAAACGAGCGGCTTTTTATGATGTGGATATTAAAAACTCAAAATTTGGAACCGTTGGTTGCGTGGCATTAGATAAAGACGGAAATATTGCTGCAGGAACCTCAACTGGAGGAATGACGAATAAACGTTGGGGAAGAATTGGAGATGCGCCAATTATTGGATCTGGTACGTATGCAAATAATAAAACATGTGGAGTCTCATCAACAGGCTGTGGAGAGTATTTTATTAGAAGTCAAGTTGCATATGATATTTCAGCACAAATGGAATATCAACAAAAGTCTTTAAAAGAAGCTACAACAGATGTAATTCAAAATAAACTAACAAAACTTGGCGGAACTG
>JBNMOF010000158.1:0-5231 GCA_051277175.1 Polaribacter sp.
TAAAACAATTGCTTTTGCGTTTTTGTGATTATTGATAAGATTTTTTGCGTTGTCTGTAGAGATATCTCCGATGGTTAAAAAAAGAGATTCTTCGTTAGATTTGTCAAGTAAATATTTGATGAGTGCAGAACTTGATTTTCCAGCACCTATTATTAGGATGTTTTTCATATGATAAATAATGTATTTTTGTATGAAATACGAAGATACGTCAATTGTTTAAAATTTAACAAAAAGCATCATAAATGTTTAAAAATGATTTAAAAATGATTAAAAATTTAATAATTACATGTCTTTTAGGAATGTTAGCTATTATTTTTGGAGCTTTTGCCGCACATGCTTTAAAAGATTCATTAACAACAGATCAATTATTGAGTTTTGAAACTGCGGTGCGGTATCAAATGTATCATGTAATTGTGTTATTTTTTGTAAATACGTATCATGGTTTTTCTTCAATTCAAAAGAATCGCATTAGTTTGTTCTTTTTCTTTGGAATTTTGTGTTTTTCAGGTTCTATTTATGTGATTCAATTAACAAAAATTACTGCAAAATCGATTTGGTTTGTGACGCCATTTGGAGGTGTACTCTTAGTCATAGGTTGGGGCTGTATGCTTGCGTATTTCATTACTAAAGAATTAAAAAAATAAGATATTTATAAAAAAACACTAAATAACTTCCCTGTAAAAGAATATTGTTTAATTTTGCATGATAACAAAACCCAACTAAAATATTGATATGGTAGATACAAATACGAAATCGATTTCGTTAAATAATCTAGGAATCAAAAATGCAACAATTCGTTACCAATTATCGTCGGATGAATTACACGCAGAAACTTTAAAAAAGGAACAAGGAACTGAATCTTCATTAGGAGCAATTGCTGTAGATACCGGTGAATTCACTGGGCGTTCTCCAAAAGACAGATTCATCGTAAAAGATGCTGTTACCAAAGATGAAGTTTGGTGGAGTGACATAAATCTTCCTTTTGATTCTGATAAATTTGATGCACTTTATAATAAGGTTGTGACCTATCTTTCAGGAAAAGAAATTTTTGTAAGAGACTCTTACGCCTGCGCAGATGAAGACTACAAGTTAAATATAAGAGTTGTAAATGAATATCCTTGGAGCAACATGTTTGCTTATAATATGTTTTTACGACCAACAGAAGCTGAATTAAAAGGCTTTGATCCAGAATGGACTGTTGTAAATGCACCAGGTTTTATGGCAGATCCCGAAGCAGATGGCACACGCCAGCACAATTTTGCTATTTTAAATTTTACTAGAAAAATAGCTTTAATTGGTGGCACTGGATATACAGGTGAAATTAAAAAAGGAATTTTTTCTGCATTAAATTTTATACTTCCAGTTTATAAAAATACATTACCAATGCATTGTTCTGCAAATGTTGGTAAAGAGGGAGATACCGCAATTTTCTTTGGTCTTTCTGGAACAGGGAAAACAACACTTTCTACAGATCCGGATAGAAGTTTAATTGGTGATGATGAACATGGTTGGACAGAAGAAAACAGTGTTTTTAATTTTGAAGGTGGTTGTTACGCAAAAGTGATTAACTTATCACAAGAACAAGAGCCAGAAATTTTCGCAGCAATTAAGAAAGGAGCAATTCTAGAAAATGTTGTAATGGATAAAAAAGGAGAGATCGATTTTGCAGATACTTCTATTACTCAAAATACAAGAGTTAGTTATCCTATTTATCATATAGATAATATTCAACAACCCTCAATTGGTAAGAATCCAAAAAATATTTTCTTTTTAACCGCCGATGCTTTTGGAGTGCTACCTCCAATTTCAAAGTTAACACCAAGTCAAGCAGCGTACCACTTTATTTCTGGTTATACTGCAAAAGTTGCGGGAACAGAAGCGGGAGTCACAGAACCTACACCTAGTTTTTCAGCCTGTTTTGGAGCCCCTTTTATGCCTTTACATCCTACAAAGTATGCAGAGATGTTAAGTAAAAAGATGCAAGATACAGGAGTAAATGTCTGGTTAATAAACACAGGTTGGTCTGGAGGTAAATACGGAGTTGGTAGAAGAATGCCACTAAAGTACACTAGAGCAATGATCTCTGCTGTTTTAAATGGTGATTTAGGAAGCTATAAATATGAAGATTATCATATTCATTCCGTTTTTGGAGTTGCACAGCCAAGAAGTTGTCCTGGAGTACCGTCAGAATTATTAAGTCCGAAAACAACTTGGAATAATGATGACGCGTATTATGAAACAGCTTTTAAATTATCGAACGCATTCAGAGAAAATTTCAAACAATTTGAAGAGGCTGCAAGTGAAGAGATTCGAAGAGGAGGTCCTCAACGATACGCATTTTAAATAGCTGCATACTTTTTATAACAAAAAAAACACCTCAATTTGAGGTGTTTTTTTTGTTATAAATTAAAATTACTTGATAAATTTTTGAACTTTAAATCGAGATCCATTTTTGGAATTCAATTTCAATAAATAGATTCCTTTTGTAAGAAATTGGGTATCAATTTTATTAGTATTTACAGATTTGTGAAGTAATTGACCTGTGATGCTATAAATCTCAGTACTAAAAACAGGCTCTTTTAAATTAATTTCGATGTATAATGGATATATTTTAACAACAGATTCGTTAAAAACATCAGCGATAGATAAGGTATTATTTGTCTGACTACAATCGAGATAATCGATGGGTTGGGTAACATAATCAGTTAAATATTCAATTAAATAATCTGCCGTCGTTAACGGGAATGAAAAAGTAGGCGATGCCGGGAATAAAGCAGGGAAAACACTACTTATATAGTCATTAAGACTTAAAGTTATTAAATCACTATCGTCAAGTAAATCTCCACCTCTTAAAAATACAAACGTATCATCACTATTCTTTCGCACACTAAAACTGGTATCTAATGAATAGGCAAACCTACTTGAGAACTCATTTAAAAAATTTCGAAGTTGTACGACAGTCATTGAAAAAGTATCAAATCCGTTTCCAAATGGATCTATGGAATAAATAGAAAATGGAGTAATAGTACCTTCTTCAAGTACATTTCTAATTCCTCCAAAATTTTGTATTACCATGTCTGAACCAGATATTTTTTGAAGTGCATCCGTATAAAAACAACCTGTTGAGGTGGTTGTTAATGTCGATAAAGAAGAACCGATATTTGTATAAAATCTTGGGTTATTAAAATACTCATCAATGTCTTCTGCTATAGCATTGTCTAAAGCTAAATTAGAATTTGATAAATCGATGAGTTCAAATTCAAAATTTGTTATTTGTTTATTTGTAATGGTTAAAGTAGTTTTTGAAATTTTCTCTAAATTACCACCAGACATTACTTTATATCCATTGGCATGCGCAACCCCATATTCTTGGTTAGTATGACCACCTATAACTAAATCTACAAAATCGTAGTTTTCAAGAATTTTTTCATCCTTATAACTTCCATAATGCGTAAGAGCAACGATTAAGTCGACATCGTCATTAACTTTAAGATCTTTATAATTTTCGAAACTATCTAAGCCTTCTGTAAAAGATAAACCTTCAATTTTTTTAGGATGCGTTAACGGATATCCTCCCGGACTTCCAGTCTCTACGACACCTACAAACGCAATTGAAAAATTATCTTTTGTTATAATAGTACTTCCCTTAATATCTCCCAGTTTACCGGTTCCTCCCGAGACATTATCACAGATAAAAGGAAAATTTGCTTGCTCAAGACGATCATTAAGAATCTCTTGACCATAATCGAATTCATGATTTCCAATAACACTTACATCGAGTCCGGTTTTATTAAGCATGTCTATCATCGGGTATCCTTTATTTTGATGATAATCTACAATTGGATTTCCTGAAAAAAGATCGCCAGCTGCTACAAAATATACTTTTTGATTTTTAGCTTTTTCAGCATCAATTAGTGGTTTGATTTTTGCAAAATTTTCGATTTCACTGTGTGGATCATTAATTGCGAAAATCACAATAGTTTCTTGTGCAAAAGAGCTAAGTTGAAGGGTTAAGCTAGCTGAAAATAAGAATATTATTTTGTAAATTCTTGATGAAAAAAGCATAGTCTTTTTTTTGTAAATATAAGTATTTCTGTTTGTCGTTGCGCAGACTAAAATAAATCATAGATTTTTTTTGAAAATAAAAGAGTCCATTATTTTTAAATAATAATATTTGCGAGTATAATAGGTATTCACAATTATAATTTTACAATATAAAATTATATATTTAAAGAATCATAAATAGTGCATATTGCGCTATTTTTCAATAGCTAAAACAATATAAACTATGAAAATCACAGTATCAGCTCTTTTATTTTTTGGCTTTACTTTAAATTCTTTTGGTCAAACGAATGACGAGAACATCAACAAACTTTCAAATGATATTGAAGGCAAAGTAATAGAGTGGCGAAGACATATACATGAAAACCCAGAATTATCAAATAGAGAATTTAATACTGCAAAATACATTGCAAAGCATTTAAGAAGTCTCGGAATAGAAGTGCAGGAAGGTGTTGCAAAAACAGGTGTAGTTGGCTTATTAAAAGGAGATTTTCCTGGAAAAGTAGTTGCTTTAAGAGCAGATATGGACGCGTTACCAGTTACAGAAAGGAATGATTTATCTTTTAAATCTTTAGTAATGTCCGAATATAATGGTAAAAAAACTGGAGTTATGCATGCCTGTGGTCATGATACTCATGTTGCTATTTTAATGGGAGCTGCAGAAGTGCTTTCTAAAATGAAAAGTAAAATTAAAGGAACTGTTAAATTTATTTTTCAGCCTGCAGAAGAAGGCGCTCCAAAGGGAGAAGAAGGTGGTGCAGAATTAATGGTGAAAGAAAATGTGTTAAAAAACCCCGATGTAGATGCTATTTTCGGATTGCATATTAATTCAGCAACAGATGTTGGGTCAATTAAATATAAGTCTGGCGGAATTATGGCAGCAGCTCAAACATTTGAAATTAATATAAAAGGAAAACAAGCGCATGGTTCGAGACCTTGGACAAGCGTAGATCCAATATTAACGGCTGCCAGTATTATTCAAGGATTGCAAACCATAATTAGTAGAGAAACAGAATTAACAAAAGAGGGAGCGGTAATTACTGTTGGCGTGATCAATGCAGGAATCCGATCGAATATTATTCCAGAAACGGCAAAATTAATTGGAACGATACGAACTTTAGATTATGACATGCAAAAATTTATTAATAAACGGATGCAGGAAATGGTGC
>JBNMOF010000159.1:0-5219 GCA_051277175.1 Polaribacter sp.
GGAGAGAAAAAAATAAAATCTTTAGTAGTCACGCCTACTCGTGAGCTGGCAATACAGATTTTAGAGAATTTCAAAAGTTTTAGTAAATATTCTAATCTACGAGCAACTGCTGTTTTTGGTGGTGTTTCACTAGAACCTCAGAAAGAAATTTTAGCCAAAGGAATCGATATTTTAATTGCAACTCCGGGGAGATTGATTGATTTACAATTGCAAGGAAACATCGATTTGAGTGCTGTTGAAATCTTTGTTTTAGACGAAGCGGATTTAATGCTAGATATGGGTTTTATAGCTGATATAAAGAAGATAGAAGCTCTATGCCCGAAGAAAAAACAGACCTTACTTTTCTCTGCTACCATGCCAGAAAAAATAGTAGATTTAGCAAAAAAAGTAATCAAAAGTCCGGTAGTAGTTGAGATAAACCCTGAAGAAACTACCGCAAAAAATATTGGCCAGCTATTATATTATCTTCCAAAAAAGAACAAAACAGATTTGTGTTTGCACTTGTTAAGGAATACTATAAATGGAAAAATTATCATATTCAGACGTACGAAATTTGGTGTTGATAAATTAGAAGAATCTTTAGTTAAAAATGGATACAAGGTAGCCAGTATTCATGGAGACAAAACACAGGGCGTTCGAAATAAAGCCATTGAAGACTTTAAAGAAAAAAAAGCACATATTTTAATTGCAACAGACGTAGCCTCTCGTGGAATAGACATTACGAATGTAGATGCTATTATTAATTTTGACATCCCAAACATTCCCGAAACCTATATTCACAGAATTGGTAGAACTGGTAGAGCAGGTAAATCTGGAATTGCTTTTTCTTTTTGTTCTCCAGACGAAAACGCATATATTAAATTAATCGAAACTTTAATTGAAAAACCAATTAAGGTGATTATTGAACATCCTTATGTTATTGATAAACCAAAACATAAAAAGTTACAACCAAATACGGTTAGTAAAAACAAAAAAGGAAGAAAATCTGAAGCTTCTAAAAAGAAAAAGAAACGCTGGTATTAAATAATTTGGCTCATTTCTAAACTTTAAAGAATAGAGATTACGTATAATTTTATCCGTAAAACTCTACGCTTCAATTTTTAATCCATCAAAAGCAAGAAAAACATTTTTTGGTAAATTTTTAGAGACTTCTTTATGAAAACCCAACCGATGACTTATGTGGGTAAAATATGCTTTTTTAGGTTGCATTTCTTCAACAAAGTCCAATGCTTCTTGCAAATTAAAATGTGTTGGGTGTTCTTCTATTCTTAACGCACTTACAATCAAAACATCTAAATTTTTAAGATGTTTCTTTTCAGCGTCAGAGATTGTTTTTACATCCGTTAAATAAGCAATATTTTGAATTCTATAGCCTAAAATAGGTAATTTACCGTGCAGTAACTGAATCGGTTTTACCGATACATCATCAATAATAAAAGATGTTTTATCTACAATGTTCGGAAGCACACTTGGCGCCCCAGGATACCTGTTTTCTTTAGAAAAAATATATTGGAAACGTTGTTCCAAACTGTCGAACGTCTTTTGATTTAAGTAAATAGGCATCTCTCCTATTTTGTAACAAAAAGGACGTAAATCGTCTAAGCCTGCTGTATGATCTGCATGTTCGTGTGTAAATAAAACGCCGTTTATTAACGCTACTTTTTCCCTTAACATTTGCTGCCTGAAGTCTGGTCCACAATCAATTACATAGGTTTTAGTATCCCAAGAAATCAAAATAGAAGAACGCAAACGTTTGTCTTTAGAATCTGTAGACAAAC
This sequence comes from Polaribacter sp., assembly GCA_051277175.1. Taxonomy (GTDB): domain Bacteria; phylum Bacteroidota; class Bacteroidia; order Flavobacteriales; family Flavobacteriaceae; genus Polaribacter. Next base: position 1,779 of record JBNMOF010000159.1, read on the forward strand.
AAACAGGGTGATTACTCGCAATCATTGGCACGCCTTGAGAAGTACCCGTTCCTAAAAAAGTAATATTTAATAGTTTTTTATCAATTTTCATTAAAACAAAAATAAGATAAAAATTGACTGATAGCACTCTAATTCATTACATTTGTTACAACGAATAAAAATCGATTTATGGCAATTTCTTTAAAAGGAGATCAAGAGATAAGTAGTGCACCAACTACTAAAAGTAAAGCACTTAGAATTAACTTAAATTCAGATATTTACGGAACTTTTGCAGAAATTGGCGCAGGCCAAGAAACTGCACGTAATTTTTTTAGATCTGGTGCTGCTTCTGGTACCATTGCAAAAGCAATGAGCGCTTATGACAAAGATTTTTCTGACGCCATTTATGGGATTGAGGAAGACAACCGTTACGTTACGCAGCCACGTCTTAATAAAATGCTAGGTCATGAAATCGATTTAATGGAAGATCGTTTAAGCAGATCTAAACATCCAGATAAACTTTTTTTCAGTTATGCTAATACCGTAACAACTATAGATTTCGCAAAGAAATTTAAAGGGCATGGTTGGGTTGGTATTCGCTTTCAGCTAGATCCTTTAGAGGATTATAATGAAATTATTGTACATATCCGTTTTAAAGAAATAGATGCACGTTTGCAACAAGAAACTTTAGGGAGTTTAGGAGTTAACTTAATTTACGGAGCTTTTTATTTAAATGACAATCCTAAAGAGTTGGTAAAATCGCTGTATGATAATTTAAGTAGCGACTTGTTAGAAATTGACATGATTAATTTTTCTGGGCCTCGTTTTATGTACGTAGACAATCGTTTAATGAGTTTACAGTTGCTTAAAAACGGAATGACAAATGCCGTAATGTTTGGTCCTGATGGAAATAACTTGCTGCCTGCACAAGTTTTATATAAAAAGAATATTTTGGCTTTACGTGGTAGTTTTAGACCCGTTACCAAAGTAAACATGGACATGTATGAAAAGTCTAAAAAACTTTTCTTGAAAGAAAATAAAGTAGACGAAAGTAAAACACAAGTAATTTTTGAAATTACATTAAGTAATCTAAGTGCAGAAGGAAAAATAAACGAGAGAGATTTCTTAGATAGAGCAGAATTACTTTGTTCTTTGGGACAAAATGTAATGATTACCAGTTTTCAACAATACTTTAAATTAGTAGAATACCTGAGTGAATTTACGAAAGAAAGGATGGGCCTCGCAATGGGAGTAAACAACCTAATTCAAATTTTTGATGAAAAATATTACCGCCACTTAAGTGGAGGTGTTTTAGAAGCATTTGGGAAGCTTTTTTACAGAGATTTAAAATTATATATTTACCCTTACCATAACCAAGCATCTAATGAATATATCAATATCGAAAACCTAAAAGTGCACCCAAGAATGAAAGAATTATACAAGTTCTTTAAAAAGAACGGTAGACTCGTTAATATTGACGATTTTGACCCTGAAATTCTTGATATTTTCTCTAGATCTGTGCTGAAAATGATTGTAAATGGAGACAAAGGTTGGGAAGATATGTTGCCCGAAGGTATTCCTGAAATTATAAAACAAAAACGTTTATTTGGGTACTCAAAAACTCGAAAAATAAAATTAACTTAATTTCCTTTTAAACCTTTCGGAAAACATTTTATCTAAATAAAAAAAATTGAGTGATGAAATTGTTTTAATTGAGCAACTAAAAAATGTTCAAACAAGAGAAAAAGCTTTCAGAGAACTAATTTCTCTTTACAAAGAACGCTTGTATTGGCACATACGTAAAATTGTGATATCTCACGATGACGCGGATGATGTGTTGCAAAACACTTTCATAAAAGTTTACAAAAACATAGGCAAATTCAATCAAAAAAGTAAGTTATATTCTTGGATGTATAGAATTGCAACCAATGAATCTCTTACTTTTATAAATACACGTGCAAAAGAAAGAAATGTAGATATTTCTGAAATGCATGAACAATTAGCTTCTAGTTTAGAAAGTGATGTTTATTTTTCGGGTGACGAAATTCAACAAATTTTACAAAAAGCCATTGCTACTTTGCCAACGACTCGTTTTTAACATGAAATACTTTGATGAAATAAAGTATCATGAAATGTCAGAAATACTAGAAACTTCGGTTGGTGCCTTAAAAGCTTCTTATTTTCATGCCGTTAAAAAGATAGAAAACTACATAAAGAATAAAACAGATTAAACCTTTTATTAAAATAAAGGTCTAAAAGATAATATGGAAAAAAACAAGAATCATAGCGAAAAATTCTTAAAATCAGTACTACACAAGGATACCGGATTTACAGCACCTAAAAATTATTTTAAGGATGCCGAAGACAACTTTTCTGCATTTCTTGTAGTAGATACATTTCCAAAAGAAAATGGCTTAGATGCCCCGAAAGATTATTTTGAAAATTTAGAGCAGTCTATTATAAATAAAATAGCCATCAAAAAAGAAGTGCGGGTTCTTTCTTTAAGAACACGGTTATTAAAATATATTCCATTAGGAACGGCGGCTTTTATAGCATTATTTTTAAGCCTTAATTATTTAATTCCGTCTAATTCGAAGAGCACTAGTTTTGATACTTTAGAACAATCAGATATAGAAAATTGGATTTTAGAAAACTCAAATGAATTATCTAATCAAGATTTTGCGACTTTATTACATCACAATATTGTAAATGAAAATGATTTCGCCCTCACGAATATCAAAAATGATGATATTGAAGAATACATCATCAATTCAGAGGATACCTCTATATTAAATGAAATCTATTAACATGAAAAAATACATCATAATTCTAACACTATTTCTTACCGCCCTAAATTGTTTAGGACAGGATAAAAAAGAAAGTAGCGCAAAAGTTAAAGCTTTAAAAGTAGCCTTTCTAACGCAAGAATTGCAACTAACGAGCATGGAAGCTGAAAAATTTTGGCCACTATACAACAAGCATCGAGAAAAGTTAGATTCTCTGAAATATATAGGAAGAGCGGCTATCAAAAAGAAAATTAAAGAGGTTGGAGATTTAAATAATTTAGAAGAATCGGAAGCAAAGAAATTTGTTCTTTTAAGACTAAATTTAGAAAGACAAATATCTGCCGAAAGAGAAGCCTTTGTACCAAGCGTTTCTCCATTTTTACCTTATAAGAAAATCTTGAAACTTTATATTTCTGAAAGGGAGTTTGCAAAAAAGTTAATGCAAAAATATGGAAGAGGAAAGAACAAAAGAAATTAACGCTCTTTATTAAAACTAAAAAAAAGACCTATAAGTCTCTTTTTTTTTATTTTATCAAAGCCATACAAATTAATAATTCAGGCTTATTTGCCGTAAAGTTTTGTAGCCAAATGATTAGTTCTTCTATCTCATAGGGCAATAAATTTTCTAATCCTTTTTTTAATTCTTTACAAAACAACTCTGAATTAAAACTAACTT
>JBNMOF010000160.1:0-5209 GCA_051277175.1 Polaribacter sp.
GTACAATTTGATGGATGGCCCGCAATTATTTTTTCTGGATGGCCAAATGTTTCCTACGGAACCTACGGTGCAAAAGTGATTGCTATTGAGCGATTTATTAGTGACAACGGAAAATATAGAGTGCTCTTAGCACCAGACGAAAAAGATTATACGTGGCCATCGGCAATTAGAGTTGGCTCTGGTGCAAGAACGATTGCACTTTTAGAGGATGTGCCTATTTGGTTTGAATTATGGAGACAACTAAACAGTTTCCCTCCAAACTATTATCAACCAAAAGAAGATAAAAAAGACAAATCTAGCACGAAACTATAAGTGTATGAAAAAATATATAATTATGTTCTTTTTATTGATTTTCTCTCAGCAATATGCCCAGAACAAAATCAATGCTGTTATGACTTTATCTGAGTATTTAGGCTATGTAAAAAACTATCATCCAATTGTTAAACAGGCAAACCTTGTTATAAATACTAGTGAGGCAAAATTACTAAAAGCAAGAGGTGCTTTTGACCCAAAAATTGAAGTTGATTTTGACAAAAAACGATTTAAAGAAAATGCGTATTACAACCAATTAAACGGTGCTTTTAAAATACCAACTTGGTATGGTGTGGAGTTCAAGGCAAATTTCGAACAAAATGATGGGATTTTCTTAAATCCCGAAAATAATGTTCCCTTAGAGGGTTTGTATAGTGCTGGTGTGGCGATCCCTTTAGCAAGAGGCCTGTTAAATAACAAAAGAATGGCAGATTTAAAAAAAGCTAAGTTTTTTTTAAATCAAGCAAAAGAAGCGCAGCAAATAGTAGTGAATAAAATTCTATATAACGCTTCTTTATCTTATTTCAATTGGTTAAAAACTTACAACGAAAAACTAGTTTTTAATTCGTTTTTAAACAATGCTAAGGTTCGTTTTGAAGGCACAAAGAGAGGTTTTCAGGAGGGTTCAAAACCAGCAATAGATACGATAGAAGCAGGTATCACATTAAATTCTAGAAAATTAAATTTAGAAAAAGGGAGAATTAAATTGGTGAAATCTTCTCTAGAATTGTCTAATTATTTGTGGTTGAATGAAAATACACCCATCGAGTTGAAAGAAAATATTATTCCAGATTTAAATACATTTAATGCAGTTGACAAGTCGTTTAATATTGCACTCTTTAATAATGAAAATTTTGATATTGAAAATCATCCAAAAATAAAAGCATTGGGATTTAAAATTAAAAGTTTAAATGTAGATACACGCTTAAAAAGAAACAACTTATTACCAAAAATTGACATTCAATATAATTTAATTTCATCTAACGGAAGTCAAATAAATTCTTTTAACACCAACAACTATAAGGCTGGTATTAATTTTAGCATGCCTTTATTTATAAGAAAAGAAAGAGGGGCTTTAGCATTAGCAAAAATTAAATTAAAAGATCAAAAATTAGAAAATGATGCTATAAAAGTAGTCATCAAAAATAAAATAAATGCCATTCAGCAAGAATTGAACTCTTATATTTTACAAAATGATCTTACTTTTAAAATAGTAAGAGATTACGATGTGTTATTAAAAGCAGAAGAACGAAAATTCTTCTTAGGAGAAAGCTCTTTATTTTTAGTCAATTTTAGAGAAGAAAAATACATCGATTCTAAGCTGAAAGCAATTCGTTTAGAAAACGCTTTCTTTGAAGCGAAAGCAAATTTATTTAAGGAAGTTGTGATTGCTATAAATTAAAAGAAACTATTTTCAATGTTCTACTCATAAAAAGCAGTCAAAAACTCAGCAACACAGGCAGGCTTTTCTTGTCCTTTGATCTCTATGGTACAAGCGAAGGTTACTTTTATTCCATTATTTTCCAAATTTTCAATTGACAGTACCTTAGAAATCATTCTTAATTGACTGTTTACAGGAACTGCATTCGGAAACCTAACTTTATTCAAGCCATAATTCAGCCCCATTTTTAAACTTTTAATGGTGAAAACTTCTTCTAACAATTTAGAAATCATAGAAACCGACATAAAGCCATGTGCAATTGTACTTTTAAAAGGAGATTCTTTGGCTGCACGAGTTGCATCAATATGAATCCACTGTGTATCTAAAGTTGCATTGGCAAAATCTGTAATCATTTCTTGTGTTATAGTGTACCAGTTTCCAGCAGGTAAATCGTTGCCTAAAATTGCTTTAAAAGCTAAAAAATTCTTAAATACTATTGGTATCATATTATATGATTTTATAAATTATTTTCTTACTGAATAATGTATTAAATTAGTCAAAAAAAAGAACTTATGAAACCATTCTTAATACTGTTTACGCTTATTTCTTTTTCAGTTTTTAGTCAAAATAACCCGCAATGGATGCGGTACTCAACTATTTCGCCTGATGGAACACAAATTGTATTTACCTACAAAGGGGATTTGTACAAGGTAAATTCAACTGGTGGAGATGCACAACAACTTACCTACCACAATGCGCACGATTATATGGCAGTTTGGAACAAAGATGGTTCTAAAATTGCTTTTGCTTCTAATCGTTATGGCAATTTTGACATCTACGTAATGAGCTCTAATGGAGGGCAAGCAACTCGATTAACCTTTCACTCTAACGATGAGCATCCCTATTCATTTTCTGCAAATAACAAAGAAGTTGTTTTTGGAGCTCTACGACAAGACGCTTCAAATCATAGACAATATCCTCACGGATCACAGTCAGAACTATACAGTGTTCCCGCAGAAACTGGAAAAGTGAGTCAATTATTAACGATTCCGGCAGAAGCTGTTAACTTTTCTAGAAATGGAGAAATAATGATATATCATGACAAAAAAGGTGGCGAAAATAAATGGAGAAAACACCATACATCTGCAATTACAAGAGACATTTGGATGCATAATACGAAGACGAATGTACATACCATGATTACTTCGAATACAGCAGAAGATAGACAGCCTGTTTTTAGTAAAAATGAGAAGAATATTTACTTTTTAAGCGAAAGAAGTGGCACTTTTAATGTGCATAAACTCGCGTTAGAAAACCCAAGTCAAAACGAACAATTAACATCCTTTAAATTGCATCCAATTCGATTTTTAAGCATTGGAAATGGAATACTTTCTTTTGGTTATGATGGTGAGTTATACACAATGAGAGAGGGAGAAAATCCTAAAAAAATAACCGTAAATATTAGCACTCAAAATAAAGAGAATACAGATAAATTTATTTCTATAGAAGGTAGTATTGATGAAATGTCTGTTTCACCAAATGGAAAAGAAATTGCTTTTATTGCGAGAGGAGAAGTTTTCGTGACATCAATAGACAAGTCTTTTACAAAGAGATTAACAAATACACCTCAAAACGAAAGTTTTGTTTCTTGGAGTCCAAAAGGAAACTCAGTAATTTATAGTAGTGAAAGGAATGGAAAATGGAGTGTTTTCAAAAATGAAAAAGTAAGAAAAGAAGAACCTTTTTTCTATGCAGCTACACTCATAAAAGAAGAAGCATTAATCACTAATAAATTAGATAATTATTTGGCTCAATATTCTCCTGATGGCAAAAAGATTGCTTTTATTGAGGGCAGAAGAACATTAAAAATTAAAGATTTAAAATCAAAGAAAGAAGTAACATTGTTAACTTCTAAAGATTTGTTTCATATGAGAGACGGTGATAAATATTTTACTTGGAGTCCAGATAGCAGCTGGTTATTAGTAGATTGGAGTAAAACCTTAAGCAATAGTGAAGTTTTATTAATGGCTGCAGATGGTTCTAAAAGAGTTAATTTAAATGAAAGTGGGTACTATGATTCTAGTCCAAAGTGGGTCAATGGAGGGAAACAAATGATATGGACGAGTAACAGAAATGGATTAAAATCTTACGCTACCAGTGGAAATTCTCAAAGTGACGTGTATGGTATGTTTTTCACTCAAGAGACTTGGGATGAATTTAATTTAAGTGATGAAGATTACAAATTAATGCAAGCAATTAAGGAGATTGAAAAAAAGAAGAAAGAAAAAATAAAGGAGAAGGACGGCAAAAAAGATGATGATAAAAAATCTGACATAGAAAAGGATAAAAATAAAAAAGACACCATAAAGGCCTTAAAATTCGATTGGGATTATATGAAAGATAGAACAAAGAGATTCACAATTCATTCTTCAAAATTAGGAGACGCTGTGCTTTCTAAAAAAGGAGACCAGTTATATTATTTAGCGAGTTTTGAAGGAAAGTCTAATCTTTGGTCTACTAATTTAAGAACGAAAGAAACTAAAATGTTATTGAAACTAAATGTTGCTAATGGAAGCTTGGAGTGGGATGCTGATATGAAAAATCTATATCTTTTAAGTGGTGGGAAAATCACAAAATTAAATCTAGAAGCTTCAAAAAACGAGAAAGTTAAAATTAAAGGAGAAATTGAAATAGATAAATATGCAGAGAGGACTGCTATGTTTAATCACGTTTGGATTCGTACAAATGCAGTTTTTTATCGCCCTGATTTTCACGGTGTAGATTGGAATCAAATGAAAACTGAATATCAAAAATACTTACCTCATATTAGCAATGCCTATGAATTTTCAGAAATGTTATCAGAAATGCTAGGAGAATTAAATGTTTCTCATGCGGGTGCTGGTTATAGAGAAAACAGCTTTTCTAATGCCGATAAAACTGCCTCTTTGGGCATTTTTATGGACTACAAACACCATAAAGAAGGAATTCTTATTGAAGAAATAATAAAAGGGGGGCCTTTAGATAAGGCTAAATTTAATATTTCTTCAGGAATGATTATTGAGAAAATTGACGGTGTTGCTATTCAAAAAAATCAAGATGTCGCGAAATACTTCAACAGAAAATCAAACAAATTTATGTTGCTAGATATTTTAGAGCCGAAAACAAATTCGAGACAAACTATTACTGTAAAACCTATTTCTTTAAGAGCAGAAAATCGCTTATTGTATAAAAGGTGGGTTCAAATAAATGAAAAAGAAGTAGAAAACTTAAGCAATGGAGCGCTAGGGTATGTTCATATTCCGGGAATGAGTGATGGACCTTATAGAAATATTTACCAAGATATGATGGGTAAATATTTTGATAAAAAAGGAGTAATTATAGATACTCGCTTTAATGGTGGTGGAGATTTAGTCGCCGATTTGGCGATGTTCTTTACGGGTGTTCCGTTTATTACTTATGCCACAGGAGCTAAAGTTGTTGGTGGTGAGCCAACTTCTCGTTGGACAAAACCTACCT
>JBNMOF010000161.1:0-5204 GCA_051277175.1 Polaribacter sp.
TTGAAATTGTTAGAATTTCATCTTTATCAATTTGAGTCTCTATTTCGAAGGTGTTCTCTTGGTCAATGCGATAGGCTAATTTTGGATATTGAAAACTTTTATTTCCAAGATTAAAAAAGACAGGGATAATTAATGGGGAATTTAAAAAGTTACTATTCTTTTTATTCAACGCACTAGAAATATAATAAAAGTTGCTATTTCCCAATTGACTTATAAATGAGGTGTTGTTTTCAAAAGAAACTATTTTAGAAGTACTTGCTAAAATAGGGTAGTAGTTATGCACTTTTGGATATTGGAAATTTGTTACTTTTTCAGAAAATACATTTTCAAAAATCGGGTGGTTGTAATGTATTGTGGTGATTTTTAAAGTGTCTTTTTTCATGGATTCAATTTTTCCCAACTTCAAAGTTTTTAGAAATAAATTATAAGAAGTTAGGTTTATTTTTTCATGGGGAATGAGTGCTATGCTTCCTCCGTTTTTAGAAAAATTCACCAAACTTTTCATTAAGATTTCTGGAATATTCTCCAATTCATTTAGAACAATTAATTGTTGATTTTGAATAGCATTATAGTTGATGTTTTTTGGAGTGCTGTGAATATATGTAAAGGTTTCTTTTGTGTAAATTTTTGATAAAAAATCAGCCTTTTTTCCGATAGACAAAACACGTATTTTATCACTGTTGTTTAAGTTGAAAAAATACTGATTGTCAAAAAGAAAAGCATCGTTAAAAGAAAGGGCTAATTTTCCTGCAAAACTAGCACTGTCCTGAACGGTAAATTCAATTGTTTTTTGACTGTCTTTCGCAATAAAAAAAGTTTGTTTACTAATTAATTTTTCTCCGTTAAAAAGTGCAATTGGCAGATTTTCTTTTTGAACACCTTGATTTGTTACAAGGGCATGCACCCTTAAGCTATTGTTATTTTTAATTGTGACAAATACACTGTCAATAGAAACATTGTTTTTTTTACTCGGAATCAGTTGTACTGCTGAAAAAGCAGTCGTTACATTTGTAAACTTATTTTTATAAGTACCTTGAAAATCAGATACTAATATGTTTTCATTTAAAGTGTTAGTTCTTGTTTTTTTTTCTTGTGCTATTTTTAGAAAAACGGTCTCTAGGTCTATTTTTTTTGCTGTTTTTTCTACTTTTAAAAGTACATTTTTTAATTCGTCTTTGCTAAGATCTTTGTAGAAATCAGTATTTGTCAGCAAGGAATAGCGATTGTTTAAGGCTGTACTCTCTATGATTTCTTGAATTGCTACTTGCAGCAAATTTCCCTTTTCTCCTTTTGTACTTGTGCTTAAAGAAGTATCTAGATAGAGGAAACTGTGTTGTTTTTTAATATTATTTGTATTGCCAAAATAAGGTTGAGAAAACGCAAAAATTATAGCCGAAACCAAGAGCAATCTTGTTGCCAAAATTAACCATTTTTTAATACGAGAACTCTTCCGAGTTTGCTGCTGTATTTTTTGTAAAAAGGCAACATTGCTAAATGGTATTTTTACAAATTTTTGTAGCTGAAAAAGATGCACTAAAATGGGGATGATTAGCAGTGCTAAAAAGTATAGAATTTCTGGGTTTTTAAAATACATTAAGTAATAGAATTAGTATTTAGCAGGACCAATATTTTCGGAGCTTTTTTTTATAAAAACACGTAAATCTTCATTTGATTTTTTTAAATCTTCATTACGCAAATACATCATGTGACCACTTCTATATCCTTTAAAGCTCATTCTACTTTTCATTTTTCCGCTCGGGTCAATTTTCCCCATCATATATTTTGCGACAGAATAGGTAGTGGCGCCGTCGTAGTATCCAGATTGTACTAAAAGGTGTAAATATGGATTTTGAGCCATAGCTTGTCTTAAGTTTTCACGCGCATTTTCATTTTCAAAATCCCAGGAACCTACAGGGCCAAACATGTTGTATTTTACATCTGTTTTAAAGTTTAATATATTTTGGGTGTAATGGTTTATTGCGGGCGTAAAAGAATGCAACCAAGCGGTTAATTCTGGGCTATAATCTGGACTTGTACCAATTTCTTCTCTGTCAATTCCCAAATATCTGCTGTCTAAGCGTCCTAGGGTTTTTCCACTAGTGTCACGCAAAAGTTCTTTCCAAAAGAAACTTGGCTTCATTTCTAAATTTTGTTGCAGTAAAACACGTTTTTTTATGCCTGTAAAACGTGCCATTTTTTCAGCCACACTGTTTCTCTCTTCATCAGAAATATTTCCTCCTTTTGAAATTGCGGGTAACAGCTCATTGTAAGAGAAAAGTTCTGCTGCTGGTAATATCTCTTCGAGATCTTTTTTTTGTAAGTCTGCTGGTAACATTTTGTGATACCAGGCAGTGGCAGTAAAATAAGGTAAATTCATGGCGATGTCTTCTGAAGCACCTGATCTAATAATTTTATAATCGGCAGGAGAAACCATTATTACACCGTTTAAATACATCCATTGTTTGGTTTGTAACTCCTTTGCGAGTTGCATGACGCGGGTTCCTCCATAGCTTTCGCCAATGATATATTTTGGAGATAGCCAACGATTATTTCGTGTGACAAATGTAGTCAACCAATCTGCTAAATATTTTGCATCTGCATTGACACCAAAAAAGTATTTTTCATCTACTTTCTCTCCTTTTGCAACAACAGGACGCGAATAACCTGTGTTTACCGGGTTTATAAAAACAATATCTGCAACATCTAACACAGAATAGGGATTGTCTTTTATTCCATAAGGTTGCACCGGGTTTCCTTCAGCATCAATTTTTAAAATTTTTGGACCTGTGTATGCAATATGCATCCAAACGGATGCAGAGCCTGGACCTCCATTAAAGGACATAATCAACGGTCTTTTTGTTTTTTCTTTCACATCGGTCCTTGCGTAATAAGTATAATACAAAGAGGCTACAATTTTTCCATTGTCGTTCCAAACGGGCTGCATTCCAGTAGTTGCTTGGTATGGGATTTTTTTTCCTTTTATAGTAACCGTATTTGTAGTAATAATTGTAGTATCTAAGGGGATTCTACTGTCTTGAGCAATGAAATATGTACTTGTGAAAACAAATATTAAGAGTAAAATATTTTTCATTTTGTAATGCGTTTAGGATACTAATTTATTATAAAAAAAGTGATTTTCAGGTAGTTGTTAACTTCTAATTACAACTTTTCAATAACGATCATATCAAAAAGAATTAAAATATTTCAATATTGGTTTTACGTCTTTCCTTAAACTGTACACAGTCAAGTACTTTTAAAAAACTTGCTCAATTTTCTTGGAACTCCAATACGTTTATGTGCTATAAAACTTCGAAAAGTTTGCTCCGTTTTTGTTTTATTCACTAAATTTGATAGTACCAAACAAGGCAGTCAAAACGATACCGTATCGTTGGACAATATTGATAAAATTATCTTTTAATAATATGGAATTACGTAAAAAAATTATTGTTGTCGGCGGAGGATTTGCTGGATTAGAGCTTATCAAGCGTTTAGGGAATTCAAAAAAATACGATATTATTTTAGTGGACAGTAATAACTATAATTTTTTTGCACCCTTAATCTATCAAGTCTCTAGTGGTTTTATGGAGCCATCAGCAATTAGCTATCCTTTTCGTAAAATTCTTCGCGATTTTAAAAACGTGCGTTTCAGACTTGGTTCTCTTGAAAAAGTAGTGCCCGACGAGAACAAAATAGTTTTAAATAATGGCGAGTTGGCATATGATCTTTTAATCATGGCAACAGGTACAGAAACAAATTACTTTGGTAATAAAAATATTGAAGAAAAATGTTTACCAATGAAGACGATTAGCGATGCTTTGTCATTGCGAAATACCATTTTAACGCGTTTAGATCTAGCAACAAGAACTAAGGATGCAGCTGAAAGAAAAAAATTACTAACTTTTGTAATTGCAGGAGCAGGACCCACTGGTGTAGAGCTTTCTGGAATTATAGCAGAATTGAGTAGTTCGGTAATCATGAAAGATTATCCAGAGTTAAAGGAGGAAGAACTCGGAGAAATTTATTTAGTAGATGGTCAAAAAGCGGTGTTGTCATCGATGTCTTCCCATGCTCAGAAGTATGCTGCTAAAAAGTTAGCAGGTTACGGTGTACATCTTTTAATGGATACTTTTGTTCAGGATTTTGATGGTGAAAGTGTGCAATTATCCAACGGAAAGAGCATTGATACTAAAAATTTAATTTGGGCTGCTGGTGTGCATGCAAAAGTATTTGATGGTTTTAATCCAAATAGTTTCGGACATGGTAAAAGATTAAAGACAAATCAATTTAATCAGGTTCATTTGTCTGATAATATTTATGCTTTAGGAGATTGTGCGCTTATAGATGGAGATAAAAGTTATCCTGACGGGCATCCACAGGTTGCGCAACCTGCAATACAACAGGCAAAAAATTTGGCAGATAATTTATTGAAAAATCAAGGGGCATGGAAAACTTTCGGTTACAAAGACAAAGGGTCTTTGGCTATTATCGGAAGAAACAAAGCCGTATTAGACTTTCCAAACCAAAAATATGCGATGAGTGGTTTTATATCTTGGTTAATCTGGATCTTTGTTCATATTATTAGTCTTGTCAACTTTAAGAATAAATTAAGAGCTTTATACAATTGGTTGGGGTATTATATCTACAAAGACCAATCTTTTAGAATGATTATAAAACCGAATAGCGAAACTAAATAAGAACATTAAAATATTAGATTGATATGCTGCCTTTATAAGGCAGCATATCATATAATACTCTTTAAGGGTTTTGAAGATAAAGAATCTATCGATTGTTTAAAACTTTTCAAAAACTCCCAAGCCAAAAAGTGCAAAATCATATTTTACAGGATCTGTTTTGTCTAAGCTTCTCAATTTTTTGTCTAATTCTGAAACTGCTTTCCAATCGTTTTGTTTTCGAAGTAGGAGTTTTAACTTTCTTGCCACGTTGCCAGAATGCACATCGAGAGGACAGGATAAATTTGCCGGAAAATGTGTTTTCCAAATTCCGAAATCTACGCCTGCTTTGTCGTTTCTTACCATCCAACGTAAAAACATATTGATGCGTTTTGCAGCAGAATTTTTCAAAGGATCAGAAATGTGTTTCTGAGTTCTTTGTTGGTGGTCGACCTCAAAAAATAAGGTTTTAAAGTTATTGATTGCAGTTTGATAGGTTTTAGATCCGTCTTTAATTGAAAGCGCTTGCTCCAA
>JBNMOF010000162.1:0-5150 GCA_051277175.1 Polaribacter sp.
TACTCGTAGATGTGCCTTGATTTGCTAAAGCACCAACACCTCTTCTTGCGAAAACTGCACGAATCAAACATGCATTCTCACCATCGTAAATAGCCCTATCAGCGGCAAGAATGGCATCTCTTCCTTCAACAAATCCTGCTTCTCCGCAGGTAATTAATTTCAAACCATCCATGACTAATTGAAGAGCGATATTATTACCTCCAGTACCGTAATATAAGTCTGCATCAAATTCGTGCTTATTAATTAGTTCCCAATACATATCCCATAAAATAGTTGCCCACACAAAACCAACACCGTGTGGCACACTTAAATTTCGAGCGCCTTCTGGTAAATGTTCGTATGTAAAATCATTGATTGCAAAGTCTGTAGAATATCTCGCAGGTCTAATACCTAATCCATCCTTTTCTTGAAACTGTACATAGGTACCGATTCCTCTAACAGTTTGTTCCGTATCGGTTAATTGTTGTGTAGTTACTAATCCAAAAAAGTCGGACCAGCCTTCGCCCATTTGCTCGTTAAAAGTCTGAGTTCGCAAACAATTTGAAACATTTCTACCACCTACAAGACGTGTTGAAATACCATGACCATATTCGTGTGCTATGATTCCTTGATCTAAGTCACCATCTCTATTTAATAAATCGGTTACGGGACCGTCATCTCTTAATACACCCGTTATGATTTCGTTTTCCATAGCAGTTATCAAAGGTTCACCATCTTCAAGAGATATAGAGACCGTTGGAATTGTAATGTCTTGAGTTGGAACACCACCACCATTAACTGGGCCTTCACCTGCATTTTGATTTACAAGTACAACTCCGATAGCTCCGTTATCTTGTGCCAAGTTTATTTTTCTTACAAAAGAACAAGTACCTCTTCTTACCACGGCAATATTTCCTTTTATGGCTGCTGCATTTTCTGCTGTATATGCAGTACAACCGTCTGAGGGTTCTTCGCTTTCTGAAGTAGATGCGCCGTCAACGTAAGGTTGGCCGTTATCCTGCACCAGCACTAATGTTTCAATTTTAGGTAAGTTATCTTTATCATCGTTTCTTGGAATTGCGAAGAAAGGAAAACGAGATGCACTGTAAGAACGCACTAAATCGTCAGCATCCGTTAGATCACCAGATCTTGTTTCAACATGGAAAAACTCACCAAAAGGGCTTGCTCCCCATAAAAACATTTGCATTGTTGGGTTGCCACCGTCATTGCCAGTAGCCATATTTGCATTGTTTAATCCACTTCCATCCTGAGCTTCTGCATCGACAGAGTCTCCAGCAGGATTAAAAACACTTGGGTCATTATTAACAAATCTATCATAATTGTCTTCTTGAAAATTACCATTTGTTTCATCAAAACCATATGCATAAGAAATATCATGCATATAATTATTCCAAACAAATAAATTCACAATTGCTGCTTTTCGATACTCTTCTGGTAAAGTAGTTAAGTCCATTGGATAGTCGAAAACTAAGCTTCCTTCCGTTGTTGTCTCTGCATAAGAATCTGAAGTTGTAGGTCCATTTGAACCGTCAACATCGTCATAAGCATTTACGTTGTTTCCTTGGGTCTTATTGGTGTTAACACCATTTAAGTCGTGCCATCCGTTCAGGGAAGGAACTGCAGCGGTTTCCGGAGCATTTGCTATTACGGCTGGGTTTATAATGGTAGTTCTTTCTCCATGTGTAGGGCTTTCAATACGCAAAGGGTATGCAACATATGAAGCTTCATTAGCAATTAACTTGCTAGCAGTGGTTAAAGTTGTATTATTTGAAGCTTGAAAACTTTCTTTGTTTGCTATTTGTGCAAGCTTGCTTGACGTCTCCATTTTATGACTGTGCCTTGAATGGTCTGAGCGGTTGTCGGTTTCTACCTTAGCACCAAAAGTACAGGTAATCATAGCATCTTCTTTGTGTTCTAGATTCCCGTTATTTGCATTTATTTTAGTGACCCACCAATGTGAACCACCTTCTTTTACAACGAATTCATAAACCAATACAAACTGACCATTATCGGACTTATAATAATATAAGGGAGCTTCCATCGCGCTTGTTGCGATGTCTTCTTGTTTGATATCATTTTTTGTTTTAAAATCAATAATTTTGATATTATTCTCATTTGATAATCCAAGTACATTAATAGCACGATTCGCTGCATCCTTAGCACTTAAAGAGGGCGTTTGAATATTAATTTTGGCACTAATGTTAGGGATAAAAGAATGTTTAAACGTAACTATTTGTCCGTCTTTAAGTAATACTGTAGCGTTTGTTCCAGAAACTGGAATACCACTAATTGTTTGTTGTAAATAGGCTGTTTTAAAATCTTTATTAGACAAAGTTCCTTCACTAAGAATCTTGAAATCATTTATATCTGAAAGAGATAGTTCTAAGTCGTTCACATTCGCACCCATGTAGGTTGCGATAATTGTTTTATTATCTTGTGCGGAAGACAATAAGGTACAGCAAAATAGTAAAATTGCTAAAAAATAATTTTTTTTCATTAGTATTGGGGATTAAGTTTTTTTTGGGTAAAAGAGGAATAATTCCTATTTTTTTTTGCAATATTAGGAATTATTAATGGTAAAAATGTAATAAATTGAAGTATTAACGTTTTTTTTAATGAGCTGTCTCTGCTTTAAGAAACTCGTAATTAGGTTTGTAGTGTTTTGATTTTTGTAAGTTTAAAGAATACCCTTATAAATTGGGCTTCTTTTAATATTTGAAGTATCCATTTATTACAATTGATAATTGTTTTAAAATTTTACTTAGTACCTGAATTAAATGAGGATTACAAATTTAGCTTTCCTCAATATTATTTAAATGAAGCATTATACCTGCATTGTTTTGCGTTTATAGAATTGCTGTTATTTTTTCGAAATTCAGCTATTTTATAAAAGGTGGCTTAGATTCTAAAATTTAGAATTATCATTTAAAGGCTATAAATATTAAATTACAAAAAGCGCTTTGTTGAAAAAAGCTGCATTTATAAATTAATGCAGCTACTTTTATGAATTTTAGAAGGAGTTATAATCTGTTTACATGGAAACCAAATCGCCAGTCACATCTTTCGAAGGGAGATAAGATTTCCCCATTAAGAAAATATCTACATTTCTTGCTGCTTCTCGTCCTTCGGAGATTGCCCAAACAATTAAAGATTGTCCACGACGCATATCTCCGGCGGTAAATATATTAGGAATGTTGGTTTGGTATTTTCCATAAGTTGCTTTATAATTTGATCTTGCATCTCTATCAATACCCAACTTGTCTGCTAACGTACTTTCTGGACCAGTGAAGCCTAGTGCTAATAGCGCCAAATCACAGGGCCATGTTTTTTCAGTACCCGGTACTTCAATTAATGTGGGTCTTTCTCCAGCAGCTGTTTTCCATTCAACATTTACTGTTTTTAAAGCAATTAGTTTTCCATTTTTATTTTTAACAAATTCTTTTGTATTGATCAACCAATTACGATTTGCCCCTTCTTTGTGTGAAGACGACGTTTTTAATTGCAATGGCCAAAAGGGCCAAGGTGTTGTTGCTGAACGGTGCTCTGGAGGTTTTGGCATAATTTCAAAATTAACCACCGATTTTGCTCCATGTCTATTTGAGGTGCCAATACAGTCTGAACCAGTATCTCCACCACCAATTACAATTACATCTTTGTCAGTTGCCATTATTTGGTCTTTTACTTCTTTACCAAACAATACCTTTGTTTGTTGTTTTAAGAAATCCATGGCTTGCACAACACCGTCAGCGTCAATACCAGGAGTAGGTAAGCTCCGCTTTTCTGTGGATCCTCCACACAAAACAATGCTATCAAAAGTTTTTAAGTCTTTTACGTCATAATTTACACCCACATTAATGTTTGTTTTGAATAGGATTCCTTCTGCTTTTAAAATAGCGACTCTTCTATCGATAATCCCTTTTTCCATTTTAAAATTAGGAATTCCATATCGCAATAAACCACCAACTTCATCATCTCTTTCAAATACAGTAACTGTATGACCCGCTCTATTTAACTGTTGTGCAGCAGCCAAACCTGCAGGGCCAGAACCAATGACAGCTATGGTTTTACCGGTTCTGTTTTTTGGAGGTTGTGGTTTTATCCATCCTTCTTTAAAAGAACGTTCTACAATATTTTTCTCAATGTTCTCTATAGATACAGGGTCTTCGATAATACCTAATACGCAAGCTTGTTCACAAGGAGCAGGACATAAACGGCCTGTGAATTCCGGGAAGTTATTCGTAGAATGTAATATCCAAGAAGCTTTCTGCCATTCGCCTTGATGTACCATGTGATTGAAATCTGGAATTAGATTTCCTAACGGACAACTACTGTGGCAAAAAGGAATCCCACAATCCATGCATCGAGAACCTTGCTTTGTAATTTCTTTGTCTGACAGCGGTACTGTAAACTCGTTATAGTTTTTTACACGATCTTTTACAGAAGTGTAGGTTTCATCTTGTCTTTCAAATTCTTTAAATCCTGTTGTTTTTCCCATGACATTATGCTATTGTTAGTTCTTCAAACATTGGTGCTTCATTTGCAATGCGGTGTAATGCTTTTTTGTATTCAGTAGGCATTACTTTTACAAAGTTTTGTATGCTAACATTCCAATCTGCTATTAATGCTGCACCTTTTTGGCTTTCTGTATATAAAACATGTCTTTCTATTGTTGTTTTTAAATCGATAGCGTCCTCCTTAGAAATTGTTTCAAATTCGATGGTTTCCATATTACAGAGACCGTTTGCAAATTTGTTTTCTGGATCATACACATAGGCAATTCCACCACTCATTCCAGCAGCAAAATTTCTCCCTGTTTTTCCAAGAACAATTACTTTACCACCTGTCATATATTCACAACAATGGTCTCCTACCCCTTCTACAACGGCAGTCGCTCCGGAATTACGAACTGCAAAACGTTCTCCTGCAATTCCATTAATAAAGGCGTATCCGTCAACTGCACCGAACAGACAAACATTTCCAACAATAACATTGTTTTCTGCTAGAAAGTCTGCTTTTGCAGGTTTTTTAATAATTAACTTTGCTCCTGACAAACCTTTTCCGAGATAGTCATTTGTATTTCCGTCTAAAATAAACGTTAATCCGTGTGCTCCAAAAGCACCAAAACTTTGACCTGCAGATCCTGTAAAGTT
>JBNMOF010000163.1:0-5103 GCA_051277175.1 Polaribacter sp.
TGCTCTGCTATTCGATTTAAATAGGATGAAAAATGAGCAAGAGAAAGGCATTCGTAAATTAGAAAGTATTCAGATGAGTTCTGGCGGATTTCCTTGGTTTAAAGGTGGAAGAGATGAGAATGCCTTTATTACACAACATATTGCAACTGGTTTTGGTCATTTACAAAAATTAGGTGTTGAAGATTT
Source organism: Polaribacter sp. (assembly GCA_051277175.1). GTDB lineage: Bacteria > Bacteroidota > Bacteroidia > Flavobacteriales > Flavobacteriaceae > Polaribacter. Next base: position 187 of record JBNMOF010000163.1, read on the forward strand.
TAATACTTCCACAAAAAAGGTGATTGAAAAAGCAGTGAAGTATCTGGATAGCGCATTTTTAGAACACTATGAAAAACTTTTAGAAAAGGCTTCAAAGATCCCTAAAGAAAACAAGAAATATGGAGCTTATTTAGCAAAAAACCATCTGAATTATTACGCGATCCAATATTTATACATGCGTAGTTTTTATACAGATATTTTTATGGATGAAAAAACTAGAATTGCAGTTAAATACTATACAGATCAATCTGTGAAATATTGGAATACTTATAATCTGTATGCAAAAGGACAGATTGCTTTATCGCTTTTTAGAAATAATAAAAAAGAAGTTGCCAATAAGGTGCTCAACTCTTTAAAGGAAAACAGCATTACATCAGACGAATTAGGAATGTATTGGAAATCGAATATTGCAGGCTATAACTATTATCAAGCGCCTGTAGAAACTCAAGCTTTGCTTATTGAAGTTTTTACTGAATTGGAAAATGACCCAAAAACAATTGACAATCTAAAAATTTGGTTGCTTAAAAATAAGCAGACCAATCATTGGAAAACAAGCAAAGCAACTACCGAAGCAGTTTATGCATTATTACTAAACGGAAGCGATTGGACTTCTATCACAGAAATGGTAGCTATTACAGTTGGCGGCGAAAACATTGCTCCAATGAAGCTGGAAAATGTAAAAATTGAAGCAGGAACAGGTTACTTTAAAACTTCTTGGAATGGCGCTGACATTCAAAAAGAAATGGCGAATATAACCATCAATAAAAAAGGAAACGGAATTGCTTGGGGTGGCTTATACTGGCAATATTTTGAAGATTTAGATAAAATCACCTCCGCAAAAACTCCTCTAAAATTAAATAAAAAACTATTTTTAAAAGTACATTCTGACACAGGAAAAGAACTACAAGAAATCAGCAAGAGTACACCACTAAAAGTAGGCGATTTGATAACTGTAAGAATAGAATTGCAGTCGGATAGAGACATGGAGTTTATTCATATGAAAGACATGAGAGCTTCTGGAGTGGAACCTATTAACGTACTGTCTGCATACAAATGGCAAGACAATTTAGGCTACTATGAAAGCACAAAAGATGCGGCAACACATTTCTTTTTTGATAAAATTCCGAAAGGAACTTTTGTTTTTGAATATGATGTTCGCATAAATAATGCCGGTAATTTTAACAACGGAATTACAACAATTCAAAGCATGTATGCACCAGAATTTAGCAGTCATTCTGAAGGAAGAAGAATACGAATTTCAAGAAAATAGCATCTTATTTTTAACAAAAAAATACAATTATTATTGTTTGTAGAAATAAAGTAAGGAGTAAGTTTGTTTTAATATTAACTTAAAAATAAGCTATGAAAAAAATACTTTTATTGGTAGGATTTGCAATATGCACTGTATATTCAATACATGCACAAAGTATCTCAGACCATGCAATTGGATTACGTTTTAGTGGTGGAAATGGATTAGGTGCGGAAATTTCTTATCAAAAACCTTTAGGTGAAAACAATAGATTAGAAGTAGATCTGGGTTTGGGAAATGATTTTAGTGATTTTAAAGCCACAGGGTTGTATCAATGGGTATGGAGTTTAGAAGAAAAGTTTAATTGGTATGCAGGTTTTGGTGGAGGAATAATTTCTACTAGTCAAACAGGACTTTACGGAGCAGGAGTTATTGGTATTGAATACAGCTTCGATTCGCCTATTTTAATTTCTTTGGATTACAGACCGGAAATTGGAATTTCGGGTGGTTTGAATGGACTTAATTCTGATACTGCTTTGAGTATTAGATATCAGTTTTAAGTAGCATATTTCATAAAATAAAAATCCTCTAAATTACTTTTAGAGGATTTTATTTTTTTTATTTTGATGGAAATTCTTTCAAAATTTCATGAATCACTTCTTTCAAATGCAATTCTCTTTTTTCTGGTGTTCGGCGTTCTTTAATAACAGCATCCAAAGAACCTTCCCAAAACAAATCATTGTTTTTTGCTTCAATAAACTTAATCGTTAGTTTCTCATTAAGTTTTTTACTTCCAATAGGTATTCCTCCTGAAATTCCGGTACCACCATTCCCAACACCAATTCTAATCAAATTATTATTTTGATTTTCAACAGTTTTAGTATCAAAAAAGATAAAAAAATCAGGGGCTCCTTTTTGTTGCAATCCAACTGTATTGAGATTTTCTTGAATAGTAGCAGTAATTCGTTTTACATCCAACGCATTTAAATTTTCACCATTGTCTTCATAAAAATCAAAGGTTTTAAACTGAGTGAAATCTACACTAATGTCGTAATCTGTATAGACTTTAGGGGACGAGCAGCCAATAAAAAGAATTAAAAAAAAGAATCGAATAATTTTCATGAAGAATACTTTGCTTATTTAATGACCACTCTTGTTGGTGTATCTGTTCCGTTTATAATACTTTTTGTTCCTTTGGCAACGGCTTGTATTGTTTGTGTAATTACGGTCATATTTAACGTTTCTGATGCATCTGTTACTTGATGATAATCTGGATCTACATCTATGGGTGTTGTAGAAAACGTGTGAGATGGCACCCCTAATCTTGCTAAAGATGCATTGTCTGATCTAAAGAATAAATTGAATTTTTTATACGGATCAGGAAACAGCTGATATCCTGTTCCTTCTAGATTCCGTTGAATGATTTTCCCAAAATCTGAGCGTTCAAAACCAGTTAACCAAGCAGTATTTGGACCAAAACTTGGTGTTTTACCAATCATTTCTAAATTGATACCCGCTACAAATTTGGCTGCATCAATTTCTTTACCAAAATAAGTAGAACCTACTAAACCCATTTCTTCTGCAGTAAAAGCTGCAAAAACAATTGTTCTCTCATGCCCAACTTCCTTAAAATATGCTGCTAGGGCCAAAACCCCAGTTACTCCAGAAGCATCATCATTAGCACCATTGTAAATAAGATCTCCTTCCCCACTCTTTTTCATTCCTAAATGATCATAATGTGCAGAAATAATTACATATTCCTCTTTTTTACTTCTCCCTTCTAAAACACCAATAATATTGCTAGAAGTAATGTCTTCGTCCGTTTTTCTATTTTTAAAAGTAAACGTTTGTCTGTAACTTTTTAAATCTCCAAAAAGAGATAATCCATTTTTTTTAAATTCATTTTCTATATAAGCAGCTGCTTTTTCAATTCCTGGTGTACCAGGTTCTCTTCCTTCCATTTCATCTGAAGCCAAAGTATATAAATGTTTTCTGACAATATTCGAATCAATTAGCATTATATTTTCTATTGAAACTGCTTCAGAAGATATCTTTTTGTTGATTGCCGTATTTTTAGCGCTATCACACGAAATAAGACTGATTGAAGCCACAATTATTAGGAATATTTTTTTCATTCTATTTAATTTTTATGGCATAAATATAGCAATTAAATCGAGAAAAAGAGCCTCTTTAATATTCTTAATATGTTTTTCAATTCCAACATTTTACATTTTATATACACTTAATTTTTATGTATTTTTGCTTAAAATTTTTTACAAATGATTTTATCTGAAATTCCGAATATAAAGCATACAGATGCTAATAACTTTTTCTTACTAGCTGGACCTTGCGCAATTGAAAGCGAAGAAATGGCGTTAAGAATTGCCGAAAAAGTAATTTCTATTACAGACAAATTGTCCATTCCTTTTATTTTTAAAGGAAGTTTTAAAAAAGCGAATAGAAGTAGGATTGACAGTTTTACCGGAATTGGAGATGAAAAAGCTTTGAAAATTTTACGTAAAGTTTCTGAAACTTTTAACGTACCCACAGTAACAGATATTCATGAGGTTTCAGATGCTATGAAAGCAGCAGAATATGTAGATATTTTACAAATTCCTGCTTTTTTAGTCCGTCAAACAGATTTAGTGGTTGCAGCAGCAAAGACGGGAAAGGTGGTCAACTTAAAAAAAGGACAATTTATGAGTCCATCTGCCATGAAACACGCAGTCCAAAAAGTAAAAGACGCGGGCTCTGAAAAAGTATGGATTACAGACAGAGGAACCATGTTTGGTTACCAAGATATGATTGTAGATTTTAGAGGAATTCCAGAAATGCGCAAATTTGCTCCTACCATTTTAGACGTTACACACTCTTTACAACAACCAAATCAAACGGAAGGTGTTACTGGTGGAAGACCAGATATGATTGAGACAATAGCAAGAGCAGGAATTGTAAATAATGTAGATGGTTTATTTATAGAAACACATTTTGATCCAAAAAACGCAAAATCTGATGGAGCAAACATGCTACATCTAGATAACTTAGAGGGTTTATTAACAAACTTAGTTACCATTAGACAGACTATTAATAAATTATAAATATATATATTTTTGTATATTTATAATTATATAAAAATACTGATTTTTTTATTTCTTTTTACAACACTAACTATTTCTTCTCAAGATTTAAGTAAAGTTGATAAGGTTATAAAGTCTTATCCTTATTTAAGTTCTATAGAAGAATTAGCAAAAAAAATTGATTTTAGTTTTAATACTGATTTAGAAAAAGCCAAAGCAGCTTATACGTGGTTAACATTAAACATTGTATACGATAAAGAAGAAACTAGTTTACTTAAAGCTCCAGAATCTATATTCTACACCAGTAAAGAAGATTTAGAATATAGAATGAAGTGGCTGAGAAGAACAAGCGATAATAAAGTAATATCTGAAACTTTTAAAAATAGAAAAGGAGTTTGTGAGGGTTATGCTTTAATTTTTAGTAAAATTTGTGATTTATTAAGTATTGAAAATGAACTAATAAAGGGCTATGTAAAAATTCTTCCAAAACAAATAGGAAGTTTAGCTAAAAATAAAAACCATATTTGGAATACTGTTAAAATAAATGGTAATTGGGTCTTATTAGACGTGACCTTTGGGGTTGGCACTAAT
>JBNMOF010000164.1:0-5031 GCA_051277175.1 Polaribacter sp.
CCAACAGCGGAAGAAGGCTCATTAATTAAAAGAGAATGGTGGCGGAAATGGGAAAAAGATTACATGCCTCCTTTAGAACATATTATTCAATCTTATGATACTGCATTTCTTAAAAAAGAATCTGCCGATTATTCTGCAATCACTACTTGGGGTGTATTTAGGCCAGATGCAGATAGCCCACCTAATTTAATACTATTAGATGCAGTCAAAGAACGATTAGAGTTTCCAGAGCTAAGAAAAAAAGCTAAAGAACAGTATGATTACTGGAAACCGGAGACTGTTATAATTGAGTCGAAAGCATCTGGATTACCCTTAACTTATGAGTTGCGAAAAATGGGGATACCTGTTATAAACTTCACTCCTAGTAGAGGTAACGACAAACATGCTAGGGTTAACGCCGTCTCACCTATTTTTGAATCAGGTTTGATTTGGGCGCCGGATTTTAAATTCGCAGAAGAAGTAATTGAAGAATGTGCATCTTTTCCTTATGGTGATCATGATGATTTGGTGGATAGTACAACACAGGCAGTAATGCGTTTCAGACAGGGAGGTTTTATAACTCACCCGGAAGATGAAAAAGAGGAAAGCATTCCTGGCCGAGTAATGGAATATTATTAAGATGGATGTAAACAATTTAACTAGCGTATATAATCAAAACCCAACTTTACAGGGTCAGTACACTTTACAACAATATTTAGATTTGTTTGGAAGTTCTACACCGACAACTCCAACACCAGATCCAACACCTACACCAAATTCTGGTCAAGGAATTATAAACGCAAACATAAATCAATATCAAAATCAAGGCGGTGATGGTCCACAAGGAGATTTTGGTATTTTTGGAAACCTAGATAAAAATACTGCTAAAGATTTTAATGTACAAACATATGATGAAGAGTATGGAGATTTTATTGATACTAATATCACAGGATATAAAAATGTTAATACTGGAGCATATCAAGATAAATTTGGAAAAAATTTACAACCAGCTTTTTCTAATAAAGGAAAAACTCCTGGTTTTTTAGGAGTAGGAATGCAGCTTCTTGGTCTTAGTCCAAAAACCGTTGGTGGTTATGTTCCTGGATCTATTAGAGGAAAATATGATGGACCTACGGAAATGTTTAAGAAAACAAAAAAATTTATAGGTGATAAAGTTAATTTTACAAAAACAGGTAACTTAGCAATTGAAAAAGAAAAAGAAAGAGTAAGACAAGAAGAAGCAGCGGCAGCAAAACAAGCAGCAACAATTGAACGAATTCGACAGCAATATGCTTCACAAGGTAGAGACTATGGTCAAGGTGCAGCTAGCCAAGCTACTCAAGATTCTTATTCAAGTTCGGATGGAAGTTATTCTGGACAAGGAGAAGCTTCAGATTGGGGTGGCGGAGAAAAAGATGGTGGTTATATTGATGGCACTAATAGAAGAGTAGGATACAACGAAGGCGGATCAACTAACGGTTCCGGAGAAAAAGCATTTAGTGGAAAAGTAAAAGAACTTATGGATGATGGCTATGAATTTGGCGAAGCAGTCAAAGAAGCTATGAAACAAGGGTACGCGAACGGCGGAAGAGTAAATTATTTTAAAGGTGGCATTGTAAGTCTACGAGGTAGATAATGGCCGGACTCTTTGAGAACATTCTAACAAATAAAACAAATTTAACAGAAGAAACATTTGTAAAGTTAAGACTTCAAAAGAAAAATTTAAATCATAAAGAGTTTGCTGAGTATTTAAATACTCAAACAAAGTATTATCCGGATCCTAAACAAGCAGATAAATTTACTAATGTTAATGTTGATAGGAGATATAACATAGCTAAATCAAAAGGAAAATTTCCATTAAACTTTGTAATTAAAGGATCCATACAAGATAGAACTTTAACTCCTGAAAAGTACAAATCTGTTATAGGAGAAAAAGACTATTTAAAGTTAAAAGATAATCCTACAAAATTAAAAAATCGTTATGCGTTTGAATTAAAAAAAGCTAACGATCCTGATTTTCTTAAAATGAGAGCAGAAAGAAATTTAGCAAAAACAAAAGCTATGAGTCCGCTAGAATATGAAGAAAAAATTCTAGAACCCGCAAGAAAACGTAATCAGAAAATAAGAGGAGACACAGCTAAATTTACAGTTAATAGAAGAGATGCAAAATCCATGGCATGGAAAGACTTAGTTAGTAGGTCTTATGAAACAGCAAATAGAGATCCATATTTTAAATTTGAAACTCCTGTAAAAGCAAAAAAAAAATATAATACAGCGGACATGAAAAAAATTGTTCTAATAGATAAAAATGGTAACAAGTTTACATATGATACTTTATTTAAAGATATAGAAAAAACAATTGGAGAACAGGAATTTAAAAATTTTAAAAATACATATGAACAAAGAGTTTTTTTAAATAAAGAAGGAATAACGAGTGAATTAAATAAACTATATAAAATAAAACCAGGGCAGAGAAAAAGTGTTTTTAATATTCAACACATAGAAGGTTTTAATAAAAATCCATTTAAAGTTCATATGACTTTTGGGAATCAAAATTTAAATGAAGCATATTCAAGAAAAAGTTTTACTACAGATTTTGGAAAAGCAGATACTTATTCTAAAAAGAAAGCCGCAATTAATAAATACTATAAATCTTTAGGACCAGATATTGTTGCACAAATTGGAAAACAACCTAGAGGTACTGCTAAACCTTTAATAGAGCTTTTAAACAAAGCAAAAATAAATTTACAACCAGATATTAAAGCAAGAGCAATATCCCTTGGTTCATTTCCAGCTCAATTAGCAGAAGCACCAAAAATGTCTAAAGGTGCTATTAAAGCTGCCGCTAAATCTGTTGGAAAAGTTTTAGGTGTTGCAGCATTGCCACTAGAAGCATATTTTATGAAACAAATGTATGACGAAGGTAAAACAATGGCTGAAATTTTATCAAGTCCTTTAATGTTAAATTCTGTTGTAGGTGATGCTCAAGATTTATTAAAAATGAACTCTCTGGAAAGACAAGCTGTTACAGATGAAAGAATTTCACAAGATAAAACTTTGTTAGATACAGATTTTTCCCAACCTTATCGAGAAGGACTACAATCTGTAAATACAGAAATGGTAAACGAACGAGTAGCTCAAGAAAGAGCAGACGAAGAAGCTAAAAGAGTAGCAAATAGAAACAAGCTTAAGCAGAGCTTTACATTAGAGCCTTTTCTTGGTATACAATCGTTTGACTCCGAGGTGTGAACTAATTAACAGGAAAGAGATATGGCTGAAATAGACGATACATTACCCAACGAAACAGTAACTGATGAAGCTTTTGTAGAACAAGAGATTCAAGTTCCAAATGAAGAACTAGAAACATCTTCTGAAGATGTTGAAGTTACAATGGACGAAGATGGTGGAGCAGAAATAAATTTTGATCCAAACGCAGCCGGAGCATTAGAGTCAGACGATCATTTTTCAAACTTAGCTGAGATAATGGACGAACAATATTTGTCTGAGTTAGGTACAACTCTTTTTGATCAATACACAGACTACAAACAATCTCGTAGTGAATGGGAAGACAGTTACAGAGACGGTTTAAGTTTACTTGGATTTAAATACGAGCAAAGAACAGAACCTTTTAAGAATGCTTCAGGTGTTAATCACCCGGTACTAGCAGAAGCAGTTACACAATTTCAAGCTCAAGCTTACAAAGAATTATTACCAGCCGATGGTCCTGTTAGAACACAAATTTTAGGTGACATCTCTAATGAAAAACAAGATCAAGCACATAGAGTAAAAGATTTTATGAATTATCAAATCATGGATCAAATGCCAGAGTATGAACCTGAATTTGATCAGATGCTTTTTTATTTACCACTATCAGGATCAACATTTAAGAAAATTTATTATGATGACTTACTTGGGAGAGCAGTATCTAAATTTGTACCGGCAGATGATTTAATTGTTCCTTATTCTGCAAGTTCACTAGAAGATGCAGAAGCAATTATTCATGTTCTTAGAATGTCAGAAAATGAAATTAGAAAACAACAAGTTTCTGGTTTTTACAAAGACATAGAAATTGGTGAGCCACCTGTTACAGAAAACCAAGTTAAAGATGCTGAGTTAAAATTAGAAGGTATTAGTAAAGATGGTAATCAAGATCAATTTACTCTTTTAGAAATGCACGTTGATTTAGATTTAGAAGGATTTGAAAACATGGGTGAAGATGGTGAAGTTACAGGAATTAAACTTCCTTACATCGTAACTATCTTAGAAGCTACTAATGAAATTTTATCTATTAGAAGAAATTACAATCAAGACGATCCGCTATTAAAGAAAATAAAATACTTTGTACAGTTTAAATTTTTACCAGGCACAGGTTTTTATGGCTTTGGTTTAATTCACATGATTGGTGGTCTAACTAGAACTGCAACTGCAGCACTAAGACAACTTCTTGATGCCGGAACTTTAGCTAACTTACCTGCTGGTTTTAAAACTAGAGGAATTAGAATTAGAGATGATGCACAACCCTTACAACCGGGTGAGTTCAGAGATGTCGACGCTCCGGGAGGCAATATACGTGATCAGTTTATGCAATTACCATTTAAAGGACCAGACCAAACGTTACTTCAATTAATGGGAGTAGTAGTTTCAGCGGGCCAACGATTCGCGAGCATTGCTGATGCACAAGTGGGAGATATGAACCAACAAGCAGCCGTGGGTACTACAGTTGCGTTATTGGAACGTGGATCGCGTGTTATGTCAGCTATTCACAAAAGATTATACGTTGGTTTAAAATCAGAATTTAAATTATTAGCAGAAGTATTTAAAACTTATCTACCACCAGAATATCCTTATGATGTTCCTGGTGCTACAAGACAAGTTAAGGTAACAGACTTTGATGAAAAAGTAGATATACTTCCAGTAGCTGATCCTAACATCTTTTCACAAACTCAAAGAATTTCTATGGCGCAAATGGAATTACAATTAGCGCAATCGAATCCTCAAATGCATGATTTATACCAAGCGTATAGACAAATGTATGAAGCGGTCGGGGTAAAA